>JAZADD010000016.1:0-35650 GCA_036124005.1 Thermoplasmatota archaeon
GGAGGTGATAATGCTACTATCTTGCATTATCATACAAACAATGCTGTATTGAAGGAAGGAGATCTTCTACTCATCGATGCGGGATGTGAGGTAGATGGATACGCATCTGATGTAACCAGAACTTTCCCCGTTAGTGGTCGATTCACAGATTCACAACGTGAGATATACCAAGCGGTTTTGGATGCTCAGAGAGCTGCAATTGCTGCATGTAAGGTGGGTGAACTAGTGACTGCACCAAACCATGCTGCTCGAAAGGTCTTATCTGAACATTTGATCAAATTAGGGATTATTGATGCAACCATGGATGAACCTGAAGGTCCCGACGGTGTAGGACTTTGGTTCATGCATGGGATTGGCCATTGGCTCGGTTTAGATGTGCATGATGTCGGCGTTTACAACATCGATGATAGTTCTAGAGTGTTTGAGCCAGGAATGGTCATCACAATCGAACCAGGACTCTATTTCGCTTCTTGGAGGACCGATGTGGATGTGCCAGAAACCTATGCAGGTATTGGAGTGCGTATTGAGGATGATATCTTAATCACAAACGATGGACCTGTGAATCTAACAGAAGCATGTCCAGTGGAAATTGATGATATTGAAGCTTTGATGAATGGGGATTGATTCATGTGGAAATCTATTCTCGATAATGTCATTACTCCTGATGGGAGGCATGCAAGAATATCTGTTGATGATGCAACTTTTCTCTATGAAAATGCTCCACTTGAAGCATTGATGAAAGTTGCACGTAATGTTCGCCGTATTCATAATCCTGATGAGATTATCACCTATCTAGTTGATCGCAATGTGAACTATACTAACATCTGCACAATTAATTGTCAATTCTGTTCATTCTATAGGCCACCAGGTCATGAGGAAGTATATACACAATCTATTGAGCAAATTTCTGCAAGATTCAGTGAACTCGAAGCCATAGGTGGGAGTCGAGTACTGATGCAAGGTGGGGTTAATCCGAACTTAGGGATGGATTACTATACTGATCTCCTTCAGGCATTGGTTCAGCGACATCCAACGATTGCTCTCGATTGTTTCAGCCCCATCGAAATAGAAGGAATTGCAGATGTAACTGGATTAACAACAAAAGAGGTATTGCGGCAACTCAAGGATTCGGGTCTACATGGACTTCCAGGTGGTGGTGCTGAGATGCTTGTTGATGCTGTTCGATTGAATATTTCACCAAAGAAAGGAAGTGCTGATAATTGGTTGAGAGTGATGTCAGAGGCCCAAGATCTTCAACTTACTACTTCTGCAACGAATGTCTTCGGTTTCGGAGAAAAACCACGAGATCGAGTAGAACATATGAATCGAATTAGAGATTTACAGGACTCATCTCTCAAAAGAAATGAGAACGGTTTCACCTCTTTCATTTCATGGCCTGTACAATTGGAAAACAACTCATTTGGAAGGCGCAATAGAGGTGCTAACCGACTTGAACTCGGATCAGGTCCGATAGAGTACCTCCGTCAAGTTGCAGTTAGTAGGTTATTCTTCGATAATATTGTACACATACAAGCATCTTGGCCCACGATGGGGCTCGATGTGGCCCAGATTGCCATTGATGCAGGTGCTGACGACATTGGTTCTACAATGATGGAAGAAAATGTTGTATCTGCATCCGGCACTACGAAAGTGTTGGCAAGCGAATCTGAACTTCAAAGAGCCATCATCCGTTCAGGGCATCAACCTAAGAAACGAGATAGTGATTACAATCTACTTAGTACAACGATTTCAGAATTCGAACCAATGCCCACGCCTGTGCCGATCAAGCAGTAAGGGCTCCGTATTCTCTCATCTCAGGGTTGGCAGTCATCATTCCCCGATTTTCTACAGGTGGATTGACTGAATTGAAAGCTCCTGAATTTTGGTCCGTCGTGTTGTGTTCATAGACAATCCATACCTTGCCTACAATGTATGGGTTGGTCGAAGTTTCTTGATATTGAGCACCATCAAAGAGCCCCTGGTAGAGTAGTTCGTTTGTACCAGTTGGATTAATCCAATGAGTGATGTCAAAAATCCACAATTTAACATCCTGACCAGCACACCATCCTGCACGACCATATGGCCAACTTCCGAATTGGTTTGCAACAGTTCCCTCCCCTGTAGTTTTTCGACAACCTTCTCGATCAGAATTTACACTTGAGTTCCCTGCCATTGGGTGATCCTCAGTCACATCATATCCATTCATTGAATATCTGTGTTCATGATTACAGAATTCTGCACAATTGTTAGGATCAACTCCGAAGCCATGACCTGTAATTGCTGCAACTATACTTACCGAATGCCATGTATTGCTGTCAACATCATGTCGTCTATCGAAAGATGATTCGTTGTTGTAATTTGAATTGAATTTGTTAGAATTCATTTCAAATGCTAACTCGCCTCTAACAGGGCGTGAATCATCATCATCCCATGATGAAAACATTAGAGTAATTACAAGATTGCCTCCTTCAGCTCCTGAATATTTGAATCTACGATCTCCACCTTCAAGGAACATGAATAGGTATGGTGAGATATCAGTTGTCCATTGGCCTTCTCGGCCATATGTTGTGATGTATCGAACTACTTCTGTTCCACAGGAGTTTGAGGTTGTGTTGTCACATAGACTCAATCTTTGAAGACGATCCCATTCGTGACACCCTCCATATCGATCGGTCGAACCATCTCCATCATCGTCAATTCCATAGCGATCTCGCCGATCAGTGCAACGATGTTCATGGTGAACTTCCAGAGTATCGAAAAGTTCCATTGTGATAGCCTCGGGTAATGTGGCATTCATGTATGACGAAAATCCACCTCCCCATCCTCCTGAGTGTCTTTCACCAGCCCACACATCTACTGTTGTAATGCCTGGATCTTGTGGTCGGAGTTGGGTAGTGAATTCTGAGTTCCACATCTGTGGTTCATGAGCTATGTAGTGGAGTCGGTAACAACAGGACGTTCCTTGACTCCAATCTAGTAAACTACCGACTTGGCGCCAACGTTGGAAGCGGTCTATCCCATAGTAGAATGCACTCCATTCATTGATTATCTGGCCAAGGCTCCCTGAAGATGAAGATGCACGTTGATCCATATACTGGATCCGTCCACTCCAAGAATCACGAACAGATTCATCTTGATTGCCTAGCCAATTCTGAACACGATTCTCCATCCCTTGAATATCCGATGCATAATCACTATCAAAGGACCCGAATGTGACAATTGTATTATCTGGAACAGCTGCTAGAAATACACCGACATCCTGATTCCAAAGATTTGTCATATAGGAACTGGATTTGTAGTTGAAAATGAATAAGTGAGTATGGTTCCCTGTCCATTCGTTTCGAATAGAATAGGTACCGGTTGTTGTTGGGAAACTGAAATCTGCAACTGTCCCAAAAGCAGTTGCTGAGTAAGGTCCACTAGACCATTGGATAGGAATCTGTGGAAGTGCACATCCATCAGTATCTATACTCCATCGTTGAGGGGAATCAGGACAAATATCCACATTAGAGTAGACTCCATCTCCGTCGATATCGGCACAACCAACAGAATTTACCTGACCAATGTATGGTGCTGGTGTGTTTAGACATTCATCTTGAGAATCTACCAAACCATCTCCGTCTGAATCTCTCTGATCATCGTCACATCCGTTTAGATCAACTGTTAACGAACCGACAGTTGTGTATTCACATTCATCAATTACATCAGGAATAGTATCAGCATCGTCATCCGTATCCTCATCAATGTCTCTACATCCATCGGAATCGTAATCAGTAAAATTCGTACCAATCCATTCTATAACTCCTTTTGGACAACTATCAAATGAGTCGTTATATCCATCATTATCATCATCGGTATCTTCCAGAGCATCCTCGCAACCATCAGCATCATGATCTGTGAATGATGATGAAACGAAAGGTAGAGTAGAGAAAGGACAGGCGTCTTCATCATCTAGGATACCATCATTGTCGTCATCTGAATCTTCAGAACTATCTTGACATCCATCCCCATCGTAATCTGTAGTTGACGAACTATTCCAGAGTATCTCACCTTTCGAACATCTATCAAGGACATCTTCGATACCATCTTCATCGTCATCTGTATCTTCCCTAGGATCATAACAACCATCTGAATCATGGTCAGTTTGAGGATTAGATGTGTAACCAGAATCACTGTTAGGACAACTATCTTCATTGTCAGGTATTCCATCTTCATCAGTATCAATCATGTTCGAATCGATTACAGTGATGGTAATGGTTTCTTGATATGTCTGATCACTTCCACAGTCGATGTCAAATCTCAGTATCTCAGATTCACTAAACGTGTATGTTTGGTAGAAGAAAATTCCAGATACACTATCTAAAACACCTCCATCCAATCGACTCAAAACGATTTGACAATTTTGAGATTCTGGATGTTCGACTGCAGCATTAACGTGATGAATATCGAATTCTGAATCATGCCATGTAGAAATAGATAGGATTGGTATGACTTTCTCTGGTTCCTGTGTGACGAATGACCAATTCGCAAATTTAGTGACAGCATCACTATTCATTATCTCAATAGAAATTACGTGATCGCCTACTGTTGTATCTCCAATGTTAAGGTAAAGATTTGAAGAATCATTAATGGTTCCATTGAGGACAATTAAACCATCCAGAAGAATTCTGTATTCGTGTTCTCCTCCCTGATAATTGAAGAGTTGAACATTAACGAAAACATTCTCTTCAGTCAACGGTTCTGATGGTGATACTGAAATGATTGGGATTGGAGGTTCTACAACTTCGATAACCACTTCAGGTCCATCGATTGGTTCCTCATTTACCGCATTGAGGCAACCAGGTAGTAGGAAAATCAGGACGAGCAGGACCGCATTCCTTGACCTGTGCATGGACGAATGAGGTGGGGCAGATGCATCAAGGTGTCTACGCACCAGTTAGTATTGACCAAGTAGCCTTCAATGCCATCTTCCGGAATTCTGGCACATCTTTGAGTAGCCTTAGGCCTAGAGGTACAGGCCGTTCAATATCGCCTAGTTCATTGATTAGTTCAAGCACCTCTGGTTTAGCAAAGACATCAAAGATATCATTCAATTCTCCATCATCAACCTCTGTAAGGAAAAGATCACGAAGTTGCCTAGCACGACGATGGTGCTTGCGAATTGAGTCTATTTTCCGCTCGATTCGTCGTAGATTTCCCTCACTCAAGTCGTCCTTATTGAGGGCCTTGATTAGATTAGGTAACATGAGGTCTATCTGTTCAAAACCAGGACCGATTCCACCACCGGTTGTAGGTTTACAGATTGCAGCTGCATCACCAAAAAGAGCAATTCGTTCCTTCGTTGTACGTTTGAGTACGCCAGCTGGAACAGGGCCACAATATCGTGCTATTTCTTGAATGCCATTGAAACGTTCAGCGAATTTTGATGATTTAGTCAGATAATCATAGAGCATCTCACAAGATCGATCATCAACATCTTTCGATCTCACCCAAATACCAATTCTATGGGTATCACCGTTAGGAATAACCCAACTGAACAAACCTGGAGCGATGTTGAAACCAGTATACATATCCAGAATGCCATCAAGGCCAGGATATCCAATTGCTTCAACCTGGAACCCAATCATTGTTTCTGGTGGCCTGCCTAGACGCGCATGTCTGCGCACCCAAGAATGAGCACCGTCTGCACCACAAAGGAGACGAGTACGAAGTATTTGTTCTCCAGATTCACCACGAATCGTCACAGCAATGTGGTCATCATGGAGAACTGCATCTCTGATTTGTGTACCCAATCTGAGTTCGACACCGGCGTCAATTCCTTGCCTTACTACCGCTTCATCAAAGCGCTTTCTACAAACAACGTGTTCTCTAATTCTAGATGGCGTCCCAATTTCAATTGAAGAACCGTTAGGTGCATGCATCCTCGCACCCCAGACATCGGTGAGTGTCGTATCATGAAGGCCAACCTTGTCCATAGCAGAGGGTGTGACTAAGCCTGCACATTGGAATGGTCGCCCAATCTCGAGATGTTCCTCTATCTGGATTACATGAATTCCTTTTTCTGCAAGAGACTTGCCAAGATATCCACCAATAGGCCCTGCTCCGACGATTAGTACATCGGAATCCATTTTTTCATCCTCATCGTTTCTTTCTTCGGCCGCGACCTTTTATTCCTAAACGATCTTTCAATGTCTGAATTGCTTCACTGATTTGAGCGAATGACATATCATCCACAGTGGTTACAGAGTATTGTTCTAGAAATTGTCCAATTTCGAATCCCTCAAGGCCCTCTACACCTTTTCCAAGTAAATCTTTCAGATACTTGACTTGACGCTCAGTAGGGGCACGAGGCTTCTCCTTTTGCATATCCAACAATAGTCCAATGAGTTTTGAAGCACTACCATTACGGCCTCCAGAAAGTCCCTCAAGGTTCTCAGCATCAACGAGTTTGACAGCATCGTTCGTAGGTATTCCTAATTCCTCTATTAATCTGAGAATAAGGGACATCTGCTTCTCAGAAGCCCCTACTACAATGTCTCTTGATCGTAATTCATCAATAATCTCCTTAGCTCTAGAACCAGATATTTCACTGGGTTCTTCGCCATTAAGGAGAGCAGAACGGTCGGATTCAGGAATTGCATTCAAGAGATTGACCATATAATTGAGTTGCTTAGGAGTGGGTTTCAATGATCGCAAAGCTAGAGCATGCTTGTGAGCATCGCTGAAATCGTTCATGAAGTCATGCCATACGGTGGGTGCATCACCAATTCCATGTTCAATTGAGTCTAGACCGGATTCCATCGTAGCTGTGAACTGTGCTTCGAATACACCTCGTATGGACGTATCATTACCATACATTGGTGCGACTTCAATCCAGAGTGTACGGCCAGCATCAGTTGGAATTAAGGCCTTAGATTCCTCAACGAGGTATTTCCTTTCAAGCAATTTCTCGACAGTTTTTGCATAGGTGGATGGACGCCCAATCCCTTCATTTTGCATTTTTTCTACAAGTGTATGCTGGCGGAAACGAGCAGGGGGTTTTGTCTCATCTTCGATTAATCGCCATCCATTATCATCTTCAGAAGCGACTTCAAGATCAATGCCTGGAGACAATCGTGGCTCAGGTGCTGAGAGAAGGGGTTCATTTCGAAGGTCACCATAGGCCGCTTCCCACCCTGCATGAACTCTCCATGATACTGAGCCTGTCAAAGGTCGTTCGAATCCCTCTACAGAAGCTCGTAGACTCAGATTTTCATATTCTGAATTACTCATCTGACTAGCTGCGAAACGTGCCCAGATTAGACGGTATAGTGCCATTTGTGCATCATCTATCCCCTCCGGTCGCTCAACAGTTGGATCAGTAGGACGAATAGCTTCGTGTGCATCCTGAACGTTCTGAGCATTACCTGTAGCATCTTTCCCGATAACTCCAGGACTATCCCTCAAATGGTTTTCTCCCCATTGTTGGATGATATGTCGACGGACAGCCTCACGCGCATCTGGATTAGTCCTTGTAGCATCAGTTCTGATGTAAGTTATGAGACCCTGCTGATAGAGGTCATTAGCTACTGACATAATTCGACGACTTCCCCATCCAATCTTTGGATGAGAGCCTGCTGTTCGAAGTAATGTTGGTGTAGAGAATGGTGGCTTTGGTGAATTGGATCGAGAACCTGGCTTAGCTTCTGTAAGGGTGAGTTTACGATTTTTCTTGATGCAATTAACAGCACGTGTTGCTAGTTCTAGGTCATTGGTTCGGTCTGGATGGTGTTTTGGTGGCGTCATATCTTGATCGAACCATGCATCTGGGTCATCCTTCTCATGGAAGCGTGCCTTGAAAGTCAAGCCACCTGCATTAGATGTGACAGCATAGAATGGCTGAGGGACGAATGCTTCCCTTTCCATCTCACGTTCAACAATAAATCCCAGAGTAGGAGTCTGGACACGCCCCATAGATGGTAATCTCCATGACCGTGAGAATTTGGATGCACGGAAACCCACGAGGCGATCCATGAATCTACGAACCTTGGCAGCATCGACTAGGTCCATATCTATTGGACGAGGCGAATCAATGGCTTCCAAAACAGCCTTTTTCGTAATCTCATTGAAAGTAATTCGAACTGTCTGATATTCGCTGAAAATTTGCGCAAGCCTCCAAGCAATGAATTCCCCTTCCCTATCTGGGTCGGTAGCGATGTAGATTGTCTCCACATCATGCTTTTCAGCTTTAGAAAGGAGAGAATTAACAGTCTTCTCTGCGTTAGGTCCAGACCAGTCCCAAGGAGGATCTGGAAGATTCTCCGGTTTAGATGCCCACATCGCCTTGTTCGCTTGCTTCTTGTCTTTACTTCCCTTACTGGGTAAATCCTGAACGTGACCCTTGCATGTATCAACAATGTAGTTCTTACCAAGGTATTGCTTGATTTTCTTCCCCTTAGCTCCAGATTCGACGATAACAAGGTTGGTCACGGCTCTCCCTCCAGATTTAACGGATTACCGACATGTCATAAATGTGAGTGGAAGGTCCAATCATACCTGTCTCTATTGAGACAGACGTACACGACTTGCTTTTTCATCCCATGGTTCGAGAGCATCCTTCCCGCCACATCCAATACATCCTGGATATCCTGCTTGGATTAGTTTCTGTATTGATTCATCAATAGTATCGAGGATGCTATCGATAGAGTATGTGGGAACATGAACTGCATCGTAAGATGGTGGCTCGGATCCAATTCGACCAATTAATCGATCATCATCATGGAGGTTCAAACATTCCTCATTACTTTCCTTGATTTTGAAAGAGGAATAGACACTAGGAATTGCTTCATTCTTCATCTGGTATAATTCAGAAAATCGTTCATGATAAATCCTAGGGGCTTCCATGGTAATCGAGGAACTCCTCAGAAATCTTCGCGACCATTCATCGACAGCTCGAATCAGTGCGGAATCCGGCCCCATACATATCGCAGCATACGGAACTCTTGAAGGATGTCGCCTAGGACGCACCAAGGATGGGGGCTTTCTACAGGATCATATCTAGACCCCTTCTCGGCTTGCAGGATTCCGAAAAAGCACATTCACGTTCACTTAAAATTCTGGGTTCAATGGAGCGTTCAGCTTTAGGTCGCGTTTTGGTTCGGAGTATGAGTAAACGTTTGATTTTGAAATCGCATCATTTCGGCATGGATTTCCCTAACCCAATTGGCCTTGCTGCAGGGATGGATAAGAAAGCCCAATGCTTACTTGGATGGCAGGAAATGGGATTTGGTTGGATGGAATATGGGGGAGTTACTGCTGTTGAACAGGATGGTAACTCTCGGCCACGTATGTTTCGATCTCGTCAAGATAGAGCATTAATCAATCGAATGGGATTCAATAATCCAGGTGCTGAGAAAATGGTTAGAATACTCGAAAAACGAAAGGAGAAAAATCTCTGGCCAAGTGTACCTGTTGGAGTAAATATCGGTCGTTCTAAATCTGCGAATAATGAAGATGCGTTGGAAGATTACCTATTCACGATGCAGACTTTAGAACCTCATGCAGATATTTTTGTCATCAATGTCAGTAGTCCAAATACACCTGGATTGAGAGACCTTCAATCTGGTGGACAAATTGAGATTCTACTTAGAGGTGTGACTAATTGGAGAAATGAACATAGTATGAATCCAATACTTGTGAAAATTGCCCCTGACTTGTCAGAAGAGCAAATAGTTGCAATTGCAAAAGTAAGTATAGAAATTGGAATTGATGGCATTGTTGCAACGAATACTACGACATCGCGTACTAATCTGAAGAGTCCCCCAAAATTCACAGAAGAAGTTGGAGGTTTGTCCGGCCGACCTCTTAGAGATAGATCTACTGAAGTTATTCGAATTCTTTACCGCCAACTCGGAGAAAAAATCCCAATTATCGGAGTCGGAGGTATTGATGATGGCGAATCAGCATGGGAAAAACTAGCTGCAGGGGCTTCACTTCTACAGATTTATTCTGGTTTGATATTCGAAGGTCCTGGATTAGCCGGTGCAATCAACCGTTCAATTATTCAAAGAATGAAACTTGAGGGCATGACATCACTAAACGAAGTGATAGGCAAAGATTCCTCTTGAGGTAAAACCTCACTAATCCTCAAGAGGGGCGTCCAACCCGTTCAGGTCATGGCTTTGACACGCTTGGGCCGCCTCATCGTTGTCGGTGCGATTCTTGCCATCCTAGTAGGCCTGATGACCTATTCTGTAGAACCTATGACACAGTATTCGATTGATGAAGTGATGGATTCGATTGATGAACATGAAAATGAACGCATCCATATACGCGGTATTGTCGTCAATGGAACACTAGATCTTGAATCAGGAACCGTGATTCTTTCTGGAACAAACTCGACGATGGATGTCATCATATCGGGCCTATCTATCCCTACTGGTTTTGGAGAAGGTACAATGGTTTCTATCAAAGGAACCTTACATCTCACAGATGATGGTCATGTTTTGAGAGCTGATGACATCAAGACTGGATGCCCAAGTAAGTATGAATCCACAGTGAATGATTGATAATTCAACGATAGATGCGTTGAAATGAGAGTCTGTTCACGGAATCATGGGCTAGGGGGGGAGTTGACGTACCCTGTTTCCACAAATCGTCAATACTGGTGGCCCGAAGTCTGAGGGCGGCACAAACGAGCCGTCGGCGAACACTGGGGGGACGACGATGCTTCGACCCCGAGAGATCCAGGTTGGCCCGACCCACCTCCGGAGGGATGTGGTGATGGCCTCAACCCGGGAACCAGGTCAGGCGCGGAAGCGAACAGCCCGACCGGGAGCCATGGATGCCTCGGGATTTCGGAGCGGAGGAACCTCAGGCTACCGCTGGCGTTGACGAGTGTCCACCGATGACATGCCCACCCTTCAAAGATCAAGTATCACCTGTGCTGACCACGTGTCATTCGATTTTTCTGGTTTCTTGACATATAATCCATGACGAGTAATCGCCTTAACCTCGACAGAACGGAGAACTTTTGATCCATCAATAACATGCGGTGATATTGTATAGGTCTCTTCATCCATCGATACATCTGCCCCAACAATCCATTCTTCTTGCACATCATTACGGTAAACAATCTCATCGAGAATCCTGACAAGATCCCTCTCGAAATCTATTATTTCATTTGGATTAGTCCTTTGAATCTTAATCGGTTCACTAGCCCTTGATTCTATTTTTGGTTTAGAGGTGAGGACGAAAGTTTGCAGACCTTCAATGGCTTGCTCAATGGTTTCAAGCCAACTTACGGCATCATCGATACGAATTCCCATATCAGCAGTAGTTTCGATAATGGACCATGCCAAATGATCACCGGTTGCTGATTTGGAACTGCCAGAGGGCCTCATCAAGCCATACCGTCAAAACTTCCTTTGAGACGAATTCACGACTTGCATCGGCATTTAGGATGACTTCACATGCAGCATGTGCGAGGCATGCAGCATCACCGAAATCAGAGCCACAGAGAAGCGCATATGACATGGCAGTAGCAGCAGCATCGTGGAGTCCAAGTTGCTGTTTGGGATTCAATACTCTACAAGGGTGGTGTTCCATCGTTCCATCTGCAAGATGCAAAGTTGTTCCATGAACGCCGCCAATGACAAGCATGGCTTTCCATTCGTACTTTGTGAAGAGATGTGCAATTGTTTCAGATTCATTAGCAAGGAGTTGTCGACTTTGGATTAATTCAATCCCACGCCTTTCAAATATTGCCACATCAGCACCTACTGCACGTCCTAAAGCACTCAGTTTCGGATCCATAATAGTCGTAATACCGGCTTCCTTTGCCTCATTCAATAGTATCTGTGCATTCTCATCAGTGATTACTCCATTGTCGTAATCCGATAGAATAAGAATCCCTGAGCCGCTTAGATTCTTTCTTGAGTCATCCAACAAACGATTGTAGGAATCATCATCCAGACGAGATTTACCGCCCATGTCAGCTTGTAATATCATCTGTCTCTTATCCATCATTCCTGATCGACCACCAAAATATCGAGTCTTAATCAGGGTGGTTGTGCTAGAGCTGAGAAGGATATTGTCAGTTTCTATTCCGTATGATTGAAGCGTATCAATTAGACGACGGCCTACAGTATCATCTCCAACAGCAGAATGGAAACGGCTGTCAACTCCAAAACCAGACAATGAGCGTGCGATATGAGCAGCAGCGCCCGGTGAATCTTCTCTATTCGTCACACGAAGAGCAGGAACTGGGGCTGTAGAGGCCAATGTATCAATCTCCCCGAATATGAAGCGATCTAACATCACGTCTCCTACTAGAGTGATGTGTGAGGGGGGTTTCGCATCCATTAGAGCACGAACCCGTTTGAGCCGGTCTAAGTGAGCAATGTCGAACTCATCCATACCGCGCATGCTCTTCCCCTGTTCCGAGGGATGAGGGGTGGCTAATTCAACTTCGCCCGACTCAGACCGCTCAATCTATGATGTTGTTCCTCATCAATACCTAATGCATCTCTTAGATCAATTATGATATCCATATGATTTTCAGTAGACCAATCTAAGGCATCTAGAGCACCTGAATATGCTCTTTCTTCTGGTGACAAAGATTCACTAATTATCCTCTCAAGTAGTGAAGAATAGGCTTCGTCAGTAATTCCGCTATCCTTAGCCATACGTCGAAGAAGACGTTCTTCACTAGAGTCAATGACTCCATCGGAAATCGCAGCGATCATAGCAGCACGAATTAACCGAATACTCGGATCTGATGCATTAGCCTCATCAGATACACGATCAATTAGTTGTTGTAACGAATTAGAATCAATGTGTAATTCGGATGCAATACTTCGAATCAATCGTTCCTCATCATCTGTGATGATACCGTCTGCAAAGGCTGTTCTGATTACACGTACCATTCGATTAATTGAGGGAGTTTCACCTAGACGATTCTCATTCGGATAAAGTAATTTCAATGCATCCACAGATGTGTTTGCTATGGTATGCAGAGGTACCGTTTCAGAATCAGATTCAATATGCCATTCCTTGACTCTATTCCAGAGTTCTGATGCTTTAGATTCTCCAACATTTGTCAATGAGTAGCATTGTACCTTTCGAGATATCCCTTGAACGTGACGAAGAACAATGCTAATCTCATCATCATCTTGCATCTTGCGCACTGTTCTAGGAACATGCCGGCGATAGACGCCAATACCTTGTGCGACACCAATCTGTGAATCATGTAGAGGGGCATCCATACCATCAGAATCTAAACGTCTTCCATGGAGGTGAAGGAGAATTCGCTCCCTCACTGTCAATTGGTTTTGACCTCCCATCAATTAGCCACCATCAATGGAATGGTTTCAATCATTGGCTTTCATGATTCTAAACCGCATGGATGATGATAGATGACTGATTGGACCACCTGTGGAAGCACGAGATGACATGGTCGTCATGACCGAACCCCAGTGGCAACGACTCTGGGAGAAATCCGCTATTGGTCGCCGTCTGAAAGATGGAGGATTACATCTTCTACCTGAAGAGGTCATCTTTTGCCATCACCACCGACATCAATCACTGCCTGCCGATGATTGGATCCAAAAAAATCTGAATGAAGATTCTGATCTTGAGGCACGTTTTCTAATTCTTGAAGCATTGAGGGTCCCTGGTAATCTAATTGTTCTAACTAATCATGAACATTCATCAAAATGGGATAACGAATCAAACAGTTGGGCCTTGAGATGGCACAAAGAATCACATCCAGATGGATCTGAACCAACAGCTGAAGTTCGATGGCATTATTCCTCAGAAGCGATAGATTGGTCTGAACTATTTTCTTGGACTACAGCTGTAATCGATAATCATCGAATCCCCGAAGTATTGGTTATCGATGATGAAGGCTCTATTGTTACATACGAACTTTCAATATGTGAGCCGCAAGGCACCCTTTCTTTCAATCTAGACGCATTCAATGAGTGCATACATGCCAACGAAAAGAACAGATATTCTCTCGAAAAATGGCCTATTGAGCATGTTGGAATTCCCACAAGGTGGGGTCATCGACTAAATCCATCAGAGACCAATCTACTTGAGGAAAGCAACCAATCCAGTACAGATTCTGTCCATCTAGATCTCTTATCCAGAGGCCTCGCTCTTCGTTCAGGATTCAAGTATGGAACTCACTGGAGGGCATATTCAGGCTCAGTCGGAGAAGACCATGCCCCTTACCTAATTGATACACCAGAAAATGCTCCTGAGACATGGGCAAAGGCTTGCTTATCCGCAAGACTCGCAGTAGGGGTGAATAAGTATCTGTTAATCGCGATTAATGGCGTAACAATACAATATTTGCAGATTAATCGCCCACCAAGTGATAGGAGATGGACTAACCTCCATCGAAGATAATCAGAACGGATATTCTGAATTATTCAAATCATCATATTGGGTTAATTGAGAATCGTTGGCTGTTGGATAGGTTGCCACATTATTTTCCTTATTTTGTAACCGATGAGATTGTTTCCTACCAGGGAGTATTGACATGGCTAGAAGAAATAGCAAGATGACAACTAAATCTGCTTGAGAATCAATCCAACCCAATCCTTGGAATTGGTTTGAAGATGTGTAAAGAATGACCTCGATGGTGACAATATCTCCTCCATCTGATGTGAGGTGAAGTGTTCCTTCAGCGTACATGTTAGGGGTAAGGAGACCCTTGGGGTCGATGTCCACCTGCAACGCTTCATTAGATGATAAATCAACAGCAGATGGACCTGCAAAGATTCGTTCAAGAGGACCTTCTGCAGAAACATCGTAAGATCTCTGACCATCCCCATCATAATCCAGAGGGATAACAACTGTGGTTAATTCGTCATGATTTATCACTTGTTCAAAAGATGTATCAGCAATGCGATGAGGAACTATTCTCCAATCCATGTCCACATTGAATACTGAATTCCCACACACCATATTTCCTCGAATGTAGCCCTTTGTTCCTGAAACCGAAGGGGTAATCCACTCGATTCTTGTAGGGTTAGATGCAAGGATTACCTCTCGACCATCTGTACTTAGCAAATCGATTGTAAGATTACAATCTTGGTCAACTATAATCGGGATTGATTCCGAAGGAAGGAGTTCAATTGGGCTTCTCGGAGGGAGGACCTCATGATTACGTATCATTCCTGGTTGGTAGATAATCCCAATTCCATCATTAGAAACAGACTGCACAGTAATATTCCAATCCACGAGACGCCCATGACGATCATGGATGAGGATACCGTCATTACCGAAAGTTGTAGACAAACCGAATGGGTCATTTGGTGAACCAGAATCAACTCCTCGAAGTAGTGCATCGTCACCATCGGCTTCAACGAGCCGAAGGTATGCTGTATCTGGGTCTGTGTTCACTTCGTTACGGTTGAGATCCTTACCGTAATCATCACGAATAGAGACAAGGAGGCCAGAACCAGGTAAATCCCTATCAAATCCATAATCAGCACGATTCTCAACGTATACTGATTCATTAGGCGAGATTTGTAGAGTCACTGCCCGACCGCCAGCAGACATAGCTGTCAAATTGATGTTCATTATCCCCATCGTCGGATTCAAGGCTATTGTCCGATTGACACCAATAAGATCCAAAGTAGCAGCCATTGGTAAAGCAGGAATACGTCCATTACCATTCCAATTTCCACTAGCCATAATATCCCAATCACCAACGCCATTCCAATCACTGTTGGATGATAATTCATGAACATCATAGAGGTCCAATGCACCCATTTGATGGAGCATTTCATGGAGTATAGTACCTAATCCAGATTGAAAACTCGCCATCGTGTAATGGTGAATCTCGTGTTCATCGATAGTGATTGGTTCAGTGAATCTCTGAAAATGGCTCCAAATATCAGAGGATCTACCACTTACTTCCTGAGCACGACCTGTATGGATGAAGAGAAGTCTATCGAGGATACCATCAGAATTGAGGTCGTAAGGAGCTAAATCCATTCCATTTAGAGAATTAATTACAGCCTCTTCCGCTAAATCAGACGGCCTGGAACCATCAGATGCAACGTCCCTAGAACCATCTGTATCTGTACCCCAAGCAGACGGTGGAGATTCAGCAGAGTAAGTTGTATTGACAATAGTCACATTCAATGATGCTAGGCCACCACTCATCTCAGCAATGTAATCGTCTGCCCCATCAACTCCAGTAAGTATAGACTCGACCCTCTCTATGTCCTTACCTGGACCCGTAGGCAACTGGGGAAATTCGATTATAACTACAAGCCAATGCTCCTCATTTTGTAATCCAACTAAGGGCACATCTTCGTTTTCATCTTCAGGTGTGACTACATCTTGTAGCAATGATTCAATTGTATCCGGATTCATGTGGACAAAACCCGCAGAAAGTAGGATTAGGGTGGCAAAGATGACCCGAATCGTCCGCATTGTAATTCAATGGGTCATCCTTTGACTATCAAACCCACTCGGTTACGGACCTTCATCATTAGAAACTGGCAAGGCGATAACTCCACGAGGGATGTAACGACCCCATCCGGGATCTAGTATCAAATCCAAGTTAGAGCTTTCATCCTCCATCATGCAGGCTTTCATCAGTGTATGTTTACGATACATATCACTCATCAAAGAATCTTCAGGATGATGACCTCTCTGATCCAACCAAGAGAGCCCCATAACTTCGATACCCTGTGAAATCATAGAATCTTGGAGATGAGAGGGTATTGGACCTCCATCACAACCAGTGATAATCAGTCGTGTTGTCTGCTGGAGATGAAGAGCTTCAAGAAGACGATCAGCCTCATTATTATCTAGACAAAGCGCCTCAGTGCGTAGCAATCCACATCCTTGTGGTGAAAATGACAACTTTGGACATGCCCCTTCACAGGAGCAATCTAGGATAGTAATTCGATGAATGGCACCTTCAGTATCCAATATACTACTCGGGCGCTTCACTTCTATTCTTGAATTTGTAATCCCTACAGACATTAATTCCATCAGAATGACAGTGATAACTATCCAGGGTAACCACAAACCATTCAATGGCCCACTGAGGGAAAGATAGAGAAGAAATGCTGTGAAGAGTACTGTTCGTGCATCAAGAGACATCCTGTTATCGTGATCTTTGTGATGCGTCACCGAAATAGCGATTCTTGCCATCACCCCAAGAATCGTAATGAGAAAGGCCCAAGAAATTCCAAGTAATGATTCGAAAATAATCGAAATATCGTATTGATTTGTCATTCCATTAACTGAATTCAACGTATCTAATTCGATTAAAATGAGTGGACTGATTAATAGCCAAAACATGGGTAATACTATCCAAAGGAAGAGTATGGTAAAGACGGATGCAATTGACATCAGAAGACGTTCATTTGGTAGTAAACCCGGGCGAGTAAAGCGATTCATCACATACAGAAAATATGGAGATACAGCAAGCATTCCAACAAGGAGAACAATCCCCCATCTTAATCGAAGCCATCGTTCAGGAGAATATACTGTGCTTCCTTCTATGAAGGGTCCTAAACTCAGCATCCATTGTTCGATGATATCTTTGGAAAAAATGGCAAGGATTGTAGTTATGATGATCCACATCCCAAATACGATACGAATATCTCTTGCAAGGATGCTAAGATGTTCCTCAGCAGGTTTCAGATCATCCAATGATGTACGGAACATGGAACTCCATCACATTACATCATCAGGTGTAGGTTCGGTATTCATTGCTAACCATGTCCTATACACTCCGTATGCTGCCCATGCACTACAGAAGAACGCAACAGACCACAAGGGAGCATCTCCACCATCTGCCTTCAGTGTGACTCCAAGGTAAAACAGAACTGCGCCAGCGGCTCCACGGCGAAGTATCTGAGGATAAGCTAACTCACGTGCAAGATAAGCCGGACCTTCTCCACGTTGCCGTTCAGTAACCTCTCTCTGTAAAACCGCTCCTAGGATCAAGAAGAGAAGGCTACTCCAATAGTAGATATTTCCCTTTAGGAAGACATCAGCAGACAGAGCCATTTGCCTTTCATGCTCAATCTGGTCTTCGGAAACTTCTGCAACGAAGAGATTCTCATAGGTTCCAACACTAACAGTGCGAGTCGTCAAATCGTCACCGTCTGCATTGGTCACAGTACCAGGTGGATTAATCGAGAAGGACAAGATGTTCCAATAATCTCCCTCGTCTGCACCTCCACTATCATCGACTGAATTGCCTGCTAAATAGAAAACAACTGCACCAACATCCTCACTTGGGGCGGTCCAAGTAACAACCCATTGTCCATCTGCATCCGTATCGGATTGTGATATGTTGTTACTGGTAGAACGAGTAGATGACTCCTCATCTGTTGTGCCGACCGCAGGACGGATATCGTATTCTTCGGTCCAACTAAATGTGCCCACATCACCGGCTGACATGAGGAAACCACCCGCTACATTGCCAGATTCTCCAGCAAGTGTATTGGCATCTTGAACCTTAATTGTCAGTTCATAGGCAACATCAACATCGTATTGAATCGGGACTCCAGAAACACTGACAATCGCACGATCAGATGGTTGTCCATTCAATGGTCCACCAACTCCATGACATGTGCAACCATAGATTGCAGTAGGGTTTCCATTGTTCTCAACTAGAGGTGGACCTTGGTGATAAGCAACAGTAGGTACAGCAATCATAGAGAGAAGAAAAATGACGACAACCAATCGTGTGCCAAAGCGCATATGCTCAACCCTCATTGCTCGTTTTGTTCTGCATATCCTTAACCGTTGTCAAATCAACATAAGTCAAGATATCAATCAGAGTAGTAACTTTCACTTGGGACATCAGGTTTCAATCCCTTCCTTTCACGTATTTCTCCAACTGTCTTATGAAAAAGTCCTGGTGGAACTGGTTCAAAACCAGCATTCTCAGTATTCCAAGTAGCGCGACCTTGACTCGCAGCACGAATATCATTTGAGAACCCGAAGGTTTCAGCAACAGGGACACGCCCAATAACAGTAGTAACACTACCTTCAACAGGCATATCTTCGATTACGCCTCTGCGAGAAGTAATCTGTCGAGTTACACCACCCATTACATCGTTCGGAGCGGATACTTGGAGTTTCTGCATCGGCTCCATCAGAGAAGACTTAGCACGCACCATAGCGCCCTTGATTGCATTACGAACTGCTGGAATAGTTTGTGCAGGTCCACGGTGAATAGCATCCTCATGGAGTTTAGCGTCAACAAGGCGAACCATGACACCCATAATCGGTTCCTCGGAGAGTGGTCCGCGTTTGCAAACATCTTCAAAGGACTGAATAATCAATTCCCGAGTCTCATGGATATTCTGAATACCCTTTGTATCATTTACCAAGACATTGGTCCCACCAATAGCGTAAATTTTCCTCATTAGATCCTTTGGCATACCGAATGCAGCGAACTTGTCGCCGACTTCCTTTGCATCCTTGGAACGTACTGGACCATCGCCAAACTCACCCTCTCGAAGAGCTTGAACAACATCAAGTGGTAGTGGTTCAACTTCAATGTAGAATCGGTTGTGTCGGTTTGGCGATTTTCCTTCAAATGCATGACCTTTGTTATCGCCCTCGATACATTCACGATAGACGACAATTGGCTCGGAAACATTGACCTTGATATTCTGCTCCTCTTCAAGACGATATACTGAGATTTCTAGATGGAGTTCTCCCATACCTGCAAGTAAGGCCTCACCTGTTTCCTGATTGGTTGTAACTTGGAGTGAAGCATCTGACTTAGCAAGTGTGCGTAAAGCATCTACAAACTTCGGAAGATCCTTTAGCGCCTTAGGCTCGATAGCTACAGTCACAACAGGCTCAGAATAATGTCGAATTGCCTCGAATGGTGTAGCATCTGCTTCACGAGTTATTGTAACACCCGCTGCAGCACTTCGAATACCTGTGAGGGCAACGATGTTTCCAGATGACACCTCTGGGACCTGAATCCGATCTCCACCTACCATCATGGCAACTTGTTGAGCACGTTCCGCCTTAGACCCACCAAGAGCCCACAAAGTCTCACCTTGTTTGACAGTCCCCGAGAAAATTCGGCCTACAGCCACCTCGCCAGCATGAGGGTCCATCCAAATTTTGGTAATCATAATTGAAAGAGGCCCATCTGCTTCACAGGATAACATTGCCTTACCTGCTTCAGATTCAAGATCTCCTTGCCAGATGTTGGGGATACGATAAGCCTGCGCAGTCAATGGACCTGGGAGACATTCGACAGCCATATCAAGAAGCACTTGATGTACAGGTGCCTTCTTTGCGAGGGCTTTCTGCTCATCATTATGGCAGTGCTCAAAAATATCCTTGAAATTCAATCCTGTCTTCTTCATGAACGGGATACTCATTCCCCAGTTGTAGTAGGCACTACCGAACGCCACCGTACCTGCTTGGACATCTACTTGCCATTCCTTCTTGTACTTCTCAGGAGCAAAGGCAGCAATCAGTTTGTTCACCTTGCCAATGATTTTCTCAAAACGCTTCATCATCTCAGGACCATCAATTTGCAATTCGTTAATCAGGCGGTCGACCTTGTTGATGAAAAGAACAGGTCGCACCCGCTCCTTCAACGCCTGACGAACAACTGTCTCAGTCTGAGGCATAGTTCCTTCTACAGCACATGCAAGAATGATACATCCGTCAACTGCCCTCATTGCACGTGTTACGTCTCCACCAAAGTCGACGTGTCCAGGAGTATCAATGAGATTGATGAGGTAGTTTTCTCCTTCCACATTGTGAACCATCGATGCACTAGCCGCATTAATTGTAATCCCACGAGCTGATTCTTGCTCATCGAAATCAAGGACACGACTCTTGCCTGCAAGATCTTCTGACATCATACCTGCGCCAGCAATCAAGTTGTCACTGAGGGTTGTCTTACCGTGATCGATGTGAGCTGCAATAGCAAGGTTGCGAATGCGGTCTCTATCATGCATCACTTGAGTTGCGATTTTGATGTTGTCTTCCTTACGGCCCACGGAATCACCCAGTTATTCTGGGCCACCTGAACCGGGTTCTTAAGGAGAACGCAAAGAGAGGCACAGTTGACCGTTCAAACCATTGAATAGGAGACTAAAACACAATCAACGTGCAGATGCAGCAATGCGTTCAGTCTCCTCACGCTTAGATACTGCGAAAGAGGATACATCGCCCTCGGCAGCCTTCAAAACTTCGTTAACAATACATTGTGTCAGATTACGCTTACTCTTCACAGTTGCACTAGTAGCGCCCTTTGTTAGATTACGAACAGCGATATCAACTCTGCGAGAGGGAGATACATCCACTGCCTTCGGTTGAGATGTTGCTCCAAATCGAATGCGAGTAATACCTTCACAAGGAGCAGAATTCACAACCGCGTTAACAAGTACCTGAAGAGGATTTTCTCCAGTGCGATCGTGAATTGTGTCGAGAGCTTGATTCATTGCTGAAACTGTGGCTCCCTTCTTACCACTATTTGGCCCACGGCGCATGAGTCCGTTTGTGAAACGCTCAATCAGAGATAGACGTTGCTTACCGAACCATTGGTTTGCATGAATTCCTCCTGAAAGAGGGACACCAATAGTTGTGAGATTGATGTATGGAGCAATACCTGGGTCTTCACAAGTAACCTCGGTAGCATCCCATTTCCCAAATACTAGAGTACCAATGCCTGCGATTGGAACCTTGACAGGGTTCTCCACCGTTTCAGGAGACTCGATGCTCTCGTCTTCAGACACTTTGTATCACCTCAGCGGATTGGCTTCTCCTTACGGCCACGAACCATCTCATCCAGTGATACACCATTGACCTTGATGACTTTGAATCGTACACCTGGCAAATCACCATATGAACGACCCATGCGGCCGCCAATACCTTCGACGAGAACCTCATCATGTTCATCGATGAAAGATATTGCACCATCGCCTGGTGCAAAGGCAGTCAACTTGTTCCCAGATCCCTTGAGATTGAGTTTGACTGCCTTTCGGAGACCAGAGTTAGGTTGCTTTGCTTCAATATTGACCTTCTCAGTTACGATGCCTTTGGCCTGGTGACTGCCACGCAGAGGATCGTGCTTTAGAACTCCGCCAACACGAGCTTTCTTCTCCATTCTCTTGCGAACAAGGCGGTCTTTCTTTCGGAAGCGCATACGGTCCGCTTTGATCTTTGATCCAGCGAACAGTCCGCGTCCCACGAGTCACTCAGCCCCTTGAAGCATTTCGCCGACCGTCCCCCCGTATATGAGAGTGACGGGGGGGACTGTGCTTGATTCACCCTCAGCCTCTGCAATGTTGAAGGTGCATGGATACATCGCTCTTTCTATGTCCTTCCGAGATCATGCTGTCCGAGCCACCGTCGTGGATGCAGAGACATCAGTTAGATTTGGCTTCATGGAGCAATCCAATATGGCTAGACATATTCCATTAATTTTCACGAATATTCCAGAAGCGCCTGGACATCGAGCAATCATGAATATCCTAACACGTGCTCAACTCTGCGAGCACTGGGGACTTACTCCTGGAGAATTGATTGATACACTTGGATGGGCGATGGAGAATCCCACAGAACCAATGCTTGTCACAAAAGAAGAAGCTGAATGTTTCCAGAATACTATGGCGTCCCCAGACCTTACCGTAATTCCTGTTCCTTGGCACTACCCTGAGGACCGAGGACGTTACATGTCTGCATCCGTCATAGTCGCCGAACGTGGGCCAGATCGTAACATGAGTTATCATCGTCAATTCCTCTCGGGACCCGACCGTCTTGTTGCGCGCCTCGTCCCTAGGCACCTCCGGCAACTAACCGATGAAGCACGCTCTGACGAGGAGGATCTTCAAGTCGCTATTATCAATGGAGCTGATCCCTGTGTCCTCCTTTGTGCTGCAATGTCTTTCGATGAAAGGAAAGATGAGTTATCCGTTGCTGCAGCACTTCATCAGAAACTGTATGGTAAACCACTCCGTGTAGTCGAGGTATCAAACGGAGTTCTAGTTCCTGCAGACTGTGAATACGTTTTCACTGCCAGAATCACGAATCAAGATGATGAAGAAGGCCCTTATGTAGATATTACTGGAACTGTAGATGACATTCGAATGCAACCTGTAATCAAGGTAGAAGCAGTGCACCATAGAGATAACCCGATTTTCCATGCAATTTTACCTGCTGGAAAAGAGCATAAGACCCTCATGGGCCTCCCCCGTGCTCCAACAATAAAGGCAGCAGTATCTAAAGTGACTAACTGCACTGATGTTCACCTTAGTGAAGGAGGCTGTGGTTGGTTATCCTCAGTAGTAGCCATTAGCCCATCCTCAGCAGAAGATGCACAGAAGGCAATCCAAGCCGCTTTAGATGGGCACCGATCAATGAAGGCTGTGACAGTCGTTGACAACGACATCCATATCGATGACCCAGTACATGTAGAATGGGCCATGATGACACGATGGCAACCTGATCGCGATACCATAATTCTGAGTGCTCAGAAGGGGTCTAGTCTCGATCCTTCAAGGTCAGATGATGGAACCACATCAAAAGTAGGATTCGATGCAACTATCCCTTATGGTGAAGACAGGGAACCCTACTCCGCTGTCAACGTCTACTCTGATTGAGTGTTCAATTGATGGTGATATTGTGGGTCGAAGAAGCGGAGCGGACCTACAGCATCCGCGTAGGAGTTTGGGTGACCGGCACCGTGCACAAGCTGAGAAATTTCTTCGCAATGCTGAGAAAGACAAGGACAAGAAAATACAATGCCTAAACTGGGCAGAACAGTCCTCACGACAATCCGTCTTGTATGATTTTACCAACGATAAAAATTGGCGTCTCCTCATCCAAATCAAGGTCTTAATCGGCGACAAGCCCGGTATTCATGCAGTCATAGAGGACCTATTCTTAATTCTCGGCCGGGATCCTGAACGGCTGAGGTCACTCCAAGATGTCGACTTATTGAATCATGGAGTAGACTTAGTTAATGCTGCATTCGAAGTTGACCCTCTAGACCCTGATTTGTGGTACAATACTATCGCATCTGATGAAGCTCGTTTTGTAGAATTTAGTGAGAGAATCAAAAGACTAGACCTTCGAGATCCACGTACAAACATCGTCTTCGGACGAAGAATCGAACGCCTATACACTGCTGGTCGACATGATGAGTTCATCCCCCTTGCCCGTCGAATCGTTGCACAACGGCCACAGAACCATGAAGCATGGACTGGACTGGGTCGTCTTCACGAACGTCGAGAGGAATACGATGAGGCATGGCTATGCTATGATCAAGCACAGACACATTTTCCATCCCGAGCTGTTCGAGATGAATATCGAGAAAGAATGGACGCCCGACTTGATGGCGAACGTAAATCATGGAAAGTACCAGACATATCAACCAGAGAAATCTTCCTCAAAAGAATGGAAAAACTGGCCATACCTGAACCATTGGGAGAAGAAACTTCAGATAAGCAAGAAATTGATACTAAATCTCCCGAATTCGAAGAATCTGAACAGAGTCGCCTTGAGAGAATGATCGATGAAGGAGAGATTCAGGCAGCACTATTCCTCGCTCGTCGTCTCGTAACATCCGGTGAGGAATGGGCACAGACCTACTACGATTCCGCGATGGAGCGGCTACAATGACATCCAATCCAGAATGGGTCATAGTACTCGCTATCCAACCCAAATCAGGAAGGTGGTTGATGGTATACCATCAGGAACGTCGTTGGGAACTCCCTGGTGGGCGAATCGAGAAAGGAGAATCCATAGAAGAAGCTGCATTAAGAGAATTAGAGGAAGAAGCCAATATCTCAGGAGAAGTGGTGGAATCAATAATGTTAGATTCACTAGAATTAGGCATAGTTGTCTTGGTTGAAATCGATGATAATGATGTAAGAAATGAATGGACATCCAATGATCCTAAGATTCAGTATGTATCCTTCCATCATGAGATTCCAGAAGATCTCTATTGGGGTGCTAAAGAACTGAGAATAATCCTAGATTATTGGAGCGCGTCGAGAACTAAAGCATCCTGAATATCATCTTTCATTTTGTTGAATTCTTCAATGGAGACTGAATCGAGTACTCGTAATGCCTCGATTACAAGTTGCATATCCACTCGATGTTCACCACTAACATCTCTCAACACTCTCGGAACTATCCATTCCGTCACATCGCGGAGATCAGTGGGATGTATACTAGGTTGTGTTGGATTTTTACGGGGCTCAGGACGTGCATTATCAATACGTACTGACATCCTATCAGAGGTATCGTCGACGTTAGCAAGACCTAAGTCAATTATGTGGAGACAAGATGTCTCTGCTACAACATCCATCTCAGAATCACGTGCAATTGTCCACGCGGTCCAATGATGTCGAATTGAACCTGCTAAATCGCCTAAATCTGCATGAATTGCAGCAACACGTTGCCTTGATACAGCCACAATCTCAGGCACATGTGTTTTCTCTCTAGCAATTTCAGAATGTGTTGCTAATGCCATAACAGGCTCACCATTCTGACGATGCCATGCAGCAACGTTGAGTATGGCAATTCCATGGGCTTCAGATCCAGAATTTATAGCATTCAATCGATCCATTGCCCAACGGAGATCAGCAGATGCCTCAATACTCTCACCCAGTCCTGATCGACAAAGGCCTCGTAACATCCTCGCTCTAGCTTCAAGAACTGGATCCCGTGTTGATGGAGTGCGGCAACGGTTCATGCATTCCTCCAGTGAATTAAGTGCACCCTCAATGTCATTATCCGCCAAGAAAATCGCAGATTCAATGAATGACCCCTTAGCGCAATTTGGTTTTCCAAGTTCTTTCTTTGCCTGCTCAATCTGATTCAAACCCACGAGATCTTCGAGATGAGCGAACTGATTATCATTTAATCCAAGTGTCAATTTTCTCCACCTCCTATAGCAGATATTCTGGACAAGATACTGGATACTGCTTCCACTGAATCAATCTCAGTAGTCCATCCTGCAGCACCTGGATGCCCACCCCCCTCTGAACCGTGTAATTCAGCAAGCGATGAGAGGATATCCCCCATTGCTATGCCACCTTCAACAGCTCGATGACTTGCTCGAGTGGTTACTCGCAAAAGAGGATTCTTCGTATTCGTAACGATTGCCACATCAGCACCAGCGTTGATGAGAGAACTACCAACTAATCCCTCATGTGTTCCACAAGATGTAATCCCAACCGTCCACCCACCAGAGATTTCGACTTTAACACGAGAGAGGGCCCTCAATGTCGCAGTCCGCGTCGAACGACCAAGGCCAGTGGTTCGAAGAAGATCTAAGACTTCCCCATGTTGTATATCTGAACCTAAAATAAGTGCAGCATCTGACAAAGCTATCGAATCTGCATGTCGATAATGACCCGTATCAGATATCAAGCCAGTCATCAATAATTTCCGTATTCTTTCTGTTAGTGTGTTCGGTAGTTTATCTCGTAAATACTCATGAATAATCTGAGTCGTAGATTTCACAGGGCGATTGATGTGTAAGCCTGTATATCCAACAACCCATGAATTATACGAATTCGCATGATGATCGAGGACACAAAGGGGAATATTTGCAGGAAGTTCAATCCCTATCTGTCCTGGGCCACCAGCATCTACAACAATGATTCCTGCAATAGTACGAGGCCATGCAGGACGATTAGAATCCATTCGATGGTGATGGAAATTGAGTTTCTGTATAACTTCTCGAGCCACTTTAGATACATGAATGCCGACACAACGCGTACTACTTCCAAGTGCTTCAGCAAGTGCACATCCACTCGCAATCGTATCCATATCCCCATTCCGATGGGTCAAGATGGCAATTACACCTTTAGATTCGCAAGCGGCAATCCACGAATGGAGCTCGTCCGTCCAGGACATGGTAACTACTCACTGTGCCTCGAAGGCCTTGACTGCTGATTCGTATGCACTCCTCAATTCCTTCTCTGTACCTTGAATTCGTCCAAGGTGTTCGTCCAATGTTGACCTCGATTGTTCAAGTTCTTCCTTCAGAGAGCCTCGATCATCGACTTCAAGAAGAAGGGGACCTACCTGGCGATATACTGGCTTATCCGGGTCTTGGTTTTCAAGAGCACCCAGTGTGGTCTCAATCTCGCGGATTTGAGTCTCGACAGTTTGCACCTGTTGCATGATATTCTGTAACTGAGCGGCGAGCCGCTGAATGGTTTCTCGTGTCTCCTCGCTCATTGCTTAATGCCTCACAGTTCGATGCTATGAATGGTTTGTAGTGCCTCATCAGCACCAATTAAGGCACGCATCACAGTGTTCCATCGAGCACGAACATCGACGGTTGCCAATGATTCAATCGACACGCATACTCTGTCACCATCAACAGTGCAAGGAAAAGGCTCGGTTGAAAGTGAAGAGCACAAAGCATCAAGATTGCTTGAAACGACCCGAATAGTCAGGTATCTCTCACTCTTCTTCGTCATCGACGGTCGCCTCCTCGGAGACCTCCTCGACAGTGGGTGTGACATCAGAATCATCCTCACGCTCGGAAAGAGTCTTCTCATACTCAAGAGCACGCGTCTGAGCGATTACGGCCATATCTGTAGCGGTTGCGCCTTCGACCCCGCGACGGAGAATGCGGTGATTGGCTTCACTTGCACGAGTATATGGCTCCCATACGCCACCAGCGAAGGTGTGGCCACACTTCTTGCAAGACCATATACCGGATGCCTGTCGAGATACCTTCTGATATTGACATGAAGGACAAGTGTACTTACGCTTAACGCGATCGAGGGCTTTTCCTGCACGATGGCGAACAGACACGCCATAACGAGGACCATAGCGAGCCGTTTTACCGGTCTTCTGTGTCCGCTTCGACATCTCAAATCATCTCCACTTATTGGATCATATTCCTCAATTCAGCACAACGTTGTCGGGCATGATCCATGATCTCTGCGAATTCGTCCGCGGTGAACGCTCCCTTTAGACCCTTCTGTAGTGAATGAACATGGTCATCATCACCAAGTGTGATGTGAATACGCTCACCGCCACCAATCTCCTCACGACGAACTGCATCGTAAACGAAGCGCCCACCTACGCGGTGATATGAACACATCATAGGTTTCTTTGTCACAGGTAATGGTCTATCTTCTCCAACATCGAAACGCTCACCAGGGATGATTGCAGTCCTCAGAGCTGCCATGGCAGCGGTAGCAAATGCATCAAACAAGTTACCATCGTCAGAAAGGGCAAATACATCGAGTATTACCTGCCATGCCTTCTCACCAGGGAGGATGCACAAGTCCTCCATGTCGAGACATCCAGACTCACGAATCCCTCGGTCAACAACTCTACCAAGTTCAATTGCTTCGGGTGATGGAGGACCAGCCTCCCAATGAACACCACTCACTGGGCGTACTTCTGCGCTAGTCATGAATCCACCACTAGTTGGTCGATCAGGATATGGCGTCATGATTTGGAATTTAACACCTGCGAGAACTATGGTATCACCCATAACTACACGAGCGCTACCTTCTGCTCGAGGTAGTACACCAGTTTCAACCTGGATTTCACGTCCTTCGAAACGAGCGCGTCCATCAAGACGCTCATCGTTCCTAGCAAGCTCAGCAAGATGGGCTCGAAGAAGTTCAGGTACAGGAGGTGCAGCCATCAGGATTCACCTCCATTGGCCTTCTCAAGTGCTTCAATCATGAGCTCATGGACTGGAGCTATGGACTCCATGTTGTAATCCCAAGCCTGTTGGAACTCTTCCGGAGAAAGATCGCCGTCCATTTGGAGAAATACAATATCGCCAGAATTTGCACAGACGCCCATAGGTAAGTCTGCTTCGCCATAGTTGTCTTCCTCCTTGTTGAGATCGCAGACTACTATTCCGTTAATCTTACCACTTGCTACGGAGATAACCATGTCCGTCATAGGTATACCCGCATCAGCAAGTGCCACACTCGCAGCTGTAATCCCTGCACATCGAGTTCCTGCCTCTGCGGTGATAACTTCGATTTCTACGCGTATCTTAGAGCGGGGATAAAGCTCAGTGAGAACGACTGTCTCTAGAGCTTCGGCCGTAACCTTGCTAATTTCACGGCTACGACGATTGAATCCAGGACGTATTCTATCAGTTGTACTGAAAGGCGCCATATTGTAACGAACATCTAGAACTGCACGATCCTGCTTCTGAATTTTACGAGGATGTGCCTCCATCGGCCCGTAAACCGCAGCTATAACGTGATTTCCACCCCAAATGACCTCGGCACTTCCATCTGCAACTGGAATGATACCTGCTCGGATTTCTACTGGTCGAATATCTCCAGCAGTTCTTCCATCCATACGGATACCATTCTCATCAATCATCTCTACGTCTCCATAACCACCCATTCAGGCCACCTCCTTACTCAGGATCGCAACCATCTCGTCGCGATTTGAGATATCTCGAGCCATGGAACGGATTCTTACAATCCTAGCCACGACCTCAGTAATTGAATCCGAAGTTCCATCAACCCACATTCGGCCATTCTCAGCAAGAATAACACGACAGTCTGTTGATGCTTTCAGAGCCTTAAGGGCTACACCGTCAGAGAAAAGTGTCTGCATCAGATGTGGTGGTAATGATTCAACGAGACCTGAATCTACACGCCTTAGGCCAAGACCTTTCATGGTCACAACTGAAGAGTGCGTCTCATCTACTTCTTGTATTCTACAAAGTACCGTCTGTCCTACATTCAATACATTACGTGCTCCACCAAATTCAGCCTTTCCAGGCCCTAGGCTCATTGGTAGTAATGCGTTGAATGGAGCATTTATGTCTAGAAACCAGAGATTGCTCTGCACAGCTTCAACAACCCCAATGACTAGATCGCCTGGTCGAGGAGTGTACTTAGTGTGAGTTGGAAGTACTGAAATTGTTTTTTCATTAGATTGTATTACTCCAACTTTCGTGGCAATCAATCCATTTTCGGTTTCCACAACTCCATGGCCTAACCGTCGGCCCTCTCTGGCTCCCAGCATCGCGCCGGGAGTGGCGAGGTAGGAACCTCGCCCATCACGCCCACCTTGGGCGTTCTGGTTACTCATTTGTTCAACTCCAATCCGCGGGACTGGCCCCCCCTTCATAACGGTGATGGATGTTAGAATAAGGAAATACAAACACGTATCCAAGTTTATGTCATTTGAACCATTGAAATACTTCGAAATATTGGACGATTTATGACCCAAGCGATTCAACTCACTGTAAGTGGTATGACTTGCATGTCTTGTGTAGGTCGTGTCACAGATGCACTAGAATCCCTTGAAGGCTCTAGTGATATCATAGTTAATCTCGAAAAGGGGACGGCCTCATTCAATGGAATAACTGAAGATGTAGCCACTCAAACGATTCAAGGACTCGTATATTCTGTTGGTTCTGAATTTTCTGCGATGCCTCAAAACGACTTCAACTGGAGAGATGCTGCTACTTGGAAACAATCTGCTAACAATACAAAATGGTGTCTAGTTGGATGTTCGATAGGTGATTTCGGCACAATTGCTGCATTCCAATTTATCTTCATAGATTCCGGTTGGAGTACTATGATGATTATGGCTCTTGCAATGTTTAATGGAATCATGACATCAATTGCATTGGAGACATTCATTCTGATTAAGCAAATGGGAGGAATAAAGGAAGCATTCAGAGTGGCCATCGGGATGTCTCTAATTTCAATGATAGGAATGGAAGCAGCGATGAACATAACCGACGTACTACTAACTGGAGGTGCTATGCTCACACCAGGAGTAATCATTCCAATGTTAATCGCTGGTTTTCTAACTCCATGGCCATACAACTACTGGCGTCTGAAGAAATATGGGATTTCATGTCATTGAGTTCCTCAAGATCCTTCATCGATAACCTTGACTTCAGAATTAGGAGAACGTCTGGCAACATCTGCCATTAGATCCACCTTTCCTCCAGCAGGAATTTCTACCACACATGCCCAATCTCCATTACTAAGCCATTCTTCCTTAATCGTTAGGCCACGAAGGATTTTCTGAACTGATCCATATTGAGCTCCTGGAATCTTGAATGCCAGTCGCGCAGTAGCGAATTTCAATGGTATCAAGGGGCGCATCATTTGAACTGCATCGTTTACTTGACGCTCTAAAGGAAGAAAAGGATCAACACTGTATCTACATTCTTCAAGGGCGTTCTCAATCCTTGAAGGAGGGTGAGGCATCTTAGATCGAGGGTCAATGGCTGTGGATGCAATCCTATGGATAATGGAAGACCTCAATAATTCGATTCTAGCCTTCCTCTGAACTGTTGTAAGTTGAATAGACCCGTCCAAAAGTATACGATCTACACACACTCTCAAATCACTACTACCGAATGCAGATTCAATCTGTTCTACTGTCGGTCGTTCACCTCCTCGTGCATCCAACCACACTTCGTCAGTAGCCAGTAAATCATCGAGTTCTACACTTTTTGGATCATTCCTATGGGCATCTACCAAATCAGGATTTACAAGTATCTCAAAACGATGTCCGTTTCGTTCAAATCGAGCGAGAACGGCGTCATCAAGGCTGACCATAATACGACCATAAACAGAGAAGGAAGATGGTTATGACGGTCACTCAAGTGGCTTGAGTTTACCAATATGCTTCATCGTTTCATCTGAGGAGAACTTGGTATATCCATCAGCAGTCACAGCAGCAATCTCGACTGCTTCTGTATTGAGTTCTTCATCAAGAGATTCTCTTAGAGATTCTAAACCCAGCTTGATTGCTGCGTTAAGAGTCATATTCGGCTTCCAGTTGGATTCAAAGGCATCAACGACAGTTGAACGACCTCGGCCAATAGCACCTGCTTCGTAGGACTGGTATGCACCTGAGGGGTCAGTCTCGTACAGATGAATACCCTCATCATCGACGCCAGCAATCAGAAGCGCGGTTCCGAACGGGCGTGCCCCACCATATTGAGTAAAAGACTGCATGTGGTCGCACATCTTCTTGACCAAAGTTGTGACAGGAATAGCGTCAGAATAGGTCATTCGATTCACTTGACAAGTGACACGTGCACGATCTACAAGTTGCCGGGCATCTGCGACAAGACCAGAGGTTGTGAATCCGATGTGTTCGTCAATCTTGTACATCTTCTCAATAGAATCAACATTGATCAACTTACTCGTAATCCTCTTGTCAACAATCAAAACTACACCATCACGGTACTTCAGTCCGACTGTGGTAGTTCCCCGCTTAACCGACTCTCGAGCGTACTCTACTTGGTAGAGTCGTCCATCGGGACTGAATGTGCTCACTCCATGGTCATATCCTCGTCCGCTCGGCTGCATCAGTACGCCTCCAATCATGACCTCTGGTCGACCTCTTATGAACCTTCATTCGACCCACGACCATGAGCGCCCCTACCTTTGGATGTGAAAAGATGGATGTTGCAGTGCTATCTTCAGGTGGCAAGGATTCCACATACGCCGTTTGGTGGGCCATAATGAAAGGGTGGAATGTTCGTTTCATTATCACACTACGAGTCACAGCTAAAGATTCGATGATGTACCAACTTGAAGGAACAGCCATAGCGGGACTTCAGGCGGCATCCGGCAACATTCCTTGGCTTCCAATTTTACAACAAGAGGAAGATGGAACAGATTCATTGGAAAGGGCTCTTTTACCATTCATAGCAGGTTCATCATGGCCTCGATCCAATACATGGTCACGTCAGAATCAAGTCGCTGCCATGTGGCCCAAAGATTGGCCATGGCCCAACATCAAAAGAGCAGTCCCTCACCAGCCCATTCAGGGTATAGTATCCGGTGCTCTCCGCTCCGACTATCAACGTACACGGATTGATTGTATGGCGGAACGTCTAGGAATTCATTCATTCAGTCCACTCTGGCACATGCCACCTGAAGAGCACATGTGGAACCTTATCAAAGCCGGTTTTGATGTTCGATTTTCCGCAGTGGCTGCTGAGGGTTTGGATGAGAGTTGGCTCGGCAAGCAACTCAATGAAGAAGTCTTAGAGGAACTCATCCATTTGAACAAAAAGAACGGGTTGAATATTGATGGAGAAGGTGGTGAATTCGAAACTTCTGTTCTCTCAGCACCATGGTTCGATTCATTAGATTGGTCTATTGAAAATGAATGGAATAGACAGAGTGGACGGATTAAAATTAGACACGCAAAAATTAGATGAGTTTCCACATGAGGAGAAGGAGAAGCCCGGTAATACCCGAAACAATCCCTAGTAATGCAATCATAGCATGAGGTCCATACTGATTAGTATCCTTGACTGCAACATTGAGGAGTCCACCATGCATGATGCCACTCATGACGCTATGACTCTCATCGAGTTCTTCAAAGGCAGGCGGTGACCTTCGTGGAATCCTCTCGCCCGGCTTTGGTGGTAGTGCTTCGCCCATGAAACCTGTTAGAGACCTCAAGCGTATAGGGATGACGGAGTGCCGAACGGCTCATTGACCTGAACCATGAGGGATGACCGATGGCCGACCTACCGGAGCATGAGCGATTCTTGCATATCGCAGCAGAACCTGGAGCTGGTTCAACTACACTAGCACTACAATTGGTCCATAGTGGACTCGAATCCGATGGTAGAGTTCTTTGGATAGGTAGAGATATGCCACATCCTGATCGACTTTCAACAGTTTTCGCAGATATACCTGTAACCGCACTTTCCCGCTTCCATGCAGGTTCCTTTGGTGAGCACATCGGACGTGGTCTTGAGGAATCTATCGAACTAATACTTGGCTTAGATAGCCTCACTCACATTGTCATTGATGATTGGGCAGGACGCAGCGGACGTGCCGATTCACATGTATCTAGGATGCTTTCACGCGTACTAGAGATATGCAGTGAAGAAACTATCGTCATCGTTACCTCAGCATTGTATGCTGATGCTAGTGGCCAAGATGAGTGGGCCATGCGTAGCGGCTGTGATATCAATGAAATTTGGAGGCTTACGAGACAGAGTATCTCAAATGACAAAAGAAATCTAGTAACATCAAGACAAACATATACTCTCCAATTAAGAGATGGCGTGTTCGAAATCCAAGATTATTCTTCGTAAACCAAACCTTGTGCCTCGGCCGCTTCTTCAAGCATCTCACCAAGCATGTCAAGTGTAGCATCATCAGGCTCATCAAACTGTGAGGGGTTAATGGCAGCACCTGCAATTTCATCTTCACCCGCAACAATAGGTTGGTTCTGCGAAGTACTCGTCTCAATGTTCTTTGAACGCATCCTCATGATGAAATAAAGTAGACCAAATGTGATGAGAAGCATTCCAACAATGCCAAGTGTTTCTGGTTCCATAGTATTACGATAAAGTAAACCATCAATCAATGCTTCCCATCCATTCGACAGGTTTGGCAAGATGACGGCGTTGATCTGCAGAGGGCTCTACCCATCCTGAAGGATGCATTATCTGAGCCCCCCAACGACGAATTGATGTGGAGCCACATTCCTTGCACCTCAATGTACCATTCCGCCCCGAGGAACGAAATCTCCCTCCACATTCACATAAAGGACGGCTGAGATTACGGGGAGCAAGTGTAATTGTACGCATTCTCTCGAGATGGAAATCACCATTTGGTGAATGAAGTCCAAGCACTTCCACAACATCACCTGGTTCAAGTGCAGCAACTGCATTGTTGAGTTTACCACCTTCCTTGAAACAACGAATAAGGAGGGGGCCTTTATTGGTCATAGTAGCGACAGTTACGTGTCCTCCTCGATGTATTTCAGGAGAGGTCACGGTTGTAATCCTAAATGGGCCAAGAAGATGGTCGTCACTGCATTGATTTGTCTTGAATACCGCATAACATTGTGCCGATTCAGTGTCTTTGGAGGACAAAATATCTTCAAGAGCAGCTAGAGCAGACTGTTGAGAACGTGCACGGATTCCGAATAAAACAGGACATGGAGAACGAGGAGAGATCATCCCATGACCCCTAGTCGGATCACGATTCATGAAAGTATCAGGATGGTGCTCTTCCAGAATCTCAAGACATGTTGAAGATACCTTCCGAGGTGACCCCCATCGAGATTTAATTCTCCATGCAATGGCTTCCCATGTGACTGATTCCTTTGGAATCCAAGAGGCTGCAGCCAATGCTCCAACCAAACCATCCTTGCCATCAGGATGATGAAGATACAATAGACAATCGTCTAAATGTTGATCTAAAATCGAATGTTCAACTTCATGTCGAACCGCTTCCCAATAAGTACGGTCGGAATGTTGCTCCTTGAGAATAACTACGCCAGGACGAGCATGTGAATCAAGATCCGTTTCTTCCAGTTCCTTAAGTAAGGAATTAAACCAACTTCTTACCACTTCAAGAATAGATGAAGGATTACTTGTCTTAACTACTAGACATACAGCACCATTACCTCTTGTCCTTCTCGGAGCAAATGGCCAGAGTCTAACCAACCTGCGTTCAAGAATCTCGCCACCTTCTGCCTCAATAAATTCTCCAAGAATCTGAGAAGTCCAGGTGGTACATCCCCCTTTTGGGTGGTCAGTGTCATCAATTCCGATGTAAAGTTGCATTTATCTCAACCTGTCAAAATAAATTCAATAGCTCCAGCGACACCAATTGCTCCGTCGACCTTAATCCCACGAACACCGAAAGCAGCAGCAGCCTCCATATCGACACTTCGATCC
>JAZADD010000017.1:0-5499 GCA_036124005.1 Thermoplasmatota archaeon
AAGCAGCCGTGGGGATGGGACAACTTGCACCCTCTCGGAGATGTGCCTAAGGGATACAAGAATCCCATTCCTTGGCTAGGAATAGTGCAGCCAGCCAATTGGAATAAGCAAGAGCAGGCTGTGGATGAAGACGGCAATCCCGTGTATGACAGGAAAGGCGATGCTGTGATGACGTGGTCTAACAAGCTACGAAGTAGGCACCCCAATGCACAATTCTACGGGTCAAGGCGCGTGCAGATGTACAAGGACGTCGTCCTCGCGGCGGCGGAGCCGAAGTATCTCGCGCTATGGGCTATCAACATCGACGGCGACCGGTGGCTCAGTGCTGAGGAAATAATTGCCGAGGATGAATATTGGTGGAACAGATACCAATCCGAATTCGGTATTTCCACCGCCGCAGATGCAGAGGCCAGCAGTATCACCAGCCACGATGGAACCAGTCAACCCTCTGGTGCCGATTCGACTCCCACGGAGGCCTAGGAATGAGTAATGAATTAACAACAATCGCATTCAATGTGCAACTTGAAGGAGGTGATATCGATGCTTGCTGATATACAATCTGACATTAACTCAGAAGATTACGCCCCCGCTTGGGCAGCAATTATCGCCCTAACATCTCACTCAGATTGTCGCCCAATACGCGAATCTGATGCGTTGAAGATATTGACAACAGAAGCCCTCGATACCGGGCTACTGTGGTCAATGGAGCAATCGGATGTGCAAATCGTTGAAACCATTGAGAATATCTTCGATGATGAAGACCAATTTGGCTGCATTCGAATGCCGACGCCGTGGAGAAACCAACTCCGCGAGTATGAAGGTGAGGGATTGGATGCCGAACTCATACCTCTTCGTATAATGACCGAACTTGCATTCTATGAACTCTATACAGATTACAGGAAGAACGGTGGCTTTAGTTACCCACTAGAAGACTTGCGACTTACAATCGGTTGCTCAGAACAACTGTGGGGGTCGGTGATTGAATGCCTGGAATTGTGGGATGCTGATGTCATCATCCAAACAGGCACAATACACCGTCAAGGGAAACCATACACTAAGAATGATGCATACTTCATTGGCGAGACCCTCGGCGACGCAAAACCTTCAGCATGGTGGTGTACAAAATGAGTGAGAAGCAGACCCAATACAACAAGTGTCCTCACTGCGGTATTGGCGAAGAATACGCCTCGGAGATAAACTCCGAGATGAACCGCCATTGCAATCATTGCGGCTGGAATGATTACGGCGCCAACCCAAACGCCCTCCTGAAGCAATTAGGTGGACCGCCAGTGTATGGCACTCCTATGGTATGCGGGTGTAGGGATATGGTCACTGTATCTCATTTCGGCTTGTCTTCCAAGGGTATTCCATCCTGCCAGCCAGGGGATACCTGTTCTGATTGCAATGAGTCATATGAACTCAAGAACTTCGTGGAGGATCTATCATGAGTTTCTATCAAGGGCTACCACCCGGACTTCGTGCTTACTTACTATCGATACCTTTCGATGACCGTGAGGAAGCACTGGATGAGTTAATGGCTGAGGTTGAAGCCATGACGAACATCGACACGCCAGACACACCATCAGATGACGCGACTTCATATGCATGGCGCGAGCGAGAGTCTGGGAGATTTACTCCCGAATCTCGAAAGGAGATAGTTGACTCACTATCTTCCTATTTCAGCCCACGAAATATGCCCATTCAGGATAGTTATCTACAGGCCCTAAGTCACAAGCGCGACGACCAATCTATGCGGGAACTGGCTGAGACAACAATCGATCTGACCAGTTACATGACTACCATTGATGAACTTGGAGATCCCGTACTGATAAGCGGTGTGAATAATCTACTCATTGGAGACATCCAGTCAGGCAAGACCCAGGCTCTGGTATCTCTGATAGCGACAGCTCTAGACCTGGGCTCACGAGTCGCCGTAATCATCACTGGGACAACTGAGAAACTGAGAAAGCAAACGCAACGCCGCATCAACGAGGACCTGATTTCCCACAATCATTCTATCCTCAGTCCAACAACCCACGGCGATTTGATGAGTTGGGATCCAGACAATCACACTAGTGCTAAGTTCTGGGGGAATCTCAGAGAACTGGTCTTCCGTCACCTTAGTCAAGACGAATCCAATACTCTGGTCATTGCTGTAAAGAAGAACCGTGCTGTACTGGAAGGCGTTCATCATCTGTGCCATTTCATCCAAGCAAACGGCCTCAATTCAGAGCACCCGATTTTGATTATTGATGATGAGGGCGATTCGGCCAGCATCAACACATCAACTGACCAACCATATGATGTCAGAGGAAGTGCTGTTGGCACCGCGGTTCAAAAAGCAATCGTGAGATTGAGAAACGACTTCTCATCTTTGTTTTGGAATGTTACCGCCACTCCAGCGGCCTCGATATTCCTACATCCTGAGGATCCCCTGTTCCCCGATTATGCGCATGTATTGGACCCCCATTCGCTCTATCTCAGCCCACATGAGGTATTCATTGAGCAGCGTGAGAGACTAGTTGAACCATGCGTGATTGAGGACTACAACCCTCCCAATTCTTCAAAGGAGATTGTACCTCATTTGCAAAGCCTTGAGAATCCGCCTGACTCCATGGTCCGAGCCATGTTGAATCATGCCATATCAGGAGCCCTACATCATTTGAAACCAAGGCCAGTACAACCACATGGCGAACACCATGCGGCGATGGTCCATGTATGCAGTCAGATTGACGGCATGAAGGAAGTGACCCGACTAACCAAGATGGCCATCAAAGATGCTAAGGCACAACTGGAAGGCTATGAGAAGACACGAGATAAGGACAGCAATGTCCACAACTCAATACTTCGCTTCCAAACGAACAAGAGGGCGTTGTGTGATTCAGATGCTTCATTCCCGCCCACGGATGAGCTAATCAGCAAGGCAATCGAAGTGTTAGTTGATTCTGAAGTCCGTACTATCCATTCTGAGTCCGATCATGATCTCAACTACGATGATCCGAACTTCCCAGTGAACATGGTCGTTGTAGGCGGTCTAGTACTCAGTAGAGGTCTTACGCTTGAGGGACTACGTACGACTTACATGGTCCGTCAGGCAAAGGATGCAGTCAACGATACCATGCTTCAAGCCGCGAGATGGCTCGGACCGCTGGCAGAGGACAAACACCTCATGAGTATTCATCTAACTCCCGCCTTATCTAGGAGATTTACCAACATCACCTGGGACGACATGATGCTACGTAAGGAAATCAGGATGGTCAAGGAGGAAGACCTCAGTTTACGAGATGTCCAAATCCCAGTCCATGAGCACCACCGACTATCTAGAAAGAGCCTCCATATGAGAAGGTCTAGGAGCGCTGGTGAGAGAGTGCTGATCAACGCTCCTTGGATTGATACCAATGGCGTAGCCATAACTGCACTTCGTGAAGGCCTCTCTTTTGTTAATTCAGTCTATGAGCCAACCTCTCTGATGTCACCGAGTGGCAAGGCCCAAGGGCTGCTATGGGACATCTCTCTTTCTGAATTTGAGCAGTTCATCTCTATGCAAAAGGCCTCACCCAACAAGGGAGGGGCAGAGTATCTAAGGGACTGCCGAAGACGTATTCGAATGATGTTGGAACAATTGGAAGAACCCCCTCGAGTGAACCTAGTTTTGCGTAATGGAAGCGGGGTTAGAATGTCTGAGGAGTTACCCTCAGAACTCACCACACGAGTAGACATCGGTCGCGTTGTTCGTGCAAGTAGCGATGGCAGTACTGTAGACCAATTGATTTCAGGCAAGACCCAAGGCCAGGACATCCTCACTTCCGATTGGTTCATTGATGGCTTCGTACCTGTCGGCCCTACCTCAAGAGAAGAGGGATGGCGCGGTCCAAAGGACCCAATTATGTGTGTCATTTATGTCATTGATGATCACAAGTCAGAGGAAAAGAGACTCATTGGCAACGGGCCTTGGATTTGCTTTGCGATCAATTATACACATGGGGGTCCGGGAGGGTCTGTCATCTCCAGCAAGCACAACCTAGGTTCAGGAGGTGATCGTTGATGTCAACAACCACACTTGAGCGAACTTTGGCTACTCTGCCAGTTGCAAGAGACCGTTCACAACCTCAGATAGGAATCGGGTGCAATGTCCATATTGGTAGATCTCCAGAGGGAGCAATCCAACTGATTCTTTCTGAGGCCAGACCTCCAGCCCAAACTTTGCCACTTAGACGAGCTAAATTGGAGTCAGGAGTTTCCTTCAAATCGGATACTGATGGCGATCTTGTCAACTGTGTAGTGTTGGAATTCAATCCCGATGTCGATCCCGGAGCCGTTTCCAAGGTTGCCGAGCACCTTTGTGGAAATGGTGAAGGCCATCGCTGTGGGGATGATCTAGTTGATTCGGTCTTAGCCTTCCAGACCCTGCTTGAGAATGCAAATACTGGATGGGGATTCACCAAAGTCGTGGGCCTATGGGGTGAATTGAGCACCATCATTCGGATGTTGATACAATGCGAAGATGACACCCAACGATACCACTGCATCAAGGCATGGAAGTCAGCAGGCATTCACTGCAAGGACATCGTAATGCCTGCTGCAGGGCTTGGCATGGATGTAAAGACGACTTCTAGAATCCAGAGAATACACACCATCACTTCTGTTGACCAAGTCACATCTAGTGATTGCCACGAGCCGAACATACTCAGCATAGTGGTCAGACCGGTTGCCGAGGGAGAAGGACACTCTGCAATTGATCTGATTACCAGAATCAGAAGTTCGCTAACTGGTGATGCAGCATTGTTGTTTGAGCAGAAGATCAGATCGCTGGATCTGGACATCGAAGTATGCTCATCACACCACTTTGTGGAGCGACATTCTAAGCCTACGAGAATCTTCTCAGCAAGCCAGGTCCCAGGCGTTTCAGAGTTCATTCCTCTACCAGAAGGGGTGCCCGAGCTTTCATGGCCCGTACATCTCTCGGAAGGAGGGCCGATGGGGTCAGAACTGGACGTGATGTTGCTATATTGGATTGAGAAAGAAACAGGAGGTGGTGAAGATGAGTGATACTGTGAGTGAAGGAATCTACGAGCCTGAAGACCTTGAAGTAAACCTCAATTCAAAGATTAGCATTATCCAACATGTCTCTCAGCGTCTGGAGGAGAGTGATTGCCTAGCGCATGAAGAAAATGGCAACATGAATAGAGTGCAAATGCTTCATTTTGCGTTAAGCTGTTTGAGGCACAGGTATGGCTTGGATCCTAATAGCAATCGGACCACTATCTCAAACCAACTGGATAGTCTAGCCGAAGACACTCTGAACAACAAGGGAGTACGTATGCCCTTCATTGCAAAGAAGAAATTCTATGGCCAGGGCAATAATAATCCTCCCGGGATGAGTAAGACAGATTATGCAAAAATAGTTGCCGCTATACTGGACTTCGAGTGGCAAGGCAACGATCACATTGGAGACAAGAACAAGGTAGTTTCGAAGACATTCTTCCAAGATTGCCTTGA
>JAZADD010000018.1:0-6106 GCA_036124005.1 Thermoplasmatota archaeon
CCAGCATCGACGGACAAATGAAGGCCAACTTGACGAGTTTGCTGGATTGCTCGAGAGGTCGTGCATGGCCGCCGTCAGTTCGTACCGTAAGGCGTTCTGTTAAGTCAGATAACGAACGAGACCCCCATCTCTATTTGCTACCGGAATCGTCAGATTCAGCGGACTATAGAGAGACCGCTGGCGCTAAGTCAGAGGAAGGTGGGGGCAACGGTAGGTCAGTATGCGCCGAATATGCTGGGCTACACGCGCAATACAAAGGACAGGACAATGAGAAGCTACACCGAGAGGTGATGCGATCCCGAAACCTGTTCGTAGTTCGGATCGAGGGCTGTAACTCGCCCCCGTGAAGCTGGATTCGGTAGTAATCGCGTCTCAAAAAGGCGCGGTGAATATGCCCCTGCTCCTTGCACACACCGCCCGTCAAACCATCTTAGTTGGGGGTGGGTGAGGCTGCGTCCATTGGGCGTATTCGAGCCTGCCTTCGACAAGGAGGGTTAAGTCGTAACAAGGTATCTGTAGGGGAACCTGCAGATGGATCACCTCCTACGAAACTCGGAAACCGGGGGGCGGGGTGGCTACGGCCACCCCGTCTTCCACCTTTTTTTTGTACATTTTTAGGCCATTTTCAAATGGGGTTTGAATCAACCAGCCAATTTCTGAATGTAAGTAGACGTAGAGGTGGTCCATCCAGGCTCACGGTGATTGTTGCTCCGCGTGTGAAATGATACTCGTCCCACCCGTCTGATACAACGTATCCTCGATGCATGTCTGAAATCAAAACTGTCGGTTGGTTAGTCCAAGACCAATCTGAACCGCTTTCTCCTTCTTCCTTAGGCAGTTCACGTGGGCCAACCAGATAGTGAGTTACCGCTTCACCTTCTTTCTGTTTGAATCCGCTGAGATCGAAAGCATGTTGGAACCACGCCCCTCGTCCCAAGGATGTTGAGAACAGCATCCCTGATGATTGTTGAATCATATCAATGGCGTCTTCGCCCTTGCCACGCTGGATTCTGTACCTAGATGGCTGGTATTGGTGTGTGTTCGCTACAAGAAGGTCGTTGAGTGCAGGGTCGCAGCGAATTACATTCCCAGATGTAGTAACAATTTCAGCTTGGAGACGTGGAAGGATATTGACTCGTGCTGTACCATCGAGAGCTTGTTTGAGATCCTCCTCAAACAGATTCGGGTCACTACCCATGAAGAAGCCGAAAGACCCCTCCGCATCCTCTTCAATCGGATGGCTGTTTACTCCCATGACTGGGGTATCAGCATCAACAGAGTGGGCAATTGATGTCAGAGAGCCGTCCCCGCCAATCACGATAACTAGGTCTCGTCCGATGAAGTCAGATCGTCGCACCTTTTCACGTGCAGTGATGTCTACGCGGAGTTTTCGCTCCTGGACGGCGCGTTCGAGAGCCGCTTCGATCGCAATCATCGATCGATCGTGCACTGCCTCGAAATTCTTCTTGTAAACGACGAGGATGTCTGCGCTCATCCTCTCCCCTCGTTCGCCGGAATGAGTCGGCCCTTATTCCCGTTCGCATCGTGACTGAAGCAGACTGCGGGACGATGGGTTGATTCATTCCCGCCACAAGTTCCCGTTATGCGCCCCGTGGCCGTGCTGCTATTGCTGCTGCTCAGTCTCTCGGCCGGATGTATTTCGACAGATGATGTTGTGCAGGTTGAGGATGGCGAGACGTTGTTCGATATTGCTATTGAAAATGGAGATGCATGGGATCTTCTTCGTGCTACTTCAGATGTGGATGCTTACCGTATCATCATCGAAGATCAGTTAGATCAGGTAGCCTCCCGGGTTGTAGTAGGCGTGGATTACAATGCTGGAATTAGTCAGGTGAGTATGTTCAGTCAAGTCGGGAACGATACTCTCGATTTCGACCTATACGAAAGCGAAGGGGCATTCCATGTGCGTATCGCAGATGAATGGTACGTAGGCCGCGATGCATTGCCGCATTCTTTTGACCCACTCTTAGGCCTCGATTCCACTTTTGGAAGTCAAGGGATTCCATCCTCAGGTGCTTCATTGCCAATGGATTCCACCGAATTCTCTTCGTTGGATTGGCGAGTGACTTGGGACCCTTCTTTCGAGCAGATGGTTGCTGTGACAGATAATGCCTCACACCAACTAATACTCGAACTCAGAGGCTATCCACCAGTTCTTGTCAAAGCAGAGGCTTATTCTTCAGATGGGCTATCTTCTACGGTTCTGGAGGTACTTACAGGTGATACAGTGGCTATCTCACTCCCCGATATTGAGATGGAGCGGATGCCTGCGCCTATTTCGGGTCAAATTCGATTGGATGTTGTCGATGGCATTCGCATCTGGGAATACACTCTCGCTGAGGGGTTCCGTTGGGAGGTAGGAGTCGATGAGATGGAACTGCATGCAGGAACCCGTGACTCAGAAGGAGCCTTAGTTGTCGAGCACATATTTCCCTTGGAAGCAGGCCATCTAGAGACCTCTGATTCTAGCGGAAATTCGTGGACTTTCGATCATCTCGATCTTGATGCTGACGGATATCTTAGTGGTGGAGATTTGGTACGTGTCACAACGAATTCAACAATTGATCTTGATGCGGCGTTTTATGATGAATGGGCGGAGGCTTATCCCGAATCATTCCTACCTGCTTCTCCACTCGCACCCTTAATTCTCCTTTTTGTTGCCTTCTTACGTGGAGTACGCCCTACAATTCAGGGAAGAGATTGAAGAATTAGCCTTAGGATGACGTCACATGTCAGATGAATCTGGAGAGGGGCAATCTCCGGACGAGGGGAGCCGTATTGATGGCTTCAAGGATCGATTGAAGGACGCAGGTCAGAAGGTTAGTGCGGCTTCAAAGAAGGCTGCCCAGAAAACAAGCGAATTGGGTTCAGCAATTGCCGAATCCAGCGTTGCAAAAGACATTGCTGCGGGAGCGAAGAAGGTTGGCGAGGATGTCAAAGGCGCTTCTGTAAAGGTATCTGAAACGGTGGATAAGAAACGAGAGGAGTTCAAGGAACGGCGAGAGGCATCTAAGGCTGCGAAGGCTGAAGCTGATGATAAGCGAGAACTTGAGTTAATGGAATCTATCGGTTCTAGCGAATTAATGCCCATAACGAATGAACTGGAAGAAAGTGAATCAGACGAGGAGATAAGGAAACTAACAGTGGTTCAACTCAAATCTCGACTTGCTAATCTCGGACTCAAGGTCAGTGGTAAAAAAGACGATTTGATAACTAGGCTTTCTGAGGCAAAAGATTCCGCTAAGTCAAAAATAGAATCTTTGCAATCCAAGGAAGAAGATGAAGATCTAGTTACGCATTCCAGCACTACGGATGATGATGATGATGTAATCCAATCTATTGTTGAGAGTAATCAGCCACTTCAATCAATGAAACCCAAACTTTCCGAAGCTTCTCGAGCCATAGTCTCACGTCAAATGAATTTCTTTTTGCGAGTAGGTTATGCTGGTTTCTTTGCTCTTCTTTCAATGTCTGTTGCTGGGTTGTTCGTAGATGAAGGCCTTCTTGGCATCATTCTCAATTTTGCGGCGGATCGTCTGGCATCCGAGTATGGTTCTTTGAACAACTTGGAGACGCTGATGTTACGCATTTCCTTAGCAGTCCTTCTTTCCATCGCTTCGTTATCCTACTTGTTCCAACGACCCCTTCTAGCAGCAATTTGTTCAACGTGTGCAGTGGTATCTTCGTTGCTTATCCGTAGCACCATAGTTGAGAATGTATCAATTGCTGATCCAATAATTGATGGATTGCTACTGATACCTCTCACTGTGATTTCTTTTGTTCCTTGGCTCGCAACACGCGATTCTGATAATCTGAACCTTAATTCTGAATTTATTTTGTCAGATTACAATGAAGAATCATCGATAGGGTTAATTTCAGGTGGAGAAAATGACTCCTTGATAGAGATGGACCAATTTGCAGTGACTCGTCCGACCCCCCCTCGCCGACGTAGGCCAATGGAATTCTTCTACGAAGGATTGTTTCTGATTATCGCCCTCATAATGTGGCCAGTTACTATTGCAACCCATTTCCTCCTTGCGTTAGAGATTGACACACGCTATGGGAATTGGAGTATCGAGCAAAACGGCCTCACTCTACTTTTACCATTGTATGTGCTTTCCTTGTTTGCGTCTTTAGTCGTCATACGTAGTGACCGAGAGGCTCGTGGTGGCCCCCTATATGCAAAAGAGAAGGAAGCATATCATGAGTTCATGAACCAGTTCCTTGCTCTCAAAAAGGCATATTATGAGCGTCAAGCCAAGCGCCTCAACATTGATGACTCTGAATGATTGCCTATTGTCGTTGACGAATTGCTTCAATTGCCAAGCAAGACATCGCGACTTGTAGATTGTAACTTGGGATGAATCCATTCATTGGTAGCCTGACTATTTCGTCCGCTGCTTCCAGGGTTTCCTGACATACACCCTCACGTTCTGCTCCAACTACAACGAGTATATCTCCTGTAAGATTCGCATCCCATGGAGGTATGGTGCCTACATCCTCTGCAACAATTATTCTGAATCCATTTTCCTTTGCTAATTCTAAGGCATTCACTGTATCTGTGTAATGCACTGGAATGAACCTTGTCGCTTTCATGCTAGATCCTTTAACTGCACTTCTTTCGGCATGATTCATTTTGTTGCTTACTATGACAGCATTTGCACCACTTACTTCGGCTGTTCTAATGCAGAACCCCATATTGGTAGCGTACTGTACGCCATCAAGTAGCCAAATCAGTCCACCGTTTGCGAAAACATCTGTTAAAGGGAGATCAGGTTCTCTTCCGACAAGTGCCAGAGCTATTGCATGCTCGGGTTCTCCATCTTTCGCAGGAGTTGCCATTCTCCAGATATCCCTTTGACTCCCTTCTTCGATTTTTACTCCCTTATGATCACATAATTGGCGAATTATATTGATCCCTGGGTCATCATTTCCGCGTTCTAGAAGGACCAATGTGGCTTCGTCATTCTCTAAAGCAGAGATGACTGAATGAATCCCTCGTCTTTGCAGCACAAGATTCCTAATCGATTATTCCTCATGAGTTTGCCGAATCTCAGTCACCTATGAAATGATGATAATTGGCAAAGGATTCAATTCCTACCGTCACTCACATCGTATTGATGAGGGGGCAGTCATCATGGATATGGTTCATGTTTGGCATGATACAATTGTTCCTTGGTACTGGTTTACCTGTTGAATATCAGGTCCTAAGTCAGTTGTTCGGCGTAAGTGGTGGAGGTTTCATTGCTCTTGCAGTTTACTTCCTATTTCGTAAAGACAAGGCATCTCCACTCAACGCAGTGTCGAAGAAAGCAGAACGTACTACATTGATTCGTGGAGAGGATGGTGTACTCTACGAGGTTCCAATCAAAACTCCAAATTCACGTTTCACTCTAGTTCTCAATATCATCTGGGTAGTCATACTCATCGTTGGATTCATCATACAGTCATGATCGAGGGATTTTCATGGTCGGCGACATGGTCGATCGTGCAATATCGAGTCCCATTAACGACATGATGGGTGGATACTATGTGTTTCTTCGTAGGCTCATTCTTCCTGCGATTTTTATCCTAATTTTCCTGCTTGTCTTCGATTTATCCAATGGGAGCGCGATCTTAGCTGCGATAATCACAGGCGGTTCTTTCGGGCCAGTCCTCCTTCTTGAGCAGTGGTTTATTGTTAGGTCGATTGAATCGAATAAACCCCAAAACCCCAAGAAAACGTGAATAATGTGCGAAGTGGTCATATCCAAGAATCTCTGCCCATTGTTTATGTCGCTGTTCTCGGAAATCTTAGAATTCTTTGGAATTGAAAGCCTAGTTGGCATCGAATTGCTATTCTTCGGCGCAGCTCTTCTGGGTGGTTCCTTATTCCTCGTATGGTTTGTTTTGATGATGATTGGCGGTGCAGTTGGCGATGTTGCCGGAGATATGTTTGGTGCAGATATCGGTTTAGATGCTGACCTTTCATTCAAGGCCTTGACATTCCAAGGGATTAGTGCATTCACGATGATGTTTGGACTAATCGGTCTCGCGATTATGTCCGCAAATAACAACAGTACTTTGGCACTTTTGGGTGGCGCAG
>JAZADD010000019.1:0-8494 GCA_036124005.1 Thermoplasmatota archaeon
AATTCGATCAAGACAAAAATTCGTACTAAGTGCTGGTGGATCCGCTTCGAATCCGAGGCCTGAAACCGCATAACCCCAATCCTGTTCTGCATCACCCCATGAGAAAGTCCAGCCATTAGCCAGCATTTTCTCTCTATCGTACTGGATTAACAACCAAGCTGATCCAGCTGACCATCGGCCAGGCATCCATTCCGCATTGACCCACTCATCGCCATCCAATGTCCCATTGACTGGACCGATGACAGGTGATTCAGAATCTGGAATGAAGGCTCGATCATTGGAAAGCCAACGCAAGAATGCTCCATTGCTATGATTGGCCATTCTGTGAGACGCTAAATCGATATGAGCTTGTGTGACGTTTGGATCATCAAATGTCAAACATTCAAGGTCACCACAGTCTGTCCAATTCGTCTTTGGTGGCACATCTATAATGAAAATCCCATCAGCCTCTTTACTAGGTTGAGTCAATAGAGTCTCATTATTCATGAATGAACGTAGATTATCTGGAAGTGACAAAACGCCATCCACTGGAGTGCCAGTTATATCCGAAACCAATGGGCCATAATAATCGGCAACATCGTGCTGCTTGACAATTTGGGCCTTCCGATCAAGTTCCTGCAACACAGTGAGATTCAGAATGCCTCCATCTGGTGACATAATTCCTTCAGCACGACCGGGATAGGGGTGCATCGTATCTGGATCGAGGGGGCTAGGCGTATCTGGAATTAGAGTCGGTTCAGTCACAGTGAAAATAAAACCCACAATTACCCCATTCCCTGTAAACTCATCTTGGATGACACGAGCAGCATCCAATTCTGGAGATTCAAGATCGTAAGATTCGATGTCTGCAGGAGTGAGGCTAACCGGTAAACCTGGAAGGACGAGTAAAGTCATCAGTACGATGACAAAATGAGCCGCTCGACGGCGTTCAAACAAGGATTCGGCAAAGACCGAAAATCCTGACATGGTTCAATCATGATTCTCCCATAGATGAATACTCGTTAGTAGACCATGGGAAGAAATGAGGCATTGTATGGTACAATACTCACAATCCCAAAGTGCGTAATTTTTCAAGAGTTTCAATCATCTCTGACGATAATTCGCCCACATTCTCAATCGCCAATTCAAGGTCGAGTGGTCCTCCTTGCCATCCTTCACCTGGGATTCTTCGTCGATCTCCAGGTTGACTCCCCGCATCAATTTGCATACGAATTGTTCGTCCAGATGGTGTACTAAATTCCACATTCCCTCCGAGTAACATGGCAGTGTATGGAACGTGTAACGTTTGTATCAAGCGCTCTGATTCCCATCTTCGATTCTCGCCTGGATCGATTCGAACCATCAAAATCAGGTCACCAGGTGTACCCGTAGGGTGCTCATTACCCAAACCACGTAACCTCAAACGATGCCCATGAGCAACCTTCTTCGGAATTGTCACAGTGACGGTGCTTTCCCTACGATGAACACCACGACCATTGCATATTGGGCAACTGGATCCGGTACGGAATGTATTACCATCACATCGTTTACAGCGACGTAAGCGACTAAGTTCGAAGGGAACCTTTCCTCCAGACTCTGCTAAAGAGGTAGATACATCGATACCTAATTCGATGTCAATACCTCGTTTCGGAGATTCTCTAGGCGCTTCTTGCATCCCACCACTGCCACGCATCATCTCACGGAGAAGGTCGTCGAGACCTCTAGGACCTGGACCCGATCCTCTGAAGCGAGAAAATTGCTCAGCCTGATCGTGCTCTCTTCGCTTCTGTGGAGATCCTATGGAATCGTATGCAGATTGAATGGACTTGAATCGCTCCTCTGCTGCTGAATCTCCTGGATTCCGATCCGGATGATGTTGCCTTGCAAGACGGCGGAATGCCCGCTTAATCTCAGCATCTGAGGCTGATCGATCGACGCCTAGAACCTGATAGGGGTCGCGACCGTTCATACAACGCGATAGCAACCGCCCCATTTCAACAGGGACCCATAGACCCAATCGATATAACCAAGGAAATTATCGTCGAATCATGCAAGAACACATTGAGTTTGATCCGTCTTACACTCTACTGACACTCGCCTGCTCACCTGGTGAATCGGTAAATGTTGAACCTGGAGCAATGGTCTCCATGGCTGGTATGCAGATGCAGACCAAGTCAAGCGGGGGCTTCCTCAAAGGACTCAAGAAAATGGCATTGGGTGGTGAATCCTTCTTCCTCAACACCTTCACAGCTGGCGCACAGGGTGGCTGGATTAGCCTTGCTCCAGGCGCACCTGGTGACATCAAACATCGTGATATTCAACCTGGACGTCAGGTTTTCATCCAGGGTGGGTCTTACCTAGCCTCTACACCAAATGTGCAGACAGACACGAAGTTTCAGGGATTCAAGGGCATGTTCTCCGGCGAATCTGTCTTCTTCATTCGTGCTTTCACAGAAGATGGGCAACCAGGTCGAACTTGGTTCAACTCCTTCGGTGCTATCAAAGAAATTCCAATTCAACCAGGACAAGTGATTACTGTTGACACCGGTCACGTCGTCGCCTTCGACGACACAGTAACTTACGAGATTGGCAAAGTCGGTGGCATGAAGTCACTATTCCTAGGTGGAGAAGGTCTCGTGATGCACTTCTCGGGCCAAGGAAGTGTTTGGATTCAAACAAGAAATGTGGGAAGCCTTGCTTCGAAGTTAATCCCCTTCCTACCATCCCGTGGCAACTGAGTATTTTCTAGGTGAGAGAAATGCAGAACCACATAGAGTTCGATCCAGAATTTGCACTACTTACAGTATCTGTAAATCCTGGCGAAACAATTCGTGCCGAATCTGGTGCGATGGTTTCGATGGCAGGAGTAGAAATGGAAACGAAGTCAGGAGGTTTCTTCAAAGCGCTAAAGCGAAAGGTATTCGGCGGTGAATCGATTTTCCAGAACTACTTCACAGGCGGACCTCAGGGTGGTTGGGTTATGATTGCCCCTGGGACTCCGGGCTCAATCGTGACAAGTGAATTACAGCCTGGCAGGGCTATGTATCTACAATCAGGTGCCTATCTTGCATCGACACCAAACGTGGAAATGGACACAAAATTTCAGGGTGCTAAGGGACTTTTCTCTGGAGAATCCATATTCTTCCTCAAATGCTACACCGAAGAGGCTCCTGGGACTTTGCACTTCAATTCATACGGAGCAATCAAACAGATTGATGTCCAACCCGGTCAAGAAATCACGGTTGACACAGGCCATGTTGTTGCCTTCGATGAAACACTCGATTATCGTGTCACAAAAGCAGGGAACATGAAATCAGCCATTCTCGGTGGAGAGGGGCTCGTAATGATCTTCTCTGGTCAAGGTCGATTGTATACGCAAACCCGTAATGCACAAGGTCTCGCTAATGTGCTTGCACCCTTCATACCAACTAGTAACAGCGGCGGATCTAGCGCCCTCAATATCGCCGGGGATCTCTTCGGTTAAGACCACATACTCAAGTCCGATTGATTCTTCCTTGGGTCATGGAGCCGCGGCGCATTACCTCAACTCGCCTCATCACAGAGGCTGGTCGAGTACATCGTGGCGATGTCCTCCTCCATAGTGATGGATCGTGGTCTGAAAGCCACGGAGACGAGGATGTCATCGAGACTATAGATGGTTCAAATCGTGTGATTACCCGCTCGTTCCAAAACTGGCATACTCACTTACCTATGATCCTCAATCGCAGCATGGGCGAAGGTTTGCCGTTAATGGAATGGCTACAGGCATCGATTTTTCCAACCGAACGACATGTCACGAAAGAATTGATTGAAGTTGGGACTCGAGCAGCTGTTGCTGAACTAATTGCAACCGGGACGACTTTCGCCTGTGACATGTACCACCACCCTGATGCCATCGCTCCAGTCTTAGCCGAGAGTGGCATTCGGGGAATCGTATGTGGACCAACAACTGATTGGCCTCCTGCGGGAGAAAATATTCCAGACAGTGGTGATGCTCTAAAGAAACTCGAAAAACTCCTCTCAGAGGAACCTCTAGCAGATGGGCGAGTACGCTACGGAGTGGCTGCGCACGCTGTGTACACTTGTTCCGAGGAAACCCTACTCCGTGCAGCAGAACTCGGGCGTCGTCACTCTGCGCCAGTTCACATACACACTAGTGAAACAAGGCAGGAAGTAGCAAACTGTCATGCAAAACATGGCATGTATCCAGTAGAATATCTGGATTCCATTGGATTCCTTGAGGAAGGAACTGTATGTGCACACTGTGGTTGGGTTACCAAGAAAGAGATGAGAATCCTCGCTGAAAAGAAATGTCACGCTGTGCATTGTCCAATCAGTAATCAGAAGCTCGCTTGTGGTGGCACGATGTCCTATCCAGCGATGAAGGAAGCAAATGTAGATGTCCGCCTCGGGACCGATGGGGCCGCCAGTAACAACTCACTAGACATGCGTGCTGAGGCAAAGGCTGCTAGTCTAATTCAGCGGCATGACCACTGGGATGCACGAATCCTTGATCCAGTTGAAACATGGCAACTCGCAACTAAGGGAAGTCAAGATTGGATTACATGGGATTTGAACGATGTTCGTCTCAGACCCACAGGGCGTGATGATCGACGGCTTCTCTCTAACCTAATCTACAGTGGGGGTCGCGTCCTCGACGTTTTCGTGGATGGGCGGGCTATTCGACGCGATGGAGTCACACTAACCATCGACGAGTTAGCAACCATTGAAGCCTTGGAAAACAGTGCTAGAGAATATTACTCACACATATAATTCGAAACAGATTCTAGTATACTTTCGATAAGGAATATTCAAGCAGTTCCAAAATAGAAAATCAATTACTGGGGAGCATTTTGCTGAGAGGTCGCTTCGGCGACGACCCACAACCTGATCTGGGTAATGCCAGCGGAGGGAGGAAAATGGAACAAACACTTGCATATGGATTCCTGATTGCAACGATTGGAATCTTCGGATATATTGGATACAAATCGACTGAAGGGAAGGATATCCAGGTTGATGATTACCTCGCAGCTCGAGGCTCACAGAGCTCCGTTCGCATTGCTTTGAGTTTATTCGCATCTGGCATGGGTGTCTGGATTCTATTCGGCCCAAGTGAGGTTGGCTATTGGGGTGGATTCTGGGACGTGATTGGTTACGCCGTCTCATCTGCGACTCCTTTCCTTCTTCTCGCCTATGTCGGGCCGAAGATTCGTGCATCTCTTCCTGAAGGAATTACTCTTGCTGACTATGTCCGATCAAGACTGGGTCGACCGATGCAGATGTACGTCGGTATCATCTCGATTCTCTACATGTTCACATTCCTATTCGCTGAATTTACTGCAATCGGTAAGGCAAGTGTAATTCTCGGGGGTCTGGACCCATTAATTCCAATGATTCTGATCGCAATCGCAACCGCAGGATACACCGCTTTAGGTGGACTTCCAGCATCGCTCGCGACTGATCGTATCCAAGCACTCGCAGTAATTGCTCTACTTACTGGGCTTGGAATTCTACTAATGACACAAGTATTCGGAGATGGAATCGGTGTCTGGATAGATTTAGCAAAGGCATCTAATCCAGAAGATGAATGGAGCGTAGGTAGCATGAGTTACATGGGCTCCTTCGCCTCCGGATTGGCTTTGGTCATAGCTATCACTGCCGCTGAAATGTTTTCTCAGGGTAACTGGCAACGCACCTATGCTTCTGAATCGCCTGAAGCGCTACAACGAGGAGCATTAATCGCCTCAGCAATGGTGTTTCCTCTTGTTCTCATTATGGGAATCCTAGGGACTGTTGTTGCTGGAAGAGGAGCTCCAATGTTTGGAGATGTATACGACCCATCCGCAGCTTTCTTCATCTTAATTTCTGATGCTGGGACCCTTATTCTCATCCTCTTCCTTGTTCTCGCAGTAGCATTAGTCTGTTCCAGTGCAGATACACTGTTGAACGCGATTACTGCTTCAGTTACGCGTGACCTATCAGATGGTCGAATGGAACTCTCACACGCTCGTATCGCCACAATATGTATGATGCCTGTTGCTGTTTATCTTGCAACAGGACCGACTGTGTTCGGATTTACCTTTGATACTGCCAGCGTATTCGGAATTTTCTTGTTCGCCGATTTATTGGCTGCCGCTACCGTAGCACCGGTTCTTCTAACACTCTGGGATCGAATTACGCCTCAAGGTGCACTTGCAGGAGCAATTTCGGGGTTCCTTGGAGTTGTCATCTACGGAACATTCACAGAGAATCTAATGAAGGGCATCGAGTACATCTACAAACCTCTAAACGAGGCCGGATTAGCAAATCTGAATGTATTCCTATCTGCACTGATTGCAAGTTCTCTAGTAACTATTCTAGTATCAATAACCATTGGGCCCAAACCTTCAGATTCAGAGGGTGAAACACCTCCTCAAATCGTCTTCACAGAATAGTCAATCATTCCTCTTCTGTAGCATTCCTTGAACGAATGCGGCGGGCAGGAATACCTCCCCAAATTTCTCCAGGAGGGACATTAGTGAATTTAGGTAAAACCGCCCTAGATGCGATGACTGCTCTGTCTCCGATAATACAACCTGGAGAAATAAATGCCCCTGAACCAATGACGCAATTAGAACCAATAATTACCTTAGAAAGATGGATGCCATCTTTTTCGAAGAGATGGCCATTAATTGCTGCACCTCCTCCAATCACCGTCTTACTACCTATCTCAATCATGTAGGCATCATTGATATTCGGAGAATTGAGTTGTGCACCTTTACCAATCTTCATGCCCATCATCGAATAGTAAGTATTCCCAACAAAAGAGGGGATCATCCATTGTAATGAAGGTAAAGCCAACCGGTGAAAGAGTGACATAAATCCCCACCTGATGGTCAACCAACTTTGAGTTGGTGCTTGAGCCGAAGAAGTTCTAGGTCTCAAAATAAGTCCAAAAAATCCGAGAATTATTAGATCTACAATACACCATGCAAGTAGACCAATACCAATTGCTGCTCCTTGAGCAAAAAGACGGGTTAACGGATCACTAACGTCGCTAACTTCCTGAAACATCCAAATTCCAGGAATGGCAGCAATACCCCATATCAAGAAGCCAAATGGTAATACTAAAATCGATAAGAACATCTGAATGAAGCCAAAGAATCTCATTGGCTTAGCCATTCAATCACTCCAACATTTCACCAATATTAGAATAGAGATTTTCGTCCTTATTTGATTGAGTTTCTTCTTCACCCTCTTCTTTAGCAGTTGCACGGTTACGAGCATCTTCTTCATTTGCTACTCTGATGCCTTCTTCAAGATCAATTCTTGATGCCAATATTGTTCCCGCTAGAATTACAATTGTAATGGTCATGATTGCTACACGACTATCGAAGGTTGAGCTAGCAATTCCATATAGGAAAGTTCCAATCATAGCGGCGGATTTTCCTAAGAAACCAAAGAAACCAAAGAATTCAGAAGTTCTGGTCTCAGGAATCAACATTGAGAACATCGAGCGGGCTTGGGCTCCTGCAGAACCCATAACCATTCCAACTAAACAGCCTAGAATTATCCATTGAAGTGAAACTGTAATCCCAAATGGTTCCCACACATTATCTCGCATAAATTCAGCCCATCCATCTACCAATCCGCCTTGATCGACTATGGTTGGATGACGATCACCCACTTCTGAATCAATAGAATCCGGCCCTATCACTATGATGGAAAATCGATGGTCTGATGCATTATCAAAGGCTGAAATTAGTGAAGAGGCATCTTCGGGAGTTATTGTTTCCACCTCTTGTACAGATACTGTTGCTTCGTCAACAAACAAGGATGCAGCAAAAATTCCAGCAAATACTAGAAGAATTGCAAGAAGGGCTGTTAATGGGCCCAAATTCATCTTTTGAAGATACATAATAGCACTACCAAGAAGAACAAAGGAAACAAGAATTACTAACAAAACAAGAATACCGGATGAAACACCCAAATCACTTGTGCTGGATGATGAAGATTCAGAATCTGTCTGATCTGGGAAATAGGCTTGGAAGGCATCTCTAAATTCTGCATCGCCTGCAGAATTTTCTCCGACCCATCCGTCATATCCCCTATTGTATAATGTATCCATTTCATACAACCCTGATGTTTCGTTGTAGGTAAACGTGAAATCATATCTAGAATCGGCACCTTCTGCATCATCGGGTAAACCATTACCGTCAGAATCGGTATTTGGGTCTAATTCTAACGGAGCAAATGCAGCCGCTGCAATAGCAACAAAACAGTAGATAATGAGGGCCAGCATTAATGCGAATTTTGTGCCCTTTATGTTTGCTAATTTTCCGAAAACAGCAGTCATTGGAATTGCAATGACGTTGACTGTTAACAGCAACATGATGTTCATACTTGTATCTAATCGAAGAACTGATTCTCCGAATGCACTAGCCATACTCGCAATCGTGTTTACCCCATCGTAAAACAAAAGATAAGCAACTAAGAATAATGCTAGAACCTTGAATTTTCGAATCTCTCTTGCTGT
>JAZADD010000020.1:0-10806 GCA_036124005.1 Thermoplasmatota archaeon
TTGTTCGTTGCGGTCTTCTTCTTGCTGGCCATCTTGTTCACCTTGCGTTATCACCCAACCACATGCCGGGGTATATGAACAAACGAAAGGGGCATCAAAACTGAATCCGTAGTATTTTGGTAATAGTTTCCTTTACGCATTCTTTTTTTCACTTTCAATCGAGATTCAATCAGTAATGAAAGTGGTCACTCAGTATACCTAACTATCACATTGGTTTCTTGCTGAACATTTTCATCCGCTACTGAATCTGTAATCTCCAATGTCCAACCACCAACAACAGGAGCTATTTCCTCGTGCATCCAAGTGTATGATTGACCATCCTGAATAACCTGTGTGTAAGATATAATTTCAGTTCCTGTTGGGTCTAAAAGTCGCCAAGTAATCTCAACATCAGCACCAGGAGGGAAATTTACAATATTTTCTACATTTGTGATAGTCGAGGAAATAGACATACTATGAGGGGATTCTACTGAATTTTCAGATGGGGCATCAATGTGAAGATCTGCTGGTTCATCGACTCCTGTAGGTTGTGTCTGATTCAGATAAAATCCACCATGAACCACAATTCGAATCTCCTCTTCGGCTGAGTTTTCACCTGAATCATTCGCACCTGCAACGGATTGGAATACTCCATGCGACTCATAATCCCTGAAGAGAGTGCTTGCTTCGGCGGCATTTACCGAAACTCGCTGACCACCATCACCAGGATTTAGCCAATACTCAGTTAATGCACCTCCGCTAGATTCAGTGCCCAAGAAATCGAAAGTTACCCTAAGTTCATTCATTGCAGAAGTTCCATTGTTGGCGGACTTCTCAATGTGAACATTACCAGGTTCACCAGATACTGAGACGTTGAGTTCGACTACGCTTACAGTTCCTTCACCAGCGCATCCAACAAATAACAAGGCCACAAGGACGGCCCCTATGCGCAACCTTCCCTCCATGTTGGCTCTTCAACACGGTTCTGCATAAACCAAGCGCGTCCACATGAGCATATGGAGAGATTATTGGTAGCGAGGGATGGATTTGAACCAACGATCTCCGGGTTATGAGCCCGACGGGATAACCAGACTACCCCACCTCGCTGGTCACTCGTGTCTGCCACCCCTATTTCAAGGACTCCGAAAGGGCAGAATGCTCATTGAGTCGTTACCATAGTGGGTTCTTGATGACAGGCGACCTGCTTGTCCAGAACGCGATGATGGCCCTTCCAAATGGAATCGTGGAAGGAGACCTAAGAATCGTTAACGGCGCAATCCATACCATAGCACAGCACGGTGGTTTGGTAGCCAAAGAGAACGAATTTGTCATCGATGCTACAGGCCTACATCTCCTCCCAGGTGCAATCGACCCCCATGTCCACTTTCGAGACCCAGGAAATCCTGAGAAAGAAGATCTGGAAAGTGGAAGTAGAGCGGCGGCGGCAGGCGGCGTAACTTCGTTTCTGGATATGCCAAATACGATACCAAATGCGACGAATCGAGCCACATTAGAAGCGAAAATTGCCTTGGCTTCTAAGAAGGCAGTGACTCATCATGGCTTTTTCATCGGAGCAACATCAGATAACGTCGCAGATTTGCAAAGTGTCGAAGGCATGGATGGTGTTTGTGGGATCAAGATATTCATGGGCAGTAGTACAGGCGACCTTCTCGTCCATGAACAGAAGCATTTAGAGAACATTTTCGCAAATACGGGTGGAATAATCGCGACTCATGCAGAAGACGAAAATCGGCTTCAAGCCAGAATACCTCAGTTTGAACATAGAACTGATATCGCTGCCCATGCAGAATGTCGAGATATTGAATGTGCATTATTGGCAACAAAACGGGCCTCTGCACTAGCTAAAGACCATGATCATCGATTACATATCGTCCACTTGACAAGTGGTAAAGAAGCGGATTGGTTAGCATCCAACAAGGGAGATCTAATCACTACCGAAGTCTGCACACAACACCTAACATTCGATCAGGAAGATGTCGAAGAACTCGGTGTTCGTGCACTCATGAATCCGCCGATTCGATATACAGAAGACAGAGATACACTTTGGAAGCGACTTAAGGACGGTACCATCGACTGTGTCGTAACCGATCATGCTCCACATACGCTGGATTCGAAAGCGATAGGTTACCCAAAAGCTCCTGCAGGTATGCCTGGCGTCGAAACTTCTCTACCTCTAATGCTTACTCACGCGGTAGATGGCAAATGTAGTATCTCTGAGGTTGTAAAGTGGATGTGCGCTGGGCCTGCAAAGGTGTACGGCATGGAGAAAAAAGGTGCACTCATTGAGGGATATGATGGGGATGTGACATTGGTTGATCTAGATACTCGTCGCACTATCACTGATGATGATGTTTGGACGAAAGTTGGATGGACACCGTATGCAGGCATGGAACTCACTGGATTGCCAATGTGGACCATTGTGGATGGTATCCCAGTTCATCGACGGATTCCAAATGGACCTTTCAGAGGTGAGCCTTTAGCCCAGCCCGGGCAAACTGGACGTGTGCTTCGATTCTCATAGTCAAGCACTAGACTGTGCAGGAGCCGAGCCTTCATCACCGTCAGAGGAATCTTTCGATTCCTCCTCTCCATCATTGTAAACGGTGTTATGGTACACTATTCTCGGTTGCTCGGGAAGATCGACTGTGGTTACGTGACTGAGATTATCTGTCACGTGTACAGTCATACCATTCGACGAAATAGCATAGATGTAATCGCCCATGAAGATAGAACGGCGGATATCTGTAGAGGAATACCAGTATTCCTGAACGCCGTCTCCATAGAGATTGGAATGATCTACTTCACCATGGAGGGTGAGGCTCTTGTTATCTGTGTCAACATCGACGAGCTTCAACGTAGAAACGAATTCATAGCCGTAATAGGAATACAGGCGTCCATCCTCCTCGATTGTATCGTAGACATATCGGTTCGTAGACAATGGAACTGCGAGGAGCCCCTCAGGTGCCCAATAATTGAACGCCTTATGCTCATAGGTTGCTTCTGACCAAGACCAAGACCAACCACACGAACGGATATCTGCACAGTTATCATCAAGATAACCTGGGGAAAGCGCAAGTGAATCTGCTAAGGTTGGATTCTCTAAATCACTCACATCGAAGAGGCTAATCTGAGTCTGGGACCAGTCAAGACCGAAACCATCCTCGCCAGCGGGGCCGATACCAATAGTGAGGAGAAGATCTTCGTTCACCGGATGGATGTAGGTCGAGACACCAGGAACCTCAAGTTCACCGAGAATTGTTGGATTAGTAGGATCAGAGAGATCAATTGTCCAGAGTGGATCGATGTTTCGGAACGTAACAAGGTAACCAATTTCGCCAACAAATCTAGCACTCCAGATACGCTCACCGCAGGCGATATCATTAATCTCACCGACTGTCTCAAGAACGCCATCACCAACATCCTGTAGGACAGACACGTGGTTTGATGGGCCGAGACATTCTGGAATCTCTGGTTCAATGATAAGTTCAGAATCTGTGGCTACTGCGACATCGACTGCCTCGGCGATATCAACGGCGATATCAGTCGCAGCCAACCACCAACGATCCCAATTATCCGACGTGGATGCAACGCGAATGCTACCGTCGTGCTCAGAAATTGAGAACTGATCCTGCACGTTACCAGTCACACGTCCAGAACCAATGTATTCGGTATTGGCTGGTTCAGAAATATCGAAGGCGTGAATATTGGTCTCATCCTCGTACATCTCATTGGTACCCCAATACCACCACCAGTCGTTAGCTGGCTCGGCAAGCACCATCGTGTCTCCTGAAGAGTAGACATTTACCCACGAAGAACCAATATGATCGACTTGGATAGTTGTCTCTTCCTCAAAAAGACCAATCGTAGAGATTGTAGTAAATCCACGTGAGAGTGAACTATCGGCCATCGAGAACTCGCTACAGTCACCAGATGTCACAGGATGCGTCATGATTGTGTCACCAATACGTTCGTGGATACGTGGGACGAAATCCTCTAACACTAGACCGTCGGCGATTTCTCGATTGTGGAGGATGGCTTCATCCACCGAACTGTTCCAAACATCCATCCGGTCATAGCGGTCATCAATTTCCCAATAATCAGATGGAAGTTCAGGATAATGGAGTAAACCATCGATGTAGGTTGTAGCATGCGTGACACTACGCATCGTTCCATTGACAAGACGGGCAGTGTGATAGTAGCCTTCTACGAAAATCTCGCGCTCGACTTCTGGAGCACTACGGTTACTGACATCGATGACTGTGTATTGAACAAGATTCTGCATCCTGTATGCGTAGTATCCCCACTCATCCACATCTCCTGTTACCATCAGAGCACGGAGTGGGTCATCTGTTTCGAGATTCCAATAGTATAGGTTTGAAACAAGAACAAGACGGTCTCCGTCTAGAAGCATCTCGCGCGGGGTACCATCCAACGTCATATTGGAAACCATCTCTAACTGACCAAATTCGGGAACACCAAGGACAACGAGATGACCGTTATTGATTACGTAGATCCAGCGACCGTCAGTCTTGAGGAAGTCCGCTTCATCTACGCCCTCCTCCTGATTGTTAGTTCCAGAGTAATCCTCGCCCTCAATGGGAGCGGAATTTCCAGAATCTGAATCTACAGCACCTACTGTTGGTGCGCTGCTATCTATCGCCATGTCATCTGATGCCATCTCAGCGATACCATCCATCATTACGTCACCTTCACGAAGAGCGTAGTAATAGGAATCCGTCCAATGCCAGTAGGCATTCTGATCAAGAGAAACCAATGCCTCCTCGAAGGCCGAATCCTGTAGGTCTTCAAGAAGATCTGAACAGGCATCATAGGTTTGGAGAGCCGGAGATGCGCGTGCACGCTCACCTAAGGCAAGTGAAGGATAGTCATCTGTGGAATCTTCGATATCTGAAATAATGTCATCGACAATGTTCAGACATCCTGGCATCAACAAGATACTGAGAACAAGGAATGTAAGTATGGAGTTCTTGGCCATGTCTTACAATTCTAAGTCCACCTTATTAGTGGCCTTGGTTCATTGTTCGGACGTTTTCTCAAATCAAGGCGGGCTCTTGGGCTGCGAGTAGGGTTCTCTTCCTATTCCTCTTCTTCAAGAGCGGCAGAAAGTTCTGCGAGATCGATTCGATTGTCATCGTTTGTATCCAATGCATTGATGATCATTGAAACTTGATCTGGCGAAAGGCGATCGCCGATGTGTTCAATTAATCCCTTGTACAGTTCTGGGCCGTTGATTTTGCCATCGTCATTTGCATCGATGGAAGAAAAGACCTCACTTGCTCTTTGGTTGTTTTCTTTCATTGCATTCTTCAGATTTGTAATGGCTTCATTAACACTCCATGATTCATCTTCGATGCCCATAGTTTCCGTATAATTTGATGCCTTATTGACATGTTCATCGAAATGGGTTAAGGAAAATGACGAAACTTAGCATTGACTTGATTTGGCCGCGGTTTGAATAACCAGAGATGGGATAGAGTGTCAATGGTCGATGAGAAGGACCTCGGGTCTGTGGCTGCTGAAGCGACAGAGAAAGAGAGAATCCGTAATTCCGCACGCACCGTTATTGATACATGCATGCAATTGCGTAGTCATGAAAATCTACTGATTGTCACCGACCCTCACACTGCAGAAATTGGACAGGCCCTCTATGAAGCAGGATCACAAGTTTCAGATCGGGTCCTCATGGTGATGATGCCAAGTACACACCGCCACGGCCAAGAGCCACCAAATCCGGTTGCTGATATGATGCGGCGACAACACGTTGTAATCGCAGCAACGCGCTATTCACTAACTCATACTAGGGCTCGATTAATCGCATCAAAGGATGGAGCAAGGATTGCCACAATGCCAGGAGTAAATCGGGCCATGTTCATTGAAGGAGGCATGACCGCAGATTTTGATGCACTTCAGACTAGTATCGCTACTATGGGCAAAGTTTTGAGACGACACAGAAGTGTCGTTATCGAAGGAAATGGAACCGAATTGAGTTTCGATATCTCCGGTCGTTGGAACCTTGAAGACAACGGTATTTGCAATCGACCAGGACAGGTCACAAATCTTCCTGCGGGCAAAATATTCACTCAAGTCAAAACTGATTCTGTGACTGGTTCAATCGAAATTGATGGAGCTTGGGATTCCGTCGCTCTCAAATCTCCGATTAGTATCATCTTTGACCAAGGTCGCCTTATTGAAATCGAGGGGCCAGAAGATGGTCAGCTCAAGGAACAAATTTCCGAGATTACAGAAGATGGAATGGATTCAATCCAATTAGTTGAATTCGGTTTTGGAATGAATCCTCAAGCGAGGATTACAGGCAATGCACTAGAGGATGAAAAGGTCCTAGGAAGTTGTTACATTGTCTTGAAGCAATCCAAGAATCGACGAGGTACTGACCTTCGATCTAGCGCGGTGACCACGAAATCAACGGTTCGTCTTGGTGATCGATGCCTAATTGATTCTGGTGAATTCCAATCGAACTAATCACATCAACCGATTAGAACACAGAGGGCAATACCTCCAATGGTGCTCGACGCCAATACCACATGAGGCACAGAAGACGCCTGTCTGAATAGTAGACCTGACCCCCGGGGTGCCGGTATTCCGTACTTTTCCTGTACCAGCAGGACGTTGTGTGGAAGCAGAAGGAGGAGGGCTAGAAGGGAGGGCTCCGAAAGTAGGTTGCGCTGTCTGTCCAAATGTAGGCTGGGCCGGAGGTGTTCGGCTTCCAATAGGAGCACGAGATGGAGCAAGAACTGTTGGCGCATCTGCAGGAATCGGTGCTTTCGGAGGAACTGATTCAGTAGATACATCATCGAGTTTGACTGGAACGTCAACTGTAGATTGAGGCGATTCGGGCGTAACTACCGGGGGAGAGGGTGTTGGAACCGAGAAGGCAGACGCAAGAGCGTCTTCTGTAGGACCTGAATCAACTGGCGAAGTAGTAGGAGTAGATGGAGTAGGTTCACCTGAGAATGCGGCCGCAAGAGCATCCTCAGCATCTGAAATTGTCTGAACCTCAGAAGCCTGTTCAGGTGCAGGAGTAGTGGTTGCCTCAGGAGGAACGGAAGCCACGACTTCAACAGGGACTTGTGTAACAGATTCCACGACTTGTTCTGCAGGCTTCGGAGGAGGTGCTCCTTCGGGTGCACGGATAATCTGAGAGGCGACCTGTGTCATACTAAGTACAGACAGACCTGAGACCTCGAGAGTTGTCTTGGCCTTCTCCAACGTCTGATCTAATTGTGCCTTGAGTGCAATCAAACGAACCCTATTCGTAGAAGGATCAACTATCATCTCCTCAAATGCCGCGATATAGAGATCTAGTTCCTTGATGCCTCCAACTGTATGGCCAACAGCAAGTAACTTGAGAATCCTAAATGGATCGTTAAACGTATCCAACGCAGCGATTTCCTCAGCTGGAATGTCAGGTGAAGTACCTTCGTTACCCTCAGAATCCTGTTGGCCAAGATAGAGACGGAGTGGATCCGTCATCGTGAGAATACCAAATGGCCCTGAAAAGAGATAGTAAATCTCGCCTGACTCGCAACCCAAACGTTCCGAAACTACATCGAAATCAAACTGATCTGTAAGCAAAAGATCACTGGTCAGTGTCAGAAACTCGCCAAGTCCGTTAAGGCGATCCGTCTCGTTCAATCGTATAATCAGGTCCGATGTCTGAGTTACCCCGAAATACGCTGATGTTTCATCGACATCGATACCGTCTGTCGGAAGCGAGGCGCCCTCGACTTCAGATTCGGTCATCTCCGTCCACCTCTTTCATTCGGTCGGTGCAGGTGATTCATGAATCAATCTGATGCTTATCATCTACAATTTGGCTCTCAACGAGATGTATCGAGAATTGCTCGCGACTGTTCCGCGGTCCAGCCACCAGCCCGCTGGAGTTGTCGAAGAATATCCCTATCCTCCTTTCCTTCGCCAATCATTGAACGCGCCATCTCGATTGATGCAAGCACCTGTTCACTCTTGGGATCATCGAACAAGGAATCGAACGGTACTGATGGCTCTGAAGTTTCCTTCACAGTTCTAACTGCCTTCTTCACAGCCCTCTTAGTGGTTGTTGGAGTAGAATCTCCTGATGTCGCTGATACCACGCCCGCCGTACGACGCACACGGCGGACTGGAGCCGCTTCTGATGATGTCACTTTTCGAGGATCAATACGAGGAGTTGCGACCTTTGGGATTTCATCGATATTGACCTTGACTGGAGTTCGAGCCACACGAGAAGTTTGAGATGGAGGTGCAGTCTTCCTTTTCGGGGGGCCAGAAGTACGAGATGGTGGACCTGCTTGCCTCTTAGGCGGACCGGTGGAACGGCTAGGTGGCCCGCTCCGTGATGGAGGAGATGGGGACGGACGTGGACTTGATGGTCCACGACGAGGCGGCTCCGATTTCTTCTCAGCACGAGTGGATTTTGAACCGAAACTAAACCCGCGAGGCTCGTCATCATCATCGTCATCGTCATCATCACCATACCAGTCATCATCTTCATCGTCTTCGTAGTCGCCGCCAGCGAAGAATCTCAGGACGAGCATGATAACGAGAAGGAGCCCTAGAACACCTCCCACTCCAAATCCAATCATCATCGGATCGATACCACCTGAACCTTCAGTTCCAGTCTGTTCGAGCTGTTCATTGGTACATCCATTAGATTGGTCAACGTAGACCCCAGATGGGCTATCCGGGCAGATATCCGCAGTATCGTAGACCCCATCACCATCAGTATCGGTCTTGTCGACGTATGGACACCCTAGCCCGCCTTCGCCTCCAGTAATATTGGTACCAGAATTACCATCCTCTACTCCTGGCAAATCGGGACATTGGTCTGGATTGTTACCATCACCCTCATCGCCGTATCCATCGCTATCACGATCCCTCCACTGTGTAGAATCTGCAGGGAATGCATCTGCTGTACCAATAGGTGGCACGGAATTAGAAGAGTCGGGGTCGGACCAACCGTCACCGTCACCATCTGGACAACCGTTCCGATCTTCATTGGATTCTCCAGAAACAGATGGACAATCATCGGCATCTACACCTTCCACGTTATCACCGAAACCATCACCATCAACATCGGTCCACTGTGTTGCCTCGGTCGGGAACGCATCCTCAATGTCATCGATACCATCACCGTCACTATCGACGCCAGCGAGTACACAACCAACATCGTCAACAGCCGCTCCAGCAGTCGTATTTGGACAGTCATCAAGATCATCAGTAACGTTGTCCCCGTCTGTGTCACGTTGAGAGGGGGCACAGCCATTCGCATCTACATCAGAAGCTGATGAACTGGTTTCAGCACAAAGATCGTCAAGGTCACGAACACCATCGCCATCAGTATCAGCATTCTTCTGAACATCACTGCAACCATCTGAATCAACAGACGCACCAGAAGTAGTTCCTGGACAAAGATCAGCGGGATTTAGGACGCCATCATCATCGTCATCACGCTGCGCATCCGCGCATCCATTCTGATCTACAACTGCCCCGGATGCAGTGCCTGGACAGATATCAGATTCGTCGGCTACGCCGTCAACATCCGCATCATCTATTGGAGCAGGGCAACCATCTCCAGGAATACCATTCAACACACCAGGGACGCCCACACATTGGTCACCTCCCTGCTCTTGGGGGAAATCTCCGAAGCCATCTCCATCTTTGTCACGCCACTGTGCTGGATTATCCGGTAGGGCATCACCACGCTCGTTCACACGTAAACCGGTGTTCTCATCGATATCGAATGAATAGAGATTGGAATGTCCATCTCCATCAGTATCGAGACAGCCCCAACGGTCAAGGGAGGAATTACCAGTCACAGTTGGACAATCATCACTGAGATTGGCCTGAGGAACCCATTGACCTACGCCACCTGTCCGTGTCGCATTGAGATCGGGGTCATCCCAATTGTCACCGTAGCCATCGTTATCTGTATCAGACCACTGCCACCCATCGGTTGGGAATGCATCTCTTAGGAAAGCACCAATCGAACTATTGTCACCGTAGCCATCACCATCTGAATCTGCCCACTGCTGATGGCACAATACTCCACAGGTGTTCTCCGGTGAGGTATCTGTTGGACCCCAAGGCCAGAGGTCTGCACCATCCTCGATAGTCCAAGCATCATCATTTGCCGTGCTTGTCGCCTCAGTAGGGTCACTGTATCCATCACCATCGCTATCCACACAACCTGCTCGGTCATGTATGCTCAAACCAAACAGACCTGGGCATTGATCACCATCCGGGTCAGAGGAGTTGTCACCAACACCATCACGGTCTGCATCGACCCATTGTTTTGGATTATCAGGGAATTCATCGGCTTGATCTAAACCACAGCAATCAGGGCCATGGTTGTCTCCAATTCCATCGCCATCTGAATCCCTCGCTTGGAACCAATTGGTCGGAGATAAATCTCCATTTGCGTAGTCCCCGCCATTGTTAGACCAACCATCTCCATCGGCATCGCTACACCCAACTCGATCGTAGTAAGAATGGCCACCATTGGAGCAATCGTCGTTGAAGTTTGACCAAAGATCGTTGTCTACATCACCACATCCAGTATCACCATACAAACTGGTACCCACATCTGTCATGCAGTCATCCATTCCAGGACCAATTGAATTATCCCCGAAACCATCTCCGTCGTAATCGGACCATTGTCCACCTTGTGCGGGCAAATCATCAATGATATCTGGAATGAAATCGCGATCTGTATCGATATCCAAATGGATAGCTATTGAGTCCATTGCCCCAGTATTCTTTCCAAACAAC
>JAZADD010000021.1:0-16408 GCA_036124005.1 Thermoplasmatota archaeon
TATAGTAGTTGGATTGTAGACCGAGGTTTCATAGGTCAACGGGTCTGAATAATTCCATGGAGCCGTCAACCCTCGCCCTACCGGTTCTAATCAATGGGGTGAAGGCGCTCGCAAGTGCCTACGATGGTTATGAGAAAGGCCGTTTCATGAAATCGGATCAGGCGGTTCGTGAGGAGATTCGTAGAAGGGCAGACATGATGCGTAGCCATATTGAACGGATTATGGAACGTCATCATCGAGATGGAAACCGCGAGCAACGAGATGAATGTAATTCCACTTTGACATCGGTGCACGGAATGAGCGAGGATGCAACCATGGCAGTCACTGGCTCTCCGAACTCTATTCATGACGGGGTTGGAAAACTCAGTCGTAAGGGCCGTAAGCGGATTGTGGAACACGATTTGAAAACACTAAACCTCCTTGTTGACACAACACGTATGCTGAATCTTATTCTCAGTGACGATGAGGAAGCACCTAGTATGGCAGATGTCCACGATCGAATCGGTAGAGCAAGGAATCATTTCCGTGAACGTAATATGTACATTGATGGATTGGAAAAGAGGTGATTGAAATGAGTAAGACCGCATTTAGATGGAGAAACAGCCCCGCGATTATTGCAAGATATATGCATGACAGAGAGGTAGCAGACGGTGCTGAGGTGACTCTGAAACCCAATGAGGCCTGTGTTGTCATCGAAGATGGGAAGATTGCAGGGGTCGCATCCCAACGTCACATGGAGGTCAACCCTGAGGCCGGGATTCTCTCCAAGATGTTCGGCCGTGGGAATCCGAAGCGCAGTTTCTTGTTTGCTTTCCTTGGACCTCATGAGCTAATTATCAAGGTTTCAGCCATCACGAAGGATGGCCGGACAGCAAATGGATTTGTGGTCCTCCGTGCTATATTTTCGAGAGAAACGGTACCCCGTCTTCTTCAGATTCCTGCGAAGGGTACTATGACTATTACAATTGGAGATTTAGTATCGAGGATTGAGGCTGAGGTTAACGCTACTATCGCGCCTCGTGTGCGTGAGACATTGGAGGCAGACCTGAAGGATCAGGGTGCAACAGAGGATCTCATGATGGATATCAAGATGGGTACGCGTGGAACCATGGAATCACTAGGACTGACACTTCAATCGAGTTTCATCAACTGGAGTGTTACAGAAGCGGAGAGGGTGCTTCAGATGCGTGCAGATCTTGAAGTTCTTGCAGAGAAGAATGCAATTGTCGATGAGCAGTCATCCATGGAAATGGAACGTTCCCTCCAAGCGAATCTAATGCAAGCTGAGATGCAGGCCCGTGCCTCAATGGCATCCCTTGCAGCCGAAGAGCGTGCTAAGGCTGAGATGGAACTCGCCCGTATCCGTGCACAGGGCGACATTGACAATGAACGCTGGGAACAAGTCAAGGCATTGCATCAGGATCGCCAGAATCTTCGTCGTACTGAGGAGATTCTCGATGGTGATCATCAGTTGGCACTTGCTCGAATCGAGGCGGAACGTCAGCGTGTTCTACAGGAGCCGACGTTCGAAGCTGAACGTACGAGAAAGGAGGCTGCAATGGACATGTTCGATGCGGTACAGCAACGTAAGCAGGAACGACTGGCTATGGAGGCGGAGAGGGAACGTGTGCGTGTTGAAGCCCAAGCTAAAGGGTCAGAAGCCATCATCTCTACATTGACTGAAATTGCTCAATCCAGTAAGGATCCTGAAGTGGCGATGGAGGCATTACGCCAGTTGGCTGAGATTCGCAAGGCAGACGTTGCAGGTGCTAAGGACGCATACATCGATGATTGAAGATTAATCGCTTCATCGCTCATTTTTGTACATATTATCTAGAAATTCATCGATCATTGATTCGGTCCAGCCGGCGTGTACAGGCTCTTCCCCACTTCCATCATTATCTTCCTCTTCGTCATCCCATCCTTCGACTTCATTTGGCTCAAATTCTAGATATTCATCTTCAGAATCGTCGAAAAAGAAATCTTGCTGCCAGTGCCCCTCCATTGCTTTAGCCCATTCAGATGCGGTTGGTACAGATTTGAATTCCAATCTGAGTTCTACTGCGGGTTCAAGTGTCTCAACTCTATCTTTAGCATCGATATCGTTCCGAAGAGTGAGAAGATATGTCACAATCATGTCACCAATTGGTTGAGAATTATTTATGTCAATACATGGTTCAAAGAACAACTCATTTTTGTCTGGTTTCATTGCAACGTCCATACTTCGGTAAGAGTGGATATACATCTTCTGTTGTGTGGCTATTTTCAATCGATGTCCAAGGCCAGATTGCCCCTTTACAATGTAATCGCCATCCACAATTCGGATTGAATCGGATTCTGCATCCATCACAGAATTGAGTAGACGAAGTGAACGAGCATTGGGGTTATCTGAATTTTTTGGTATTCCTTCCCAGCAATATCCTAGGGCGCTTAGAAGGTCGCCCAATTCTGTATTGTGAGGGTACATCTCGAGAGTAATCAGAATTCTCCAGAGGTCCAGGTCGAGTGGGACGTCAATGAATTCAATTTCCCCTTCACGTATTATGGGGAGAAAGAGTTCTCCTTTCAAACTCGACAGACTGCCACGGTGGTTCCTGATAGTTGTAGTTTCATCTTTGTCTCCAGTAAGCAATTTCTCCCATGCGTAAACTACGGGTCCACCAAGGAAGGAAATTAATCGTCTTCGTGCATTCCAAGGATTGCTGTTGTCGCAAGGTGTGCAACTATCCAGCGGTGTACTAAGCAATTGATGAATTGCTGAGAATGGATGAACTGTCCACGAACCGGGTATTTGACTCAATCCTTCAGCTAGTGTTTTGCATCTATTCACCGATGTCACAGAGTAAAACGAATCTTCACTGAAAGGCCCCGAACCGATGGCCCACAAGCATTGAATGAATGCCTGCCAATCATTGAAGCCAGATCCTAAGGCCCCCTTTGCCTCGCCGGATGAGATGATATAGCCGAGGTCAAAGAGTGGTACTGGGCGATTTTGGATGTTTCTACGTTGAATCAACTCGGATGCATGGATATCGAAAGTAAGATGTCCATTTGGGGTTGGAAGTTCGGCAATGGTTTTCTTGCCGAAAGCCTTCTTGATTGCCATTCTCTTGACGAAATCAGCATCTTCTATCTGTTCAGCAAGCATCTCCCATTCCAGTCGTTCCTCATCTAACCAACTATCTTTCTTCCAGAGGTTAGGTTGAACCGCATTGACTAATGGTAGATTCATCATCGCTTTCTTGAATGCATTCCATCGGTCCCAATCGCTGTCTGTCTCACAACCATCTAAGATGGAAGTAGCTCGAATGTATGCTGATTCACACGGGAATGGCAATTGATTATCTATTCTGATTGTCGAAACTGCCAATTTACAGGTGTCGTGGAATATCTTGCCATTACTGGAATCCTGCTTCCGAGTTATGGCATCATTACAGATTAGACAAGTATCCTTGCTATATTGTTCTGAAACCATCGTAGACATGCTAAAGCAAGTACACATTGAGGAGGTATAAACCGACGATTATTCTGCTACAACGATTGCGTTGTCTTGCCCGATTCTTCTTATATGGGGGGCATGTCGGCTGCTTGCTCAGAGGTGTGTGACATGGCCAAGTCAGCGTATCATCATGTCCGAGAAGCGTGGAAGCGGCCCAAGGCTAACATGTCCACGCACCATCGACGTGATCGTCAGGCACAGTGGCGCAGAGAGCCAGTGTTCCAGCGAATCGCTAAGCCAACTCGCATTGATGCAGCACGCCGTATGGGCTACAAGGCTAAGCAAGGTGTTGTGATGATTCGTACTCGTGTTCGCCGTGGTGGCCTTCGTAAGGGGAAGATCCACATGAAGCGGAAGCCATCTAAAGCAGGTATTCGGAAGATTACGATGGCAAAGTCCACTCAACGCATTGCAGAGGAACGAGTATCTCGTCGTTATCCAAATCTTGAGGTCCTCAACTCGTACTGGGTTGGGGAAGATGGAAAGAACAAGTTCTTCGAAGTCATCTGTATCGATCCAGCACATCCTGCAATCAAGTCTGACAAGCACCTTGGTGCGATTACCAACTCTAGTAACCGTGGTCGTGCCTATCGTGGTAAGACCAGTGCGGGTAAGCGCGGTCGTGGACTTCGTAACAAGGGCAAGGGAGCAGAGAAGCTACGTCCGAGCCTCGCAGCCAACAGAAATCGTGGCAAGTGACCCTCTCAATTTCGGACAAGGTTCAATGGTCGGCACCTCCGCTTGACATCTGATGTCTGACCTTCGAGCGGAACAGTTGCGGAATTTGCCCGTGATTCTCCCTGATGGTCGTGCACTTGGTGTCGTGCATGATGCAATTGTTGAGACTGAGACTACATCGATTACCCACATCTTCGTTACAAATCCTCCTGTACATCTCGTTGAAGATGGGGTGCACATCGCTATTCCGTGGCGTTGGGTTCGTTCCATTGGTGATGTTGTTCTTCTCCGATGGTTCCCCCAGACACCAGTTCCGAAGTCCCGTTGAAGGATTCGGATGGATTCATGAGCGAAGCCCACGGCTCCTCCTACGTGCTTTCCCTCCATGTGCTCGGGACTTCGTCGGCGAAACCGACGAGAGGAAGAAGTGTTTCAGGGTCCTATTTGATGACACCTGGTGGGGCTGTGCTCATCGATTGTGGTGAAGGAATGCAAGAACGAATTTCCATCCATAATCGATGGTTACGTAGGATTGGTTCGGAAGAACGGACGCGTTTGAGCCGCATTCGCGCTGTGTTATTGACACATGGACATCTAGACCATTGTTGGGGCCTTCTTCCTATGCTCCATTCAATGGATCAGGATGGCCGAACTGCTCCATTAACAATCCATGGCCCGACGTCTAAGGCTGCTTTGCGTTGGGTTGAGGAGGGGCATAATGAGGCGCCTAGTTTAGATTCGGGAATCCATCCTGGAGATCTTGCAATTCAGTTCGATTGGTGGCGACGAAATGGTGGAAAGGAGGGCACGTTTCGTTTCGATGTTGAATGGAACTTGCATCCAGTGGATGACATTGGTTTAGATGGACTTGAGGTACTCAACCTTGATGGAACCAAGATTCATGCTTTTCATACCGATCATGGTATTCCATCGGTTGCCTATAGGGTCCGCACTCCTAGCATACCCGGACGATTCAACATCGAGAATGCACGCGAATCTGGTTTGGATGAGACGAGTATCAGAAATATTGCCAAGGATTCAGAATCGGATGAGCACAGAGGGGCTTCTCGTCCAGAGAGGACACTGATTCTGTCTGGTGATACTACTGTCAATGTACCATCATTTAACGAATCTATCGGTCCAGTGGATATTCTTGTGCATGAAGCAACCTTTGATGACGCTCATGAAAAGAAGGCATCAGATTATGGTCATAGCACAGCGAGACAGGCAGCCCAAGTAGGTCTGGAAATAGGGGCTCGATTGGTTGCCTTGAACCACTTTTCATCACGTTTCCAAGATTTGTCACACCTAGGTGATGAAGCATCAGAGGTTCATCCAAACTGTCATCTTTTGGAGGATGGGGATAGATTGCAAATTCACCGTGATGGGATGATTAGAGTCGACCGTCGTACTACGGATGCTTGGGTTCCGGTCCTAGACCTTGGATTGGAATGAAGCGTTTAGCGGTTTGATTCAAGAGATGCACGTTTAGTTCGATACCATGCGTCGGGTGATTCTACTAGTCACTCTTCTCCTTTTTTCTTCTGTAGTTCCTACAACATTAGCCACTTCAGCCCGTGCTCAGGAATGTTCCGAGGCATCGGGTGAGGGTGCTTGGGTTCTTCCGGACCAAGGTTGCATCATGTTCGATCTTGGTAGCATTATTCCAGGCGAAACAATGCAGTTTGCTTTCGATTCCGATGTTGAAGTGGACGTACTGATGTTCAGTGCTGCTGGATATGCTGTTTACTCAAATGATCAGTCATATCGTTCTGCAAATGTATGGTCGGAGACTGGCACGCTTGAGTTACTCAATGGTACAGCTGATTGGCGGTGGACAGCTCCAGAGGATCGAAGCCAGACATCTTGGATACTAATAATCGATAATCTAGACCACCCGCAGGATGATGATCAAGGAGCACTTGGAGGGTCTGCAGCATCCGGTTCGATTACCTATGATCCAGCAACGATACGCTCTTGGACACTCCATGATGCCTTGACTCTACTCGATGCTGACGAAGGGGTTGGGGTAGCAGGACCGTTCTCTTTCATGGAAGGAACACAGGTGCTGATTGAGACCTTTGCAATAGACGGCTCGCCAGATGTCTTCTTCATGACACAGCAGCAGCGTGATTTGTATCTTCAGGATAGTTCCAATGATTTCAGAATCTCCGACACAGAGATTCTCTCTATCGACACATCTAGTTCTCGATCTTGGTCAGTTCCATCCGTCCATGCCGATCAGCCGCTTTATCTTATGATTGACAATACTGCTTCGCCAACAGGTGGTGGCTCAGGAGCGGTGCCGGCACGTGTCGGAGTTGTTCTTTCCATACTACCTGTAGTCGATGCAGTTCTAACCAGTACAGTTGATCTTCTCAAGGTAGATGTGGGGCAGGTTGTGAATATCGATGCCAGCGATTCTCCTAACGATTGGGACCAAATTGCAGAGAATGGATACGTATGGGATATTGCACTTGCAGATTGTGCAACATCGACAAGTGGTTCCAGCGTAAATCTCTGTTGGACAACAGAGGGTTCCAGAACAGTTGAAGTTACTATTGATTCAATTGACGGCAGAAGCGCGACGAGTTCCGTTCAGATTACGGTTGTAGACCAAACAGATCCCACGGCGGAGATTCTAGTTTCAGGTATCATTGACCGCGGAGTGGGTGAACCGTTCACTATCTCGGCCCGGTCTACTGACAATGGCGTCGTGCAAAAAGAAGAGTGGTTTGTAGATGGACAATTAGAGCAGAGTAACAATGGTTCGGGTTCGAGTTTCACTTACTCATTCGACTCTGCACAGGATGTGGGTGAACATACTGTGACACTTGTTGTGTATGATGGAGCAGGAAATACACAACAGGATACTGCTGAAATTGTGGTATCCGATGTTACTGCCCCCATCATCAATAACATCACAGGACCAACTTCTCAGGATTATGGGTTGATTGCTACCTTCTCTGCTACAGCATCCGATCCTGAAGATTCCCAACTCAATTTCACCTGGGATTTTGACAGCACAGTTGATTCTGATGGTAATGGAATTCCTGATGACGACATAGATGGCAATGGGAGTTCCGTGGAGATAGAGTTCAATTCGGCAGGTAGCAGATTTGTAATTTGTACTGTTACTAACGACGCGGGTTTATCAACATCAAAATCGCTGTCTATCACCGTTCTTTCCCTTGATACAGAGGGCACGGGAAGCGATACCTCAATCATTCCGATTATCGGGGCGATTTTGGTAATTGTTCTCTTGGCAACTATAGTTGGATATGTCCTTTGGCGACGTAGTACGAATCAACTGGCGGCCCGTTTACTTGCTGAACGTCAGGCAGAGGAGGAAGCAGCAGCATCTGCACCTCCACCTACGGCAGAGGAGCAAGCTGCAATGTTCGCATCACGAAGTAGTGGTGATGATTTCGCCTCACTCGCTGGTATTGACTACTCATCCTCAGTATCCAAGAAAACAAATGATCGTGAATCACCGGTGTTGGAAGATCTCTTTTCGGATGATGATACGGTGGAACCAACTCCAGTTACTGAGACAAAAGATACCGATAATCATCCCACTAGTGTCTCGTCGATGGGCCCCTCTGAAGGATCTCCATCGAAGTCAGTTCCATCTAGCCTTGGAATCGAGATACCAGATTTTGATACAGATTCGAATTCTTTGATGGTACAAGCGGCCTGCACTTCCTGTGGCACCCGCTTTGAGGTTGAACTTCCATCTGGGCGTACTTCTGGACGAACCGCATGCCCATCTTGTGGCGAGATTCAAACAGTATCCCGATGAGCCTCTGAAGCACAACCACGGGAATAGCCTAAAGATGAGTTCGTGGAAGTCACAATAGATGGATTACTCGGCCGAGAGCAACTTCCCTCGAAAGAGCCTCGCCTTGGTCGTCATCATGCTTCTCTCTGTATGGCTCCCGGTTCCCGCAGTCAGTGGGGCTATCCAGATTGAAAATCGGGACTTCGGCGTCCTTTCAGAACTCTACAATGCTCTTGATACGCGCTCTGAATTGTTAATTGACGATGGTGAAGGAGCTCTGGCTGCCAATTCGATGGCATCAGTTGATTCTGCAGTTCGTAATTCGACTTCTTCAGACGCTCTGGGAGCAGCGGATAATCCAATCCCTGATGCCACATGGAAGAATATCACCATAGAGCCGGTGGACCATCCGAGTCCTTACGACATTATTCTCAATCCTTCAACTGCACCGCCTGGTGCAACCGATAGTATCCTAAACACTCTAATCAACATCACAGACTATGTCATTTGGACACAATATGAGACAGTAAATGGAGAAGTTGTCAACAAATTCGAAGTTATCGATTTCTCCGCTAGTTTGCTATCTCTTTTCCCTCCTTTACCAGGTCAACCCACCCCGGATCCCTTCCTTCATGAGATTGACATTGACAATCTTCTGAACGACGGCTCTACATCGACAAACCAGAATTCAGGCGACCTTACGGAGGAAGGGGATTGTGGATACGATATATCAGTGGGTCTTACAATTGCTATTGATCCAGGTGATGGTTGGGGAGTCGAGGGCACAAATATCTGGGTTGAGCCAACCGTTGAGTTCAATGTGAAGATGTTCAATGGTGGTGTCTCGTCATTTGATAATAGTTGTAATGACACACCTGCTTCTGAAGTGGGAGATGCTGTATGGGATTCCATGAAGACCCTTCGCGTGTCACTCTTCAAGCAATTTACATATTCTGAATCTCTATTCTTTGGATCTCCAGGACCGAGTTACATTTGGGTCATTGACACCCATCATACAATTCCTCCAGAGGATACCTCCCTTGAAGTTGGCATCGAGAGGATTTGGTTCGATGCTCCTGGTACAGTTCTCAGTGCACTGAATGGCCCATTCGGTCTGCTTGGACTTCTCGGTGTGGATACTTCAGGTATCAAAATAGTATCAATTGCGGCTCCATATGCAATCCATCTTGAGACCCTCGGATCAACAGATTGCCCGGCAGGATATGATCCTGTTTTTGATGTCGATATCAATCCGATTTCACATGGTTGTGGAACTCAAGCTGGGTTTGGATATGTACATTTGAGTGAACCCATTAATGGCCAACGTGAAACAATTGAGGTAGCATATATTGAATTCAGCGCGCATCCAACTGTGGGCGATGATCGAATTCCATCAGAAGTCGACCTTGTTATACGATCAGATTCTGTATTGTCAACGACTGCCGCAGATATAGGAGAGGGGTCTCTTACTTCGATAGAGTACTTCGCTGACCGGAGAGCAGACATCCATGTCCATTTTCATGAGGATAGAAGGAATGTTGCCCCCTCAACCATTGACGGCTCCTTTGGTAACGTTACAGAGAGTGCAGGATGGCTTCGTGGTATGCCCGCAGGCTCATTGGATCAACTCGAGATTGAGCGTGTCTTCAAGATGCTCGGTTCGGATAAGTCCCCTGAACTACCAGGGCGACTCCCCGAGCGTCTTGGATTGATTATTGCCATCAAGAATTTCAGTAAAGATACCACACAAAATGCAAATGATCCTAGCCTTCCAGTGAATCCTGCTGATCCTCCGCAATCATTGGTTGTAATTCGATCGGTACAATCGGTCACAGAAATTGATTACGGCTCGTGGTTCCTCAGAGAAGGTGCCGAAGAAGACCGCCGTCAGATACGTACTCGATTGGTTGGAATACCAACAACCCTCGTCCTTTTCGGGAGTTTTGCAATCGATGGGGGAGATGATGGAACAAATGCGACATTTGACGACCCCAACGGTGCAAGTTTGGATATATTCTCGCGTATTCTCGATACAACCATTCTCAATCTTGTTGATATCTTCATCAATATCGGGACGGCTCTGAATGCAGTTCCACAGGCGTTAGGTGAAGCCCTCTCAGGTGGCCTAGAGGCAGGTGGTGGACTCGAAGGCACGGAATTTCATCTTCAGATGTTCGATGATTTGGGGGTCAATCGTATTCCTGACAGGTTGGATATGGTCGAGATGGATCTTGGTACCTCTAACCACCCCACATTGGATGGAGATCATATTTTGTTATCAGACGACAGAGATTTGAATCTCGTTCAGGGTCGGACTAATTCTCGTGAACCGTTGATGCCAATCGCGCTTAGTATTCGGATTAGTGGATTCAGTGCAGCCGATATTGCTGATGACCAATCTCTTGATGAGCAGATACTTTCGTTGGCAACCGTGGATTCGCAACCTTTGCGCGTTGGTTTCATTCAACATGATGCTGATAGTCTCATCGATGCATCGCTACATATTGTGCAGGTGAGTGAATTACCTAGTCTAATGTCAATGTCACTCCAGCCGAGTAAGACTTTCTGGAATGCAAGTGAATCCATCGACCAGATTACTTACGTCGGTATTTCCGAAGACCAGCGACAAGTAGTTCGTATGCAGGATGTACCGACGAGTTTCGAAATGGAAGTGGCTGAATCGTTCTCATGGGTTTCAACGGAACCAATGGGCAGTGTTGAGATTCAAGTGAGTAATCATTCGAATCCCAAGACGATGGATGAAGACCATTTCTTGTTCAACTACGATGGCCCTACTGACACGGCATATCTTTCTGCAAGAGTGACGAATCTTTCTGAAATCACCTTCATTGCAGCGGATACTGACGCTAATCCTGAGGCCCTCGACTCCATTCGTCTACGCGTAGATGGGAACAGAACATTCCGTTCTTCAATTCAACATGTACCTGGTCCGAATGATCCTGCAACACGTGGCCTTCATCTCAGGGCTCTGATTGATCCACTTCCGGGCATTATATCGCTAGACATTCCGAATACAGAGGATCTGAGTGGACCTAGCATAGTTATTCCAGAATTTAACACGAGCCAAGGACTGCGTGGAATTGCGGATTTTATGGATTCTTTCTCAGCGATGGGGCGTTCTGTAAATCAGGTGCTTGCCGATCTCTCTGAGACTGTGACAGGTCGTTCTGGCGAAGAAACCACATCTGAGTTCCAGTTTGGTTTTGAGTTTGATGCGGATCGGCATTTTGACCTCACAGTTGATGCAGTTCAAGGAACCATGTTCATCGAAGAGCCGGAATGGCGGCATGGAATTTCAATGAATTCAGAAGTAGAAGGAGACGAGCAAGGATTCCATGTTCGTGCTTGGCTCCCGGGGCTCGCTCCTGACGTCAAGTTGGATTTACATTTCCAGAATGAATCAGGCCTAGAGATATGGGATATCGAGGTAGGAATGTCTGATTGGCGACCTTTACGCGAGGAGTTCATCATTCAGATTGCAGGCTTCGATGCACAAGATCTTGATTTTGCATTAATTGGCTTCCAGCCGGGCGAATCGACAGAGGTTGCAATCCAGACATCGTTTTCGACGAGAGATATTGGAGCAACTTCAGAGGTAACTACCTCTACTAGTTACCAGCTTTCCCATCGTCTCGATTATGTCATTGCCTCAATCCTGAATCGTGACTTAGGTACTAGATCACAACTATTCGTTTCTGATATTCCTGCCATCATCGATCTCTATGCTTCTATCGGCCAATCAATTTCGGTTTCGTTAGATGTTCCTGAGTCAGAGCGAATCCAAGGGGATTCGGTAGGTTCCGTGATGCTTCAGCAATTGCAGTGGTTCGAAGGTCAATGGTGGCCTGCAACAATCTTCCTCAAGGACGTACCCGGACAGATTGATCTTGCAACAGAACCAGCGGATGTCTTCGACATTACTCAACCCACGACTTTCCAAGGTGTGCCTGAGTTCGACTTCTCAGCATCAGGTTCAGGAATGGACCTATACATGGAAATCACGGGACGCGCAATCAATACTAAGGGAGATACAGTTCTCCTAGCTGAGAATCTGATGGAGGAGATGACAGTATCATTGGATGCGAACTTCCATCTAGCAATTCGGTCATCTGGAGAAGGAATCGGTAAACTCTACCTTCGTCAGAGTGATGTCCCAGCTCAGCCCGGTATCCGACTTATTCAGATGGAGGCCTTGGGGGAGAATTTGAAATCGGCAACAATTAGCCTCACAGAAGTAGGCCTCTTTCCAGTATTCCGTATTGGTGATGTGCAAGGTGGGCGGATTGTGTTGAGCGCACGCGCCTCGGTTGATTTCATGGGTATGTCATTCGATGGACGTGCAGTCCTTCTTGATGCGCAACAAACATCTGGAATCCCTACAGGTACTACAATCGGTGTTAACGGCTTAGCTTCTGATCTATCGTTGCTCAATGTGATGCCCGGATTCGATGGTTCGACAACTCATTACATGGTTCCAGAGCCGTTGACAACAGGTGTTCTCACTCTTTGTACCACGTTATTTGGAGGTGGATCCTGATGGTATTGGATAATTTGGATGATCTAGAGTCTGAATTGGAAGATACGAGTCTCGAGATTGCTGGACGCCGCGTATCACTTTCTGATGTCGAGAAAGCACATGGTGCGTTGGAATCTGCGCGCAGTGTTGCAGCAGCTGTAACCCCCGGTCGGGTAATCATTGCAACCGGTCTAATCTTGCTTCTTTTGCTTAGTTCGTTCGGGGTTTGGTACTTCCTCGTGCCCCGTGATGCAGTCGCCGTCGAAGTAGTGTATATGCAAGGCGGCCCTGGTCACGTGGTTCTTGCAGAGGTTCACAACTTTGGAAGTCGAGAAGTCACTGATCTCAGTGTTGACATACAGTTTGAGACTCTAGAAGGGGAACTACTTGCTTCATCATCATTCGATGTTGCGAATCTCCCAGGGCATGTTTCCATCGCAGGCGACGATCTCGAACTTACTGTAGCCGGTGCATCAGTATGGGAGAATTATTCGTTGTCAATCACGGTAGAATATACGAATCATCGAGGAGATGTGGTAGAGAAGGTTTGGCTCCATACTGTTGGGGAATGGGCCTTTGAGTCCTTCCGTGATCATTCGGATGTCCACTGGTTTTGATGACAACAGGAGCGAAGTCCTAAATCCGTCATGTTGAACCCTTAACCATGTTTCATCGAGGGAGAGCGGCGAGCCTCGTCATTCTTCTCCTTCTGCAGGTCCTACTCATCAGTGTGGAATCAGACTCAATAAACTATGATTTTGCCTCTGAAGGTAATGATATTCAACGCATTGAATTACAGCCGGATCCAAATTCAATTCGTGGTGTTAGTCCAATTGAAATGGGTAACGCTAAGATTGCATTTAGAGAACCCGGCGCTAATACCGTAATCGGTTCCCTATCTACTACGGGATGGGACTACACGACTGTCCTGAGCCCAGAGTTTGCTGAAATTCGCGAGGACTTACACCTTGTCGCTCTTGAAAGTGGCGTGGATCCATGGGAAGCACGCCTCGCCTTGGATGCGTTGTCAGATGTGAAGGTCAGGACAATGATTCCACCAACTGGCTTCCTTCTTCAGGGTGCATCTGATTCTCTTTCTTCGGCATCATCTGTCGAAGGTGTGATTGCTTCAACTCAGGTTTCGATAGGTTTGGTTGTGGATGAGCCTCTTCGGACTTTTGTTGATACTGCTCCTCCGAACGAGGAGGTTCGGATTCTAATCACGGGATGGAGGGACATCGATGGAATACCTCAGTCATCCTGGGAACTCCAAGGCCACCAGCACTCCATCACATCGGTGGATGCGGACGAGATTCGACCATGGGGGGATGGTCGTGTTGAGGCAACTGTTACTGCAGAAGCAATTCCTATTCTTGCCCATAATCCTGCAGTGGCTTGGATATCATTCCCACCTCAATGGGAAATACACAACGATCGCTCAAAGACTCACATGCGTATTTCCGATGCTGCAAATCATTTCATCACCGATCTCAATGGTTCGGGGGTAAAAGTGGCAGTCGCGGATTCGGGCATTGATCAAGATCACGGGGACATGAATGGGCGCATTAGTCATGTTGAGTCACTGACTTGGGGTGACAGTTCTACTGAGGACCGCCATTCAGGACATGGAACACATGTGGCATGTACAGTTTTGGGCGATGGTTCGAGAGGAGGATATGCCGGAGTGGCCCCTCAAGCAGATCTTTACTTCCAAGCGATGGAAGATGATTCTACAGGACAATTTTCTGGTGCTAGCGTTGACTATATGTTGCGAACAGCATACAACGACGATGTCCAAATTCATACTAATTCATGGGGTTCACAGGGTGATCATGGACGATATACAACTTCTGCAGCAGACGTAGATAGTCGCACTTCACAGTATGATCAATTCTGGTCTTATGATGGGTTTACAGTACTCTACTCTGCAGGTAATGATGGTTCAACGGGATTGACCCCTCCTGCTACAGCAAAGAATTCCATCGCCGTGGCTAACCACCATAACCGCGGAGGTAGCGCACCAGATACCATTGCTCAATCGAGTAGTAAAGGACCAACAGATGATGATCGAATCAAGCCCGATTTAGCAGCGCCAGGCACATGGGTACGTTCGTGTTTATCTCAGGATGCACAGGATACGGGTGGTAATTCTTGGAAGAGCACTTGGTACATTGAATACTCAGGGACGTCAATGGCGTCACCAAATGCTGCAGGCGCTGCCGCCTTAGTTTACGAATACCTAACTGAGGTTGCTGGGCGCCCATCACCACAGGGCGCTTTGATCAAGGCGCTGCTTGTTCTTGGTGCAGAAGATATGGGGTCGCGAGATATCCCTAACAATAACGAAGGTTGGGGACGAATCAACTTAGCCAATTCACTAATTCCAGGTTCAGATACTGGTGTGTTTGTGGATGATCGCACTACTCTCAGATCAGGAGGTTCTGCAACTTATGAGTTCAATCTTACACGATCTGGTTCGCCACTCAAGGTGGTGCTAGCTTGGTCAGACTATCAGGGCAGTTCGTCTAGTAATAGTCAATTGAGAAACGATTTGAATTTAGAGGTCATCGCACCTGATGGCACAACGTCATATTTGGGCAACGCCTTCCAATCAGGCCGTTCTGCCCCCGGTGGTTCTGCAGATAGCAAGAACAACCTCGAGGTAGTCCTCGTTGATTCTGCAGTGGCTGGTGTTTGGCAAGTTCGTATTTCAGATGTATATCATGGCGGAGGTCGGGCCGATCAACCGTTTGCACTCGCGGTTCGTGGTGTCAATGTGAATGACCTTCGTTCGGATCCAATCGTGATTCTTCCAGATGTGACCTATTCCTCTGAAGTTCCTCAAGTTGGTGAGCAGATAGAAATTAATGTTCCAATCATGAATCAAGGTAGTGGCACTGCAGTTGATCTCGTGGTCGATGCAGGGATTCAGAGGGTTGGAACTGCTGGAACAGACTTAGGTCGCCAGACCATAGGACTTGGCCCAGGTCAGACACGTATTGTTTCATGGATGTGGACGCCACAAAGTGAAGGTGATGTCACACTTCAGATTATCATTGATCCAGATGGTGCTATCGAAGAGGCAGATGAAGACAACAATATTGCGAATATACCTCTCGTGATATCTGCTCCCGGAATCCGACTAGATACGACAGTTCTCGCACAGAGTGTATCTTCGGCAAATCAGGTTTCGACCACTTGGGATCTTCGTCTCAAGAATACAGCGTTACTGCCTACAAACGCCACAATCGAAGCAGACAATCCAATTCGAGACCATGATGCTCAGTCATTCGACTGGTTCCGTTCTTTTAATCGGACAGCTATTCCGTTGCAAGGAAGTGAATCAACTGATGTGTCATTCACATTGGTTCATTCTAGCTCTCCTGAACCAGGAACCTACCGGATTCCGTTGACAGGCATTGATGAAGATAACAGCTTGACTTTCCCGTTAGATCTTCAACTCATCGTCCCAGTATTGCCGGATGTTCAAACACAGACAACATCCTCTCAAATTTCCTTGCATCCTGTGGAAAACACTTCTTTCGAGATTATCCTAACCAACCGGGGAAATGGTCCTCAAGGCTATGATCTCAGGATTGATGCACCTCAGAGTTGGCACATGGGTTTTGATGACCTTGGGTCGACAATCGGGGCTTCTGGAGGATCATCAGGTACAATGGCCATTGATGAGTCATTAACGGTTAGAATGACGGCTGTTCCCCCATATTCCATGATTGCTGCAGGGACTGTATTACAGGCTACGGTTACGGTTACATCCCAAGTGGACCCGGACGAATCGTGGACTCTCGATCTCCCGATGGTGGTTGCACCTTTCGATCGGCTTGATGCACGTTTAGATACTCAGGTAGGTGTTCTCGCAAAGGATGCATCTATTCCATTACAATATACAATT
>JAZADD010000022.1:0-34365 GCA_036124005.1 Thermoplasmatota archaeon
GGACGGATTGGTTGTCCCATGAATCATCCCATTCGGTCAACCGGGGACCCATAGTCCGTCCAGCCGTCGTTTGCCTCACGGATCATCCCAGATGGTCCCCGTGAACTTCGATCGACGGCAAATCCCCGAACGTGGTACCGAGCGTCATCCTTCCTTCCGGCGAGGGAGGTCGTCAGCACGGTGTTGCCGTCGGGGCAAGCGAACGCCGGCTCCGTTCCGTTATCAAGTCACCGATGTAGTATCAGTGGCGATTCCAGCAGATATTCGACCAAGAAGATGCATAATCGCAGGAGAACCATCTGCGTCAATTAGATGATGAGAAGAAGGCCACTGTTCTATGGGACGACAAAGCCAGCCCACATGACGGTGTGTCGCACCTGGGCGAGGAGGGCGGTTCGCTCTCATATCCTCGATGGCTTGGGCCGCATCTGTCAAGGAATCCTGCACTTCTGCCTCAAATCGGGTAGATGAAAGAAGACGACGAAGGCGATCTGAAAGACTTGGACGGAAACCAGGATGAACACCAGGGGGAGCTAGGGGCAACGGGACCTCGGAATCTACAGGTAGGAAAAGAAGAGCCGGCCAAGGTGCTGGATTAACAGAAAGAGCAGATCGACCTGCCTCACTCTCAGTGAGGATGGTTAGTATCTCGGCAGCGTGTGATGACCACCAAGGCCAAGGAAGGTGCTGAATAATGCGTATAATCTCCATTATCTCGGGAGCAGAACCAAACTCATTCCAATGCATTAACAGCCTCCATGACTGAAAATCATGGTCAACTGGGAGCGTATATGACCTACGAATGAGAGATTCAGAAACCCTCTCGACACCGCCCTGGCGTGATTCAGGATACACCAACAAAAGGTAGGCAATACCTGACAACGCGTCAGCACAGCGACTTGGGGGAGACTTAGCCCAAGCATCGATTCCCCAACGCAACAAATCAGTAGCTTCGTCACTCGTCAACCATTGAGCGATTGAAAGTAGCCGTCCCGACGCCCAGGAACGCGTGACCTCATCCTCAGCATACAATGCAATTCGACGCATGATGCTGCGCTTCTCATCATCAACAAGGAGGATCTCATTGAGATGATGATTTAGATTACTCCTCCAGTCATCCGAAGTAATCCAGAGCACCTCGGGAATACGTGTAATTGGGACCTCGTTCACTGAAAGAAGGCGAGACCATTGACTTTCCATACGATCATGGATCCTCTGCCAACGATCAATCCTATTTGCATCACTGGATGCAATCCAAGCAGCTAGAGGATTAACTCGTTCTACCGAATTAGCAAATTTTTCATCACCAGAACCGTGAACAGAGCAAGCATACAGAACCTGTTCCTCTAAAGTATCCTCAATTGATGGAGCGCGCGTAGAATTAGGGAATGCCGTCGACATATCATCGAGTTCCTCGGGGCTTCTAGGTACTCTCCATCCAGATGGCGGTTTGAACAGGGAGGGCTCACCATATCCAATATGCACGATTCCTTCGGTCCCATCTGAACGAATCCATCGGAGATCGGGGAGGCGATGAATAGGATGATGTTCAAGACGATCGCCACGTGTCATCTGAATCGTAGACCACGGCGCAATGAGTAGCCGCAAATCCTCAGAACGATGAATTCGGCGAGAGAGCACCTCTGGCAAAGGAACCGGCACATCAAGAACTAACGGCATGGAAATCGGTCGATTCAGAGCCCAGAGAATTAGTGCTTGAATCCCAGTCGTTGAAAGATCGTTAATTGTAAGGTGATTATGTTCCCATTCCTCCGTGAATTCTCGTTCTCCAAAATCTTCCCTAAATCTACGAAGAGTCACATCAGACATTCGGCGTGTTCTACCACCAGTACGACCTCGAAGTAGATGGTCATGAAGAGCAACTAATCGAGAAGAACGAGCATGAGGGCGAAGGCGAGGATGAACGAGTTCAATCCAATCAGATAGGATTCCAATGGGCAGAGGTGTACTCTCTCTCTGGAGAATCCGGCGACGACCGATTGAAAATGCACCATCACTTGCAATTTGAATAAGTTGCATGGACACTTCATCAGAAGCGACCTGACTAACTACTGAAGTTACAGACATTGCCGGGGGACCGTCGCGTCCAACTCTGCCTAACTGCCAAGCATTTGGATCAGTTGATAGAGGATGCTCCTGGCTATGAGGACCTGTTCCTATCTCCACCCAACGATTCATTGCAATTCGATTGATTACCGCGTCATCTAACACTCGAATCCTTAAGAGGCCAAATTGAGCATCATCTAACCACCCTTCCAATCGTTCGGGGTTACTCCCAAGAGGAGCATCCATCCTCTCAAACATCTTGTTGTAATGGCGTGAACTCCTTTCACGGGTTTCCGCGATTGTCCATGAGCCATCAATCAATGGCAAATGCACAACTGAAGATTCGACTGGCTCGGAGAGAACGAGTAAAGCATCTCGGCCAAGGATAGAGATGACTGCTCCTGATTTTGGCTTCTGTTCCTCAAACAATTCTTCAGTAATCCGCGAAAGCTCATCTGACTCCAACACCCTGAATCCAGAAGGAGTCAATGCAAGAGACGCCCCTCTACTTCCAGGGGTGTCACTTAGTTCTATGAGGCCCTCCTGACGCATCCGCTTGAGTTCCGTCGATACGTGAGGGACATGGAGACCTGCTCGCTGGGCAATCTCAGACACAGTTCCCGACTCAACGGCGAGTTGAATGAGGATAAGACGACGATGTCGGCCCCGAATCCTCGCGGCCCGGATTGAATCTGACATTGTCTGCTCAGAAGCGTCTCAACCACATTCATATTTCAATCTTGATATATTATCAATTCAACAATTGATTTAGTTACATTTGGTTACACCAAAATGGGTAATTGAGTTAATTATTAATATCCAACAAGCGATAAATCAGAAAAAGAAGGTATTTTCTGAGCCTAATGTGTAACTATCTTCCAAAATGTCGGCGGTCATTTGATAACCCCCCCGACCATGCCGCTTACATCGGCTGGAGTTGTACATTGCGACGATTGTGCCGTTAGAGACATAGGAGGCAAGGGAATGAGCGAGAATCTCAGAGTTCTGATTCGGTCCTACCTCCAGAATAAACCTCGGAATACGTCCGAGATCGCTGAGCACGCACACGCAAATGGCAATCGTGCGAGCCTTGAGGAGATAGAGAAAATGCTACGAGCAGATTCTCAAGTCGTCCGCGTCGATCTTGTACGTAGAAGCGGGGTGCTCTCTTCCGGCTACAGAATCTGTGAATGGGCTTCTGTCGAATGGATGACCAATAGGAGGGAACAACAATGAGAACTACAAGACTACGAGAACGCATCAAGAGATTCCTCGCTGAGAAAGGCGAGGCTAACACAACTGAAATCCTGGAGCACGTGAATACTACGACTCGACACGGGACTACGCCCCAACAGCTGGGCAACGTCCTATCCAAGGACAAGGACATCGAGAAGGTTTCAACCACAAAGCGCGGCGGAGCACTCTCCGGCCGATACGACATTTGTGTTTGGCGCTTGCGAGAGCAGGCCGGCGAACTTTGATCACTGAGTTGCCAGCATTCTGTTCAAAGCAATCGAGGCGCCTTCTGCAGTTTGTTCATCGACGATGATGACGTTTCTGTTCAGATCCCCCTCAAGGATTGCCTCAAGTTGCTCTGCCAAAAATCGCGGGTGAATCATGTACATCGTAGAACATGGGCATACCGAATCATCGAGACAAATAATCGATTTATCCTGATATTGTGTATCTAGTCTCTGAACGAGATTTATTTCTGTACCCACGCAGATAACAGCTCCTGAAGATGCTTCATCACAATATTTCCGAATATAATCGGTGGAACCATTCGCATCAGCAGCATCGACAACTTCACGACTACACTCAGGATGAACAACGATTTGTACATCTGGATAAGACGCGCGCAATCGATTAATCTGATCTACTGTGAATCTCTGATGCACCGAACAATACCCGTGCCATAAGATAAATCGGGCCTCTTGAATTGAGGCATCATCCCATAACTCTCCTGGAGTCCATACCGCCATATCCTGCTCTTTGAAGCCCATGCTGAGTGCAGTATTTCGGCCGAGGTGTTGATCAGGGAAGAATAGGACCTTGCCATTACCTCCCGCTCGTGCAAGTGCCCACTCAAGCACGCCACGCGCATTCGTCGAGGTGCATACAATACCACCATGTCTACCTACGAAGGACTTGAGGGCTGCAGAACTGTTCATGTATGTCACAGGTACGAGGAACGCATCTTCCTCCTTAGCAGGCGAATCAGGATTATCTCGAGTCGCCGGATCAAGCAAACCGAATTCATCGATTAGGGTGGCCCAACATTCCTCGACGTCGGGTACGTTCGCCATATCTGCCATAGAGCAGCCTGCCCTTGTAGTAGGCATACTCACCACTTGGTCATCCCCAGTTAGTATGTCAGCAGACTCTGCCATGAAATGGACGCCGCAGAACACTATGTGTTCAGCAGTACTATCTGCAGCAAGACGTGAAAGACTAAAGGAATCCCCTGTAGCATCAGCGTGTTCAATTATCGAATCGCGTTGATAATGATGTCCGAGAATCAATACACGATCCTTCAAGGCATTCTTTGCTGCAATAATTCGCTGGCGATGCCCCTCCTCATCTGGATCAAATGCGCAAGAGGCCAGCGGGAGTCCAACACTCATGTCAAACGTGCGTCATTCCCGGTGCATTTGAATCCATCTTCTTCACCGTGGAGTCATGGAGCAGGGGGTGCCATGGTCTGAAGGACCTCTTATTCACGAGGGTGCAGAGGGCCTCGTCCACTTCGGATATTGGTTTGGTAAAGAGGCCGTAAAGAAGGTCAGACGGCCTCGAGGATATCGAGACCCTAGTCTTGATCGTGCACTGACAAAGACGCGCATGCTCAGTGAAATTCGAATCCTGCGCCACTTGGAACACAAGGATACCCATACTCCACGAATTCTCGATGCAGACATCAATTCAGGAACTATCATCATGACACGAATTGCCGGCCGGCCTCTGTTTGAACACTTACGATCTTCGTCCACTCAATTTGTGGGACGTTCAGATGTTGGTTATTCCGAAGAAGTTCCTGTAAGAACACTTTTGACGATGGTAGGAGTGCAAATTCGGTCACTCCATATGGAAGGAATTTCTCATGGGGATCTCACTACACATAATATCATGTGGGATAGCCGCCAACATCTGAACCTCGAGTCTGGCTATGTCGGAATAATCGACTTCGGCCTCGGTAGGCTATCATCTGAAATCGAAGCCCTAGGTCAGGACCTACAAGTCCTCAATGAATGCCTTAGTGCTAGTCACCCACTCCATCCGTACGCTTTGGATGAAATCCTAGAAGGCTACGCAAGTGTAGTGGACGACCGTGCTGAACCATCTGCGAATCAGGTCATCGAACGGTTCAATGAGATTAGAGGACGGGTTCGATACCATGGGTGAGATGAAACGGATTCTCTTCCTAACCTCAAACGAAGGTAAGTTACGAGAAGCGAAGCACGCTCTTGAACCAAAAGGGTATGAAATATTGTCCCAGAATGTACAATTCGTCGAAATACAGGCCAAAGATCTGGCCACTGTTGCCCACAATAAAATCGAGCAATTTGCAGAATATCTTGGATCCGAATGGATTGAGGGGGTAATGGTCGAAGACGCCGGATTCTTCATCGATGAATAGCCTGGTTTCCCAGGTGTATATTCGGCCCACATTCTCGAGAGCCTTGGGCTTGAAGGAATTCTACGATTAATGCATGGACGCAAAAACCGTGGAGCCGAATTCAGAGCTACAATAGTGCTCCAGATTGAATCCGAGAAAATTGTAGCCCAAGGTCGGTGCCGCGGCCATATCTCTGAAGAAATCCGAGGAAGTGAGGGGTTTGGTTACGACCCCTTATTCATCCCCGACGATGGAGATGGACGCACTTTTGCGGAAATGACCCTCGATGAGAAGAAGATGCTTTCCCACCGTGGGAACGCAATGGAACGACTTGTGACTCTGCTGGAAGATAGAGATTGAAGCACCAAACTCAATATGCGTGACCTTGTGGCTTAGAAGAGGTGGAACAATGGCATCCTTCTTCCGATTGATGCTCTGGACGAGTCTTCTCATTGGTGGACTCGGCCTACTTGCCATTGATTTGACACTCGATGCCGAGATGGCTCTCGCCGGTATTCTGCTCATCTTGCTTGCTTACCTAATGTTCTCAGGCGGCGAACCGATTCCTCAATCACGAAAAACCACAGCTAAAGCACAAGTCGAAGACGATGATGGCGATGAGGACTTACCTGAACCAGTTGAGCCAGAGAAACCAATCAAGCGTACCCGCGGCGTTGATATCGTCACAGAAGAGGATGAAGCCTCTGAGGAAGAAGATATCGTTGAGGTTCAAGCTATTATCGAAGATGTCGTCGAAGCACAGGAATATGTCGTCGAAATTGATGCTCAATCGATGCTTGAAACCGAGATTGATACGGTGGTCGAAACTCGTCGGACTACTCAGGATGAGATTAGAGGTATAGTCGAAAAACGAAGGAGACGCCAATTGGCGAAAATCCGAGGAGATACCCTTCGATCTAGACATGTGCGAACTGGAAATGAGGAACTTCGGGAACTGATAAAACAAGATGGAAACAGGCTGCAGATTATCGATGAGCCGGAATCTCCCAAGCCTGGCCACCCTTACGGTAGAATCCTTATCCAAATCGATGAGGCGCGGGCAATCAACCTAAGAATCCCCTTAGATGAAGGTCTCCGAGCAGCTGAAGAAGAGCCTGCTCTCGATTTTGCAGGCCTTCCGCCGCCGCCTTTACCTGGTGAGAATGGGCTCCCTCTGCCCCCTCCTCCGAGCGACATGGACCTGCCTCCACCTCCAGAATGAAGATTTAGATTCAAGATGGTTCAAACCATGATGCTATGTATCGAACTCGCTTCCACCTGCTTATGGTCAAGAAGCCTGACATCGATGAACTAACGATTGAAGAGGTCGCTTCCGGAACAGGAGTAATCATCATCGCGACTGTAAATCGTCCAGACAAACTGAATGCTCTAAATCACGAAGTCAAAGAGGCGATCAAAACCCTCGCTACTTGGGCAGATGAGGCAGACCATGTTCGTGTCATCATTTTCCAAGGTGCAAAGCCAGGGCCGGCACCTGAGGGTAAACGACCAAAACCACATGCTTTCGTCGCAGGTGCCGATGTCTCTGATTTCAAAGGCAAAGACAGTGAAACAATTCGGCCTGAATTTGAAGATAATGTCTGGGAGGCAGTCTGGAATATCTCAAAACCGACTATTGCACTAATCGATGGGTACGCTCTCGGCGGTGGGAGTGAATTAGCCGTGTCCTGTGACATTAGAATCGCTACCCCACGATCTATGTTCGGCACTCCCGAGATTAATCTCGGTTTAATTCCTGGCGGAGGAGGGACGCAGCGACTTACTTGGCTCGTAGGTTACGGCCGTGCAATGGAGATGGTAATGGGAGGTGGCATGATTGATGCTAGTGAAGCTCACCGTATCGGACTCGTCAACCATGTGGTTGAGCCTGATTCACTTACCGAGAAAGGCATGGATATCGCTGAGAACCTTGCTTCGAAATCCCCTCTAACAATTCAAGTCGCCAAGCGCGCTGTTAGGGCTGCCCTCGATAATCCAATCTCAGACGGCTTATTGTTGGAACACAATATGTTCGTGGATCTCTTCGATACAAAGGACAAGGACATTGGTGTGAATGCATTCCTTGAGCGTAGCACACCTGAGTGGACTGGAGAGTGACTCCGTGTCCGAAACTCTGGTTGAAGCTCAAGGTCTCGCTAAGCGATTTGGTGATTTTGTCGCCCTACAACCTCTCGATGTTAAGGTTCAATCAGGTGAGTTCTTCGGTGTATTCGGGCCGAATGGAGCGGGGAAATCCACTTTCATACGACTGCTTACAGGTCAACTCTCGCCGACTGAGGGAGGGGCCAAAATTCTGGGCATCGATGTCGCAAACAAACCACGTCTAGTCAAAGCAAACATTGGGATCGTTCCTGAATCTGAATCCCCGCCTTCCTATCTCACAGCGGCTGAATTTCTTGAATTTGTGGCACGACTCAGACGTGTCGATGACCTTTCCGAAAAAGTGGCCTACTGGCTTGATTGGTTTGGTATGACCGATAAACGAACTACGCTTTGCAAAGATTTGAGCAAGGGCCAACGACAAAAGGTCATGCTAGCATCGGCTTTCATACATGAGCCTCGACTACTTTTTTTGGATGAGCCCTTCGTAAATCTCGACCCCATCTATCAGAGGAAATGTCGGGAACTCCTACTCGAACACGTGGCTAATGGAGGTACTATTTTCCTCTGCTCCCATATCCTTGAAATCGCTGAACGACTCTGTACTCGGGTAGCAGTCATCGATCATGGACGAGTTCTCGCAGCGGGTCGGCTCTCTGATCTCAGAGAGGCCGAAGAAGAAACCTTAGAGGACATTTTCATACGACTTGTGGGGCGCTCTATTGAGGAAATTGAAGCAGAATCCGATGGCTTAAGCGAAGAGGAGTGAAAACCGTGTCTGTCCGTCGGGATGAAGCATATTTTCTCGATGCCTTCCCAATCACTTTCCGAATGATGTTCAAAGAAGAATGGCGGCAGAATGTTGATTTCGCCAAAAGTCGACGTATCCTCCTTTTCCCCGCACTTCTTGCCGTTGTTGCAATGGCAGTCACCATTGGACTTCGGTTTCTAACTGGAGATGGAGTCGTAGGTGCTAATGCCGATGAAATCGCTCGGGAAACCTTCACCTTCGATGAGTTGAGACAGGGGATCCATCTCATGGTATTCCTATTCTCAATGGGAATGGGAAGTTTCGCCTTCCTCGGTCAATCTATTGTATCTCAAAGGGGAGGGGGGAAAAATTTTCTTCTTGCATCTCCGGCCATGCAGCCTATTGACCTACAGACCACGTATCTAGCATATTACATCAAAGAAGTTGCATTCTACATCGTGCTGATTCTAACACCAGTAACGATTGGAATGGGTTTGGGAATCCTATCACAATCTTTTCTTGGGATATCGACGCCACTACTGTGGTCATCCCTCCTACCATTTCTGTTGTGTGTATCACTCACAATGGCACAAGGAATCGCTCTATCCTTCTTCGGTTCAACCTTGATGTCACGAGGTCAACCCTTCACATTCGGCATCCCAATTATTGCAGCAATTCTTGGAGTCGGCGTCTATATCGACGTCATGCCAATTGATCGTGTAATCATCGGACTCTACGCCCATGCTACCGCTATTTTCTGGTGGACGCCTCTTGGATTCCTGATTTGCAGCCTCATTGCATGGATTGCTGCTGGCCTACTGCCTGAAGATTTTGAAGTCAGAATTTCTGGAAGAGATGACTTGTTTCTTCCAATGTATGAACGACTTGGGAAACTTGGGCTAAAATCTGACAGTCGCATGAGGATTCTTATCGCCAAGGAAATTGTCGATGTCCTTCGATCAGGGACACTATTCAAGATGCTTGGATCCTTCGCTGTACCCCTTCTTTTCCTCCTCCTTATGGCATGGGGAGCGGAGTTTGCTGCATTCCCAATCCCGTTCAATCTTCTATCCTATGCTCCGTTCATCGGCTTCTTTGGATTCAATTTCTACTCCTGGCTCAATGCTATCGATGCACCGGATCACCTCAACACAATGCCTGTATCGGTACCTGAGCTGCTGCGAGCAAAAATTTGGACCTACTTTCTACTAACCAGTTGGATAGGAGTCCTATTCATACTCCTTATGGCGTGGATGCTGGATCAATGGGATGTGATGCTGTCCTCAATGGTAGTAATGCTTGCCAACTCAATCTACATCGTCTCACTCTCTGCTTGGCTAATGGGGCTACGCCCGAACAAAGCAATCTTTGACAGCGGCATCATGGCACGCTTCTGGATGGCAACTGCGTTCCCTCTCGTTGGCCTCTTCCTTCTGTCATGGACACAAGGTGATACCACATTATTGGAAAACTGGGGCATGCAGGTCTCATCTTCCGGCCTTGACGCAGAAGCACAGGCACTCGTTTTAGAAGATCGCCAATCTACCGACATGACCTATATCATGGGCATCTGTGCTATTCTTCTCTCATTCTCCTTCCTATTCCTACGCCTAATCGATCGGAAGTGGAGGAGTGCACCGTTTGAGAACTAAAAACACGGTGTATTGATGAGCAATGAATGGAGAATGCCCCTCATGTCAAGAATCCTCGTGCTAACAGGACTTCCCGGCTCAGGGAAGAGTGTGGCCTCCGAAATTGCCGTAATGATGGGGATTCCTGTAATCACGATGGGAGATGTAATCAGAGCAGAGACTGCGAAACGAGGTCTTGAACCCAATGGAGACAACATTGGTGAGGTAGCAGTCGATCTTCGCAAAGAATTCGGGGACGACATAGTTCTGAGGCGATTATGGCCTGAAATCCGTAATGCAATCAACAAACATCCACTAGTTATCATCGACGGGATGCGAAGCACACCCGAGAAAGAAGCCCTGGTTGAACTAATGGGAGAGGAACCGGATATTCTCGCGATTATCGCGTCTGAGGATACGAGAAACTCTCGATTGAGGGGGCGAGGTCGATCAGATGATGAAGGAACAACTACACGCGATACAAGAGAGAGGAGTTGGGGTGTTGAAGCGCTAATCAGTGAGGCGAAACATCGAATCCAGAATGAGTATGACATCAATTCTTTCCGGGAAGAGGTGAAAGTCCTCTTGGAAGGCCTCGGCGAGGGGTGTTGAAGGCCAAAGGTTATGCCAATCCTCATACGTATTCCGTATGCACTGAGGTGACACCATGGCGCGGAGAGGACGGGGCAGCCAAGGAAAAAAGCGCCAGAAGCAACAGAACCAGTTCGAAGAATTGGACAAATATCCAGTGTCTCCGCCGCATTCCTTTGCACGTATTGTCCGTGACCTGCGTACATTGAACGTGCTCTACCAAGTGATTGAACCACCTCTAAACAAGAAAGAGACAGAACAGAAAGACCAGATTATGGATATCTTCGTTCAAGCACTCAATGCAGACATAGAGGAAATTGATGCTGATCCCGTCGCATACCTCCGTGCAGCAATGGACCAGATTATCAAATCCTATCGGATGAAGATTAGCAAAAAGTCGCGATCGAAGATTTTCTATTACATACGACGTGATCTAATTGGTTATGGCCGAATGGACGTTCTGATGAATGATGCTAATGTGGAGGATATCTCGCTAGATGGTACAAATGTACCTATCTTCGCATATCATAGGAAATTTGAGTCTGTTGAGACAACTATTGCATGGCCAACAGATGATGAGTTAGAAGCATATGTGATTAAGCTCGCTCAACGTTGTGGTAAGCACATCTCTGTGGCAGAACCTCTACTCGACGCGACGCTAATGGATGGGTCTAGGATTGTCATGAAACTCGGTCGTGAAGTATCGACTCGTGGTTCTGCATTCTGTATTCGTCGATTCCGCGAAGACCCGTTCAGCCCGTGCGATATCGTGGCATTCCGAACTATGACCAGCCTGATGGTTGCCTACCTATGGATTGCTTTTCAGCAGGGTGTTTCAATGCTATTCGTCGGTGGTACCGCCTCTGGAAAAACTACGACCTTGAACGCGATGTGTCTCTTCATTCCATGGCAAATGAAAATTGTCAGTATCGAATCCACGCGTGAAGTGAATATCCCTCAACCAAACTGGATTCCAGGTCTTACTCGTCAAGGATTTGGAGGTGAATCCTCAGAAGGAGAAATTACAGAGTTCGAACTCCTAAAGGCAGCTCTCCGTGAGAGGCCAGAATACATCATTGTGGGTGAAATCCGTGGTTCTGAGGCCTATGTTCTATTCCAAGCGATGGCCACAGGACACTGTTCTTACTCTACTGTTCACGCCGATTCTGCTGCCTCTCTTGTCCACCGTTTGGAAAACAAGCCAATCGATATCCCGCGTGTTCTTCTACCTGCACTTGAAGCAATAGCCATTCAAATTCAGACGAGGATTAACGGGCGTCGTGTACGTCGAACCAAGCAGATTGTAGAAATCGTCGGCGTAGACCCTCATAGCCAAGAAATCATCACCAATGAAGTGTTCAAGTGGGACCCATCGAGGGATGATTTCGACTTCAGTGGTAAGTCGTACGTCCTTGAGAAGATCATGGTCAAGATTAATTTCAGCCAAGAGCGGATGAGGAATGAACTCCGGACCCGTAAGCGCATCCTCGACTGGATGGTGCTCAACGATATCCGAAAGTCGGATCAGGTCGCACAGATCATCACGGAGTTCTACGTCAGGCCTGAGGAGATCCTCGCCCGCGTCGATGGCCTTCGTTGAACCCGGAGGGAAGAGGGATGGCTAAGAAACGGAAATCGAGGGAAAAGGTCTACGATTTCGAAGGCATGACCCTTACGCCATGGCAGAAATTCTCCACTGCCTTCTTTGGACGAATGTACCGTGATCGCGCCAGAGGAGATGGCGACCTCACTAAATTACTCGTTCAAGCAGATATCAGAGTCATGCCAGAGGTTTACAAATCGACTCAATTGATGAGTACAATCGCTGTCATGTTCGGATGTGGCGCGCTCCTCACCTTCGTATTCCTCCCAAGTGCTGGATTGATTGCTATCTACGAATCTATTCAGGATGCGGCAACAATCATGCCGTGTCAAGATTGGGAGTTCTGGCACAAGAACGATCTCAACCCATCTCTTCCAGGGAACGGTTGCCCGCATTACACTACACAGACCTTTCCTCTACTGTGGAAAGTTCTGGTTGTAGGTCTTCTCGGCCTTATCGTTCCTGTTATGTCCAATCGCTACTTTGGCGGCGAGGCCGAACGTAAACGCGCTGCACGTGCTGAACGACTCGAGAAATTTCTACCCTATGCTTCATCCTACACAGCAGCGATGTCCGCAGCAAATGCAACCCCTGTGAAGATTTTCAGATCACTTGCGAAGAACGGTGATATCTACGGCGACATTGCTTACGACTCCTCAATGATTTACCGTGACATGACCTTGTTTGGATATGATATCATCACCGCAGTCAAACTCGCCGTTGATCGGGCCGCCTCTACTTGGGTAACAGAATTCTTCCAAGGTATGGTAGGTACCCTATCCTCTGGAGGAAATCTCAAGCTATACTTCCTCAACCGTGCAGAGCACTACATGCGTGAGAACCGCATACGGCTAACACAGTTCCTAGAGACCCTTGCAATGTTCGCTGAGACATACATTGTTGTCGCAGTCGCAATGCCTCTCTTCCTTATTGTCATGCTTGTCATTATGTTCTGGGTGTCTGGCGCAGGCTCTCAGATTTCTGAAAATATGGTCTATGGTATCGTAATGGGGCTTCTGCCAATGATCCACGTTGCGTATTCCCTCTTCGTGTGGCTGATGTCACAAGAACAGGAGATGTGAATAGGAGGGATGTGCGGTGGCGAGAAAGAACCGTAAGAAGAAGAAGATCAAGGTAAGGTTGGAACTCCCAAAGGACGACCGTACCCAGACCAACTTCACCATCATCCTCTCTGTCTGTATGATGCTCGGTGTAGGTTGTATGGGATTCTGGATTACCAATGCTGATCTCGTATTCAAACCAATAAATCAGATGCCTATGTTCCTCAATATGGCTTGCCCTGACTCCTTTAATCCGAATAGTCCTGTACCACCAACCTACTCGGATAACGAATCTTGCTTCCTTACTCAAGAATCTGCTAGCACAGAGACTTGGACCGAGGAATGGTCAAAGGTAGGGTCACCTGGTGGTGCGGGATTCTTCGAAGTTCCTGGTATTGACAAACAGCGGCTTGGAACTATGCCGCATCCTCAACAATTTGCCAATATCGAATGTACTTCTGAAGCAGACAACAATGGTGTATTCACACTCTCCATCGTTGAACGGTATTATGACATGACAACAAGCGTACAAGATAGTACACAGGTTGTTGCAAACTCAAACGATTGTGGCCTTCAGAATGTCCCTGTAGAAGCCAACAAGCGATACGAAGTGTGGGTTGAGATTGAACCGGGACAACCTACTCTCAGAACCTTTGAATTCACTGTATCAGTGGACGCATACGATGGGATTCCGGATAACATGAACAACAAATCACTATGGATTGGGCCAGAAGTTGAACTCGGGCCGTTCAAGACTCATCCGACTATCTTCGTGAACTTCTTTGGAATTGGACTTTTGATTGCAGTATTCCCTCCCTCAATCTACAAAGATGCACAGGCTCGAAAGATCAAAGCAATCGAGGATAAGTTCCCCGATTTCCTACGTGACCTCGCAGAATATTGGAAGGGGGGGCTCTCCATGGTGGTCTCAGTTCGTACGCTTGCTCGTTCTGAATACGGAGCACTAAACGATGACATCCAAAAAATGTCGGATCAGTTATCTTGGGGTATCCCCTTTGGTGACGTAATGAGACTGTTCGCAGGCCGAGTCAACACACCTCTAGTCCACAGAGCCGTATCTCTAGTTGATGAAGCAAACAAGGCCGGCGGAAAAATCTCCGACATTCTAGTTACTGCTGCCAACGATTCTCGAGAAATTAAATTCCTTGAAGGTGAACGTGTGCGCGCAATCGCATCGTATATTTCCGTCATATGGGTATCATATCTTGTATTCATGGGCGTTATCGTCGTTTTGTCAAAGGTGTTTATCCCTGCAATTGCCTCATCCAACAGTGGAGGCGAATCAGAGAGTATCGGAAACATGCAAATCAATGCAGTAGATCCACTATTCTTCCTTGTTGTGTTCTTCTACGGAGTTTCGGCGCAAGCCGTAGGTAATGGTGCAATGGCAGGGCTAATGGCAACTGGTCGATTATCGAATGGAATGAAACATTCCGGATTCATGCTAATTCTCGCTCTATTAGCATTCAACTTTGTCGCCTTTACCCCTGATCTCATTGGAGTACCGATGGCGGAAGGACTCGTACACTCGATTGGTAGGACTGCTCCTGGGTGATTGAATGAAACATTCGTTTCAGGAAAATTCCGCCCAAGTCCACATGATTGAGATGATTACACTATTCTGGTTATTCTTCCTCGCTGCAGCCTTTGTTATCCAACTCCAGGTACCGGATACGAATGCAATTGCATCAGATGCCTCTCTACGTCTTGCCGCCGAAGATGCACACCTACTTTCCGCTGCAATAGTGGATGATGATGGATTGTCCATGCTTGAAAGTCACCTTGAAGCAGATCGCCGTGATGAAGCTTGTAATCTGATACTCGAACAATTGCCTGAAACCATAGCAGGAAACTGTTGGTTGGCCGTGGACTCCGGGACTATGAAACGGAGTGGAGCAGCCGAAATCCCTCCAACTCAAAGCTTGTCAGTAATGCATCTGAAACACGTGGATGGACACCTGTGGACCATAGGGATACAGGTTTGGCACATTGGAGGAGGATCATGATGAGGAGATCCATGTCCGATGAAGAAGCACAGATGCTCCTTGCCACTGGTGTGGTCCTCCTTCTTGCACTATTATCGATGGCAATTTACAGTGTGAAAGTCGTCGGGATGGGAGAGCCTTACGATGCTTCCGACGATGCTGTGCTCCAAACAGCAGAGGAGGTCAATGATGTCTGGGAAACATCAATTCAGCACCGATTCGATAACTTGAACGGAACTTCAGATGCTGAAGAAAAATGCCTAGATGCCGCGAACAGTGTAAAGGCTGACCTAATGCGGCACGGTGAGCATCGAGGTGTAGAGATCATACTTGTCAACCTTGATACAACAATCGAATCCAATATCTGTACCGTAGTTGCTGAAGCAGGTATTGCCGACCGTAACGGACGCCTCCTCATCGACCTATACGCTGAAATCAGTGTAGCTTAATCATATCAGATTCTGACGGACTCGAATCAATGGATCCTCATGGAGAAGGGGATCAATTCGGACCCATTCGGCTAGACGGCCTCGTTCCATCATAGCACGTTGGATTGCCCGAATGCGTTCAAACGCCATCATATATCTTTCAGAACCACGGTAACTACTGGATTCACGCTCAAGGATAAATCCACGATGTTGGGCCTCCGCATCAGCCGTCACATAAATCCCGATTGCGCGCCCTCCGCTATCACGCCATTCTCTAATCCAATTGGACTGAGGAACTAGATGTACTCCTTCAAGAACAAGATCTACACCCTGAGATCGAGCTCTATCGATAACTGCGGATATACCTGGCTGGATAGGATCACAGGCATCTAACCAATCGTTTACTGGATCATTTGTAGATCCATGGGAGTAACTGGACCTATGGAGATCGGGAGAATCACTAGGTGAACGACCAATCCGAAGGACCTCTCGAATCGTATCGGTAGACACACATCGACTGAATCCCATCTCGTGTGCGACCATGTGGGCAAGTCTTGACTTTCCCGTGCCGGTAGCCCCTGCAATGAGCACAAGTCTCGGCGTTCGAACCACTGTCGGCTCATCCGCCATGGTGAGAATTCTAGGTTCGACCTCATGTTTCCTTCGGTTAAGAAGAACTGGTCAATACTGTTCCAGAACGAGTTCCGTGATTGTCGATGCAATCTGATCTGATGAGGACTCCCAGATGCGATCGAGGAGGCTGCGAAGGGATCTCGTATCAGAAACATGAACAAGGGCAATAAGATCAGCCTCACCTGCTATTTCGAACACAGTATCCACTCCTGGCCAAGTGCCTATCTCCGCACCTAAAGCACCAATCTCCTTTGCTCCGGGACTGACCTTGATTCGAATTAACGCGGACAATCCTGCCCCACTCTCACGAATCGTATATTGACGGATGACTCCACTCTCTTCCAACTGGACAATCCGTCGGCTTACAGTATGTTGATTCAGGCCAACAGACTCAGCAATTGCACGAGCGGTGGCTCTACTATTCCGCCGTAAAGCGTCCAAGATAAGACGATCATTTTCTGTCAAGTGAACCATGAATACCACATTGCAAAGCCAGTTCTAATCTCTCCGTAAAATAGGTCTCAAATCAAATGCTTAACGAGGGCATCTATTTCCTGAATCCTACCACAATAAGCACATCTCAATTCCATTGGTTCAATACTGCGTACAACCAAGCGATGTGGAAGTGGTTCCCTCGGATTAGTGGTAATACAGTTTGAAAACGAACAACGTGCGATATTCACCAATTCCGAACCGAGTTCAACAGTTCTCTTCTCCGCGACCCTGAAGTCCCTGATAATAGCGACAGAGGCATTTGAAGCGATAATTGCTAGACGGTCTAGTTCCTCCTGAGTAAGTTCACGATCCTCGACTTTAATCACATCCTTCCGCCCCAACTTCTTGCTTGGAACGTTCATGACAAGAGAAATAGGAGTGCTTCGAGAATCAAGAAGACCCAACATGCCAAGCACGCTCAATGATGAACCCGCAGGGATATGATCGATAACCGTTCCATTCTGAATTGCTGTTACACGCCTCATTCCCTGTTCGCTCATCCAATCACCTCCTGAACGTCTATCTCAAGAAGACGACAAAGCAAGGCCATTCTTGCTACAACGCCGTAGAAAGCTTGTTCGAAGTACTTGGCATGAGGGGTCGAGTCAACATCTGGAGAAATCTCGTTAACACGCGGAAGCGGATGCATGATAATCATGTCCTTCTTAGCGTTTACAAGGTCCTTAGCAGTCAAACAAAAGACACCTGCAACCTTTCGATACTCTTCCTCGTCAGGGAAACGTTCCTTCTGGATGCGCGTCATGTAAATGACATCCAATGTATCGATTGATCCCGAGAGGTCATCCGTTTCCACAATATTCACACCAGAATCACGAAGATCCTGCACAATTTCCTGAGGCATCGAAAGGGAAGGTGGAGAGATGAATGTGAGTGAACTGCCGAAACGGGCAAGTGCTCCAGAAAGACTGTGGACTGTTCGACCATAACGTAAATCCCCTACAAGAGCAACTTCGAGGCCTTCTAGTGTACCATGGCATGTCCGGATTGTGAATAAATCCAACAATGTCTGAGTAGGGTGATGACCTGCGCCATCGCCTGCATTAATTACTGGAATATGGACTGCATCTGACGAATACTTCGCTGCACCTTGACGTGGATGTCGAATAACGGCAATGTCTGCATAACCATCCATCATCTGCATCGTGTCAAACAAGGTTTCGCCCTTGACAACCGAAGAAGTCGAAACGTCTCCAAGGTTCAGAACCGCTCCCCCAAGCCGCTTCATAGCAGTTTCAAATGACATCCTAGTTCGAGTCGAGGGTTCGAAAAAGAGGTTCGCCAATACTTTACCCGCAAGTATCGGAGTGTGCGCCTCTCCACGTGCAATTGGTAGCATCTTTTCGGCTATGTCGAGAATCGAAATGATCTCTTCGTTCGTCAAGTCATCCATCGTAATGAGACTGCCCATGGCTCTCCCCTCTTTCCTTACCGGGATGAAACCGACCATATTCCTTCCCGTGGTCTGAACCCCCAGATAGGCCCGCTTCCGTGGACTTCATGTGAAGGGGTACCGTCGGAGAAGCATGCTCATCAGCCGGACCCCGGTAAGAGCGTCGTTCTGCGGCGGAGGTACCGATCTTGCTGCATTCTACGAACAAAGCCCACACGGAGGGGCAGTTACCTCGATGGCAATGGCACGCTATCTCTATGTAACTGTCAATCCTAGATTCGATGAACAGATACGTGTTTCATACTCAAATATGGAGCTCGTAGATTCGTTAGATAAAGTCCAGCATGATCTGGTTCGTGAAGCAATGAAATCCACTGGATTAACTCATGGCGTGGAGATTACAACCATCGCAGACATTCCCTCTAGAGGAACGGGGCTAGGGTCCTCTTCCTCCGTTACAGTCGGTCTCCTCAATGCCCTCTCCACCCTCGTAGACCGACCTATGAATCCTGTACAATTAGCCGAAGAGGCCTGTCGAATCGAAATAGAGGTACTGGGACAACCTATCGGGAAACAAGATCAGTTCGCAGCCGCAGTGGGAGGGGCCAATACAATCGGCTTCCTACCTGATGGAAGCGTTAGTATTGATCCATTGGAATTGTCTGAATCGATTGTTAACCGAATTGAATCTGAGTTCACTCTTGTTTTTACTGGTATGACTAGAAGCGCATCTTCTGTACTTTCTGCACAAAAAGAAAAGACTGGGGACCGTATGGCAGAACTAGAACGTCTACGAGAACAAGCATTCGAGGTCAGAGGAGCTATTGAACGAGGCGATTTTGAAACTGTAGGCGGACTTCTTGAAGCATCGTGGCAAATTAAACGAACGCTCGTAGATGGAATTACGGGCGACTATCTGGACGCTTTACATGACAGGATCCTTGGTTGTGGAGCCTCTGGAGCCAAACTACTGGGAGCAGGAGGCGGCGGATTTTTCCTCGCTCACGGGGATTCAAATGTTCGTGAAGCGCTACGAGAGGAACTCGATGCTGAGCATCGCATCCTCCCCCTAATTCTTGACAGGCAAGGTAGCGTTATCATCCATGACGATGGGAAGAGATGGGGGTGATCCCTTTCGTCTACACATCTTCCTTGTCCTCTCTCTATTGATACTCTCAAGCACCCCTCTATATGGGGAAGAAGCACCCGAAACCTCAGGTATTGAGTTCAGATTCTTCGATTCTTCCGGAGAATCTTACGCTGTACAAGATGTTACGATTCAACTAATAGATCCATGGTCTGGACGAATCCTCTCATCTTCGACTGATATACAGGGCACAATGTATTCCATGGAATGGAACTCTTCTGAATCCTTTCGCCCTGAGATATTTACTAGCAGCGCATACATCGAACGATCTGAGGTCATTCATCCCAATGGAACGGATGTCATCGTTTTGGATGTCAAAATCCTCATCGAAGAACAAGTAAACTTGACTGGTAACGGGCAGACGGCAACGATTCAAACACTCACAAACCGAACCATTGGATGGCAATCGAATTTGATAACTAACGATTCAATTCAACTTCCGAATGCTTCGAAAGGCTGGATTGAGATTCGTGAAGGGGAACAAATACGTCTAATCGAATGGACTGGAGAAAATCTGATTGATGCTACAGCAATTGGTAATCTTCGCTTGATGGCCAGCGATTCGCAATGGAATGGTTCCATCCTAGTTAGACACTCACCCAGTGGTTGGTCCGAAATTATCGATATGAACGGAACCATTGACCACCTTATACCAAGAATTAGTGGGGGGGAATGGCACCTCTGGCGGCTTGATAACGGTGAAATCGAAGCCCAAGCACACATCATCGATGATGCGCTCTTTGAGGATATTGAAACATGGTTAAATTCGCCCCTGGAAATACGGGACTTACCTTCCGGCTCTGCGTCCATTGTCTTCGTTAATCCTACACTTAATCAAAACACGCCCATAGAAGCAGACTTCTCTGTTAATCATCGATTTGATTCACTAATGGGTCACGGATCACTCCCCGCAACCACTTCAGGAATTGGTGTCCAAATTGATCGATTTCACGGTAATTGGGACGGCACAATTCAGGAGATAGAATTCGCCTCCTTCAGCGCTATGCTACAAAGTTTGCACTGGTGGAATGGAAGCCATGTAGGTTGCTGTATTCTAGATGATAGGGCGATGTTTGCATATCCACCCATCTCTCCTAGGGATGTCTGGATTGAACCCTCTTCGCCGGGAGTTCTCGACGATGGTATCATCTGGGGATGGACTGAATCCGGCCGAATTGGAGCAGAGAGTGACAACGATGTGATTCGAAAATTATCTGTACCTTTCCGAGGTGATTCTCGTGATAGTATAGATTTGAGCATAACGCTCCCCAATGAATGGGAGATGCGACAAAGTCCGCAATCTGAACATATTCTAGCAAATGCGAATCAGATTACTGTCCAACGTTCTTCGATGGATGTGACTGGTGAAATTTTGATGATTATTGCGGAGAATGAAGCTCCAGAAGTCTCGATTGATGGCATTGGATTGTCTAGTAACTACGCCCGCCTTGGAGGCCCTATCGAACAAACAATGACTTGTATCGATTCAAGTCCAGGTGACGTTCAGATGCAATGGCAAATTATTGGAGATGATTTATCTGGTGCACATAACGGAGAGAACTTCTCGATTACCTTTGATTCTGCAGAGCAATCGGAAGGGGATGAGGTGTTAATCCAAGCTACCTGTGTTGATTCCCATGGAAACCGTACCGTTCTCACCCATGACCTAGTCCTCGATTCCACCCCTCCTAACTGGGAAATTGTAATGCTCGAGGATCATCCATCCTACTGGGCACAAATTCTACACGAAATAGAATCTATGAACGCATTCGGCATTAATGCAACAAGTACTATCATCGTTGACATCCATGCTAACGACACCAATGGTGAACAGACAAAAATTGTCCTAACCTCTAACCGAAGTGAAGGATGGAATAGAATAGGAGAAAATCGCCTCTACTTTGCTGAGATGTGGCCTCAAGGCGATCACATCAACGGCATGCACATGACGATTGAAGAGCGACATAAAGAGAGAGAACCCGCGGTTCGATGGCTGAAACTTGAGGTCTCTGACTCTGTGGGGAATACCATAGAAAGGGAATGGTCTGTGACCTCGCTTGATCTCTTCGGACCAGTTCCGAGACCTTCAATTCTTGTTAATGGATTCCCAATTGGCTTGACGAATATAGCCAAAATGGATTCCACTATCGAGATCGATATGTCTGAATCATTCGATGACCTCGACCCAATCGATACCATACTTTGGTCTGCTTCAATCAACGACGTTTCTCTCTTTGAGAATGCTTCTTGGGAAGAGGCACAAAAATTTCCAATAAATGGACTCAATCGAGGACGGCACAGCCTTGTTGTGACTGGTATTGATCGAGCAGGTAATATCGGAAGTCATTCTTCCATCGTGGAAATACACCCCTCCAACATGTTTCAACCAAGAATTGAGGATGTCATGATTGTAGATGGAGGCATAAGTGGCCAATCTGCGACAATTAGGGTTGTTATCGCGAACATGGGTTCAGAGCCCCATGATGTAATCGTATGTATGGTGGATTCATGCGATGGAGGATATCTACCACCTGCTACAATCGATTCTGAAGGCATTCTTGCGCTTAATCTTGAATTCGATGACCTACCCAGTGGAACACAGAACATCATAGTTGAATGGACAAAAGATGGGCAAACTGAGAGTATATCCAGTGCCGGCCCTGTAGTGGAACCTGCTTGGCGAGATACTGCTAGAATGATTATCTGGATTGTTCTAATCGCGTACACGGCAGGAGTCCTCTTTGATCGGCGCTTCGGACGCTCATGAATCCGGTCGATTCATGGAGGATAACACATCTCTGAGTTCATGGAAGAGGGAATGGGCCCCAAGGAACAGCGTGTCCGACAAGCTCTCTCCGCCTGGCGGCGTCCTGTTGATACCATCGGCCTGATTACCACGCTAGCATTGGTAGCTCTTGGTGCATACATCGCCTTCCCTGCACTATCTGGAGAGACCTCATCCAATGGCTTCGTGCCACTTTTTGCCCTTCTAGGATGCTCGCTCCTCGTAGCAGATCTCGTAGATTTTGGGCCTAACCAGAGGTATCGAATTGGCACTCTTAGTGGAATGGTCGGTCCAGTCCTCGTGGTAGCAGGATTGTCATACGCAATTGAACCCGTGAACCAAGAGGGTCAATTAGCCGGAATGGGGTGGGTATTTTCTGGGACTATTCTGATAGCTACAAACACGATGATCTTCGGACAAGAAGAACGATCTGAGGTCACCAGATATCGGGCTATGACACGACTACTCGGAATCGGTATCGCTGCAGCATGGTGCATAGCAGAAATTCATGAGGAACAAGTTGCGATGTATCTTCTCGCTCTGTTGTTAACCGGCCTCATATTCGGTTTCGATCTTCGACTTGGCAAAAATGATCGAACACAAAGGCGCATCTTCAAAGAACGATACGATATCCTAGAACTTCGTCTTCTAGAAGTGCGAGCTTCTGGCACTGTCATCGATCAGGCAATATCTCTTCTCTCTAAAGCAAACGAAGTTGGTTGGACCGATTATGATGAAGGTATGCACCTACTCCGACAAGCAGAAGATGACCTTGAGCGCATTCTGAGTTTCTCAGAAGACATAACGGTGATTGAGGAAGATGCGGCAGCATTCGTCGAAGAAGCAACAAAAATTGCGCCTCTCGCTGAACGCCCTTTGAAAGCACTAGAACAAGGGCGAAGAGAAGTCGAACTTGGTAGTCTTCGAGAAGGAGAAATGTTGTACCGACACGCAAAGACACGAGCGCAGGATATTATCGCAAATTGGGCAGACGCAGAAAAGGCAGTCCGTGAAGCTGAGAAATCCATGGAAGGCTTGTCTGGAACCGATTTAGACCGGATGAAAGTGCTTCTACAAGCAGCACAAGACGCAATGGATGCTGAAGAGCCGGGAGATGCAATGGCCATCGCATCGGCAATTCCTGCACATGTCAACAATCTTGGTGAAGCAATGGATTCAGCCGCTGAAGCAGTTCAAAATGCAAAAGATCTGATTGCACGAACTGACGGTCTTGATGTCACACTCTGGGAAGAGATGCTTAACCGAGCCGAAGAGGCACTGAAGAGTGGCGATGGTTCTCTCGCTAGGGGATTGGCAGATTCTATTCAAAGGGAAATCGAGGCTACCGAGGAAGCAAAAGCGAGTGTTCAACGTTCACTAAGACAACGCAAGACCCTACGCAAGCGATGGGTGGGTTGGTCTGATGAGGCTGATTGGGAAAGCAGATTAGGGCAAATCCTTGATGATACTAAGAAGGGATTTTGGAGGGCTGCAGCGGAGTCTATGGATGAATTAACAAATGACCTCGATGCACGTACCACTGCACTAGGAGAAGCCACAGAACTCCTTGAATTCCTACTTGATGAATGGAAAAACCTCAGGAATCAACTACAGAAGGCAGCAATTGGTCCTGATGATAATGAACGATTAGAATGTGAAGCTGCTGTCGCGGGTGCTAAACAGGCCCACGAAGTCGCTGATGTCCCTCGATGCCTAGACGCGCTCGGAGACGCAGACGGGCGGATGGAAAAATTACGACGTCGAGTCTAATCAGATATCGAAATCAACGACTACAGGCGCATGGTCAGAAACCTGAAGCCCTCCTGCCCTCACAATACGTGCATCCTTGAATAGTGTCTTCGCAGCATCATTTCCCAATATGTAATCGATACGCCAACCCTTGTTTTCTTCCCGTGCTCGCCCCCGATTTGACCACCACGAATAGGGGCCTTGGACAGGTCCCCAATGTTCGCGGCAAAGATCGTGCCAACCACTCTCAAGAAGATGACTGAACCATGCCCGCTCATGCGGAAGGAATCCTGATGACATCATGTTACTACGAGCATTCCAGATGTCAATCTCCTCATGAGCGATATTCAAGTCACCCGCGACAATTACTGGATCTTCGCTCGTAAACTCGGGTTTCAACCATTCAGCCCAGTTCTCCATCCATCTCTCCTTGTACAACTGTCGGTCAATTTTCGATGAACCACTCGGAAGATATGTATTGATACATCGGAAACTACCATGCTGTGTTACGAGAATTCTACCCTCAAGATCCTCTGGGTCATCTCCCCGGCCCATGCCAGTACTCACGGTTGTGAATTCTTCTCTGCCCCATGTTGCTACCCCGGAATATCCCTTCTTTTCAGCAGGGTGCCATTCTACTTGCATGTCAGAAGGCGGAGACCAATCCTTGGGAAGCTGTTCAGGAAGAGCACGGACTTCCTGAAAAAGCCAGATATCAGCATCCAATTCTTGAATGAAAAGATCCAGCCCCTTTCGGATTGCAGCACGGATCCCATTCAAATTCCACGATACGATGCGCATGAACGCTCAGACCTCAAGATTAGCGGACCAAGAGCCAGAACGTGCTAGATGCGCCATTTCACATCGATGGGCGAATACCTCGTGTGCTACACTAACATCGTCTCGATTCTTAGCCCATGTCTTGAGTGTGGTAGCTTGGAGAGCGCGGCCATAGGAATAGGACAGTTGGAAAGGATGGGGGCCCATGTTGTTCATCATGTTGAGATGTGCCGTCGCTTCAACCTCGGTTTGTCCACCTGAAAGAAAGACGATTCCCGGAATTTCATGTGGTACGTGTTCATGCAGTAAATCTACAGTCATACGAGCACAAGTCTCAACATCGCTCTGCACTGAATGACCCTTGCCTGGAAGTACCATGTTTGGCTTTAGCAAGGCACCGGGTAAATGCACTCCTTGGACCTTGCATTCATCCCATGTTGCGGCCAAAACATCGACGGTGACAGCGTAGCAGCGCGCAGCATCGTGATCCCCCTCCATCAGGACCTCTGGCTCAATGATAGGGACCAAACCCTGCTCCTGACAAATTGCTGCATATCGTGCAAGGGCATGGGCATTCGTAGAAATACAAGACTCAGACGGCATCCCATCACCGATGCGGAAGACTGCGCGCCACTTTGCGAAGCGAGCACCCATCTCAAAGTATTCTGCACAGCGCTCCCGGAGCCCATCCAGCCCCTCAGTGACAGTTTCACCTTCATGACCTGCGAGCGGCTTAGCACCAGTATCTACCTTGATTCCGGGCATGATATTGCGAGCATGGAGATAGTCCGGAATGGAAGTGCCGTCTACTGCATTCTGACGAATGGTCTCATCGTAAAGAATCACTCCACTGATTGCCTTTGCCATAGTTGGCATTGCGAAAAGATTGGCACGGTACTCCCGACGTGTTTCTGCCGAAGATTCCACCCCAACTGATTCGAGTCTCTTCGTCATGGTGCCATTGGATTCATCTGCTGCAAGAATGCCTCGACCGGGTCCAACGAGGAAGTTTGCTGTCGATTCAAGAAGCGCTGTGTCCATGCTCCAAGCATCCTCCAACAGTCCTTGAAGAGTTCGCAAAAAAATTCTCAACGAGGGTACTCATTACTCACGAATCTGCGAGTTCCCTGCAAGACATCGATAATCTCACTATGGACCGCAGTACAATCTGGAAGAAATTCCACACCTGGGAGGTAACCCGTGCAAACACCACTCGCAACAAAAATTGCGTCATCTGATGTGCAAAGGTCGTCCCGCTGCCAAATACGCTCGATATCATCATCAATCATGCTTTCCGCACGTTCTCGATGACCTTCGTTCTTGAATACAAGTTGTCCTTCAAAATGGGCTCCTAAGCCTCGCAAGGCTGTAGCCGTGATGACCCCTTCCGGAGCAGCACCAACGCCAATCAGCATGTCAACCTCGGAATCTGGGTTAGCCGCGTCAAGAGCAGCAGATACATCCCCATCACCAATCAATCGAATCTTCACATCCAAATCCCGTAACTCACGAATTAGTTCCTCATGGCGAGGGCGATCCATGACCACCGCTAGAATATCACGAGTTGGTTTATCCAAAGCATGCGAGGCGGCCTCGATGTTGTAAGCTACATCACCTTCAAGAGAAATCTTTCCCGCAAGTTCAGCGGGGCCTGCAAGCTTGTCCATGTAGCAGTCAGGGGCATGGAGGAGAGTCCCACGAGGAGCGGCTGCAAGGACAGCGATTGCGTTGGGTGAATCGTTTGCACAATGGTTCGTACACTCAAGCGGATCAACCGCGATATCGATACTCAACGCATCAGGATCATCCTGTCGATTGCCGAGGGGTTCACCAATCCAGAGCATGGGTGCATCATCACGTTCCCCTTCGCCAATAGCGACACGTCCATCGAATGGAACACTATCAAAGACCGCACGCATAGCTTCTACAGCAGCACCATCGGCTATCTTTCGCTTTCCCCTACCACGCCAATCAGCAGCAGCGATAGCAGCGGCTTCAGTTGCTTTCAGGAAGGACTCAGCCAGATCGGCGGTGCGCTCCATAGTGGCTCGTGGGTGGATTAGGTGTCTAAACCTCACCATCGGATTTCCGCTTCTCCAGAACCCGAATTCCATGAATTTGAGTAGAGGGGTACTGCCCATCATCATCCTTCTCAAAGGATTTCACCATGTCAAGTGCACAAAGTAAACCTGTGGACACAGCACAAAGGGCCTCCATCTCGACACCGGTCTTCCAATGGGCAGATACACTCACCCGACATATTAGATCCGATTCATCCCAATCCCACTCAACTCTACAACTCTCTAATGGGATAGGGTGACAATGAGGAATTGCACGTGGAGTCTCTTTTGCAGCTTGAATGGCGGCAATTGTACTCGCTTCCAATACGTCGCCCTTTGTCACAACTCCTTCCCTAATTGCCGAGATGCTATTCAAACCAAGGCGTAGACGGCCCTCTGCCCGAGCATAGCGCTCAATGATGGGTTTATGCCCTACTGGAACAATGCCGTCGATGCCTTCAGTCACCCTAAGCCCTCCTTCCAGTATGTTCCATCCTCGCGGACCTCTTTCTTCCACAATGGGGCCTGTTTCTTGAGGGAATCGATTAACCACGAACAGGCCTCAAAGGCTTCCTTACGATGTGCAGAACCAACATGTATCGACACTATCGGTTCACCTACTCCCACACGGCCGATGCGATGTGAAATGGCCACTGCGAGAACGCCGAAGCGATCTATGGACTCTAGAACAAGGTCATTCAAAACCTCTGGAAGACGTTCTTCCCATGCATCAAATTCAAGCGCATGAACCTCAAAACCCTCCTCTACACCTCGTGTAATCCCAAGAAAAGATACGATGCCTCCACAACCGGATAAATCTAGTTTTGACCGAAGGCCTTCAGAATCAAGGAACTCGGCCTCAACATGGATTACCACACGCTCGGCCATGACGCGTGGATGGCATCGAAGGCAAAGGTGCTTCGGAGCATTCTTGGTCACATTGATGCATGGCTGTTCGGGGAGACACCATGTCCGATGAGGCTATCCACATCCTCGGAGCAGGTTTGTCCGGCCTCGCAGCGGCAACAATTCTTGCTAAAGCAGGCCGAAAGGTTGTTGTCCATGAGATACGAAAGGATTCCGGAGCTCGTTTCGATGGAGATTTTCAAGGACTCGAAAATTGGACACAAAACCGTGACTTCTTTGATGAAATGAGAGAATGGGGGCTAGATCCCGATGCCTTCCGTTCAACTGATTTCAAACACATGGACCTCGCCCACCCAGATGATACAATTACCGTTCCACGCAGTGAACGATTAGCATTCAGAATTGTCGAAAGAGGTACAGACAAACACTGTATCGACCAGGGATTCAAACGAATGGCAACCGAGGCAGGTGCTGAAATTAGATACGGTTCAAAGGTAGACCCCTCAACATGTACCATCATTGCAGCTGGTCCGAAAAAGACCAGTGCAGTCGCATTTGGAGAGGTGTTCCGAACCTCACATCCTGATCATGTGACCTTTCAACTCAATGACAAGTTAGCTCCCGGTGCCTATTCATATCTCATCGTCATCCAAGGTGTCGGCCTCATATGCACCTGCTTATGGCGTAAGCAGAAGCAAACAAATCGATACCTCAACGAAACCATTGCTTGGTACGAACGGATGTACCCTGATCTAGATCGTGAACCCATCAAACGTGTCGGTGGAAAAGGTGACTTTTCCATCCCGGCTTCCTACTACCATGACGGGAAGTATTACGTCGGTGAAGCCGGGGGACTTCAGGACTTCATGTGGGGTTTTGGCATGCGTTATGCCATCACAAGTGGCGTCTACGCAGCACAAACCATCATCAATGGAGGGGGTTCCGAATATGATGTTCGTATTCGTTCTACATTACTTCCATCAATTCGAACCAGTGCAACAAATCGCCTACTGATGGATAGGATTGGTGACCGGGGATTCAAGCGAATCGCTACTTATTGGATGAAAAACCAAGAAAAAACTGGAGACGGGTTGTTGTTCATGGAACGCCTATACAAGCCAGGATTTGCCCGCCGAATGCTTTGGCCAATTACGAAACGACTGCTACTTAGAAAGGTTCGATTGGATGATGGACGCACCGCCCGAAGAATGCCCTTTAGAAAGGCACTGAAGCGAGATGAATGGGAAATGGGAGAGAGAGCACGCGAGATTGCAGAGGAGTGGAAGAGTGTTCGATCGGCAGGAGGACATGTGTCCTTCGGCGAGAATGACGCCGCTTGAGACTCGACCTCAACTTCTTATGCCCCGTTCCGTTGGGCGATGTATGTCCGAGTGGCCTGAACTGAAGCCTATGAAGAACCGACTTGTGAACTACGGTGTGAGTGATAACGGTGTTGCTATCATCGAACTTATCTCCGATTCCGATGGCGAACCGCTTGAAGGCGACAAGACATCAGTGAATACCTACACACGCGAGATGTGGCACGATATCGACGACGCAATCCTCGCAGCTCGCTTCGATGATAATGTCTCCGTAATCCTAGTTACAGGCCACGGTGACAAGTTCTTTTCCGCCGGTGCTAGTATCAAGTATCTCAACAAACTCACACCGCGCTACAAGTATTTCTTCTGCCTCCATGCAAATGAGACTCTTTCTCGTCTTGAACAAACTCCGAAGCTTGTAATCGCTGCTCTGAACGGCCACACCGTCGGTGGCGGTCTTGAAATCGCTATGGCAGCCGATATCCGAATCGGTCGTAAGGGCAACTTCCAAGTTGGCCTCCCCGAGGTATCCCTTGGTGTACTCGCAGGCACCGGTGGCACCGCCCGACTCTCTCGTCTCGTCGGCAAGGCAAAGGCAATGGAAATCATGGTCACTGGCCGGAAGTTCTCCTTTGAAGAGTCTAAAGAAATGGACCTAGTTCACGATATATACGACAGTATGTCCCTCGATGAATACCGTCAAGATGTCTTAGACTACGCCAGTCGATTCACACTTCCTTTCGCTGCAGCGAAGGCCATTGGGAACATCAAACGCAGCGTGCAAAGTGGGTTAGAGATTCCACTCGAATACCATCTTGCACTAGAACGTGAACTCCAGTCCGACCTTTTCCAATCTGAAGATGCAAAGGCTGGAATCAAGGCCTATGTCGAAAAGCAAACTCCACGCTTCACCGGAAATTGAAATTCTAGTCACCTGCTTGCAGAGTGGCTTTCCATGGGCTTTGGCTGATGTTGAAATACCACCATCTACCCCCCCTGAACATGAGCACTACAGAGATTGTAGAGAAGTACCATCCCAACTTTGAGGGATGGGTTCAGGAATTCCAAGAATGGCAGACTCGTATTGGCTTTGATCCTGCTTGGCTCGGAGACTACCGCTTCGAAATCCGCTTCGACTGGGACTCAGCGGGCGATACAATCGAATTTGGTGATTTTGAGGGTATGCCCAAGTGGAAACGCCGGATGCAAATCCCTCAACAGAACATAATCGATGCCATCCTAACTATGGTCAGTGTCCAGGGAGACACTGAATTTGCCTCAGTAGAACAGCAAAATCACCTTCTTGCAACGGCTCCTACCGAGTACGATCGGAAATCAGCACTTCGAATCATGTGTGAGGAACAACGCCATGGATGGCAAATGGCTTACCTCCTCTGTACCTACTTCGGTGAACAAGGTGTCCGAGAAGCCGCAAAACTACTCGAAAGAAATGCCCAAGATGGTACCCGCTTACTTGGTTCATTCAATGCCCCAATTGACCATTGGCTCGATTTCTTCTGTTTCACTCAATTCATTGACAGAGATGGCAAGTACCAACTGAAAATGCTCTCAACGAGTTCATTCCAACCCCTAGCTGCTTCCATGGGCCCCATGCTGAAAGAGGAAGCTTTCCACTTAGGCACCGGCGCGAATGGAATTCGCAGAATCGTCAGAGCAGGTGTGATACCCGTAGCATTCCTTCAGAAATACATCAACAAGTGGGTCAGCACCGGCCTCGACCTATTCGGAACTGATGAGTCAACCTCTGCAGAATGGGCTTACGTTTACGGAGTTAAAGGTCGATATGATGAACGTGAATCATCCGAAGCAGCCGATCGAGAACACCTGAACGAAGCCAGTCGCATGCTCTACTTCGATGAAATCCGTGCAGATATGAAACGGACAAGTAAGGCTCGGAAAGAAGGTGAACCTGAGTTATTCTGTCCATCGGACAAGTTCAACCGAGGCATTGGCAAGTATGCTGACAAGCGTTATACCATCACTGGCGAGCCATTCGATGGAAATGATTCAGAATGGCAGAAATATCTCGAAGATAACCTTCCTACAGCGGCTGACGAAAAGAAACTGATGGAAGAATACATGGCACCTGGCGTTGAATGGATTCAATACCGTGAATGGAAGGAGTAATTCCAATCCTTCGGAGCGTGTGATGAATGCAGACTCTGTCCCTGCTTGCTGTTAACCGTGAACGGCTACGTCCTTTCTTTGAGAGGGTACCTGAACTCTTTGAAATGCATCATCATCAAGTCGAAGAAGATCCCGACGGGTACGAAGAGTTGCTCTACAAAGTGCATAGACCATATCCTACCCATATGTTTGGTCTAATCGACGAATGGATGGGATTGGAACAACTAAAAATATCCAGTGAACAGGAAACAATGCTACGTCTATTCCTCCTCGCGATTCGCTATCCTGATACTTTACTATTCGACAGTCTGGACGAAATACTAACCTCGGATTTACGACGCATCTCTGCTTACCTACACTTCACCAGCCACACCTATGCAATTTGGGATGATGATACTCGTAAAGGACTTGCAAAACTCGGATTTGAAATCCCTGCAACTCAGAATGCAGACCCTTTCATCTACGGTGCCTATGTAGGTACTATCGAATTACTGAAAGACTTGGCTCCATTCCCGTGCTTTTTGGAGCATGACGTGCCTAGACAGCGTCTCTTCCAAGCCGCTCTTGCAGCATATGGACGCGAATGATTGATTCATCGTGGGCATTGACAGCATCACGTGCAACATCTCACTGTCCACCTGAGGTTGACCGCCGTCGCCGCTATTTGGGGTGTAGGCTGGGTGGCAGGACGTGTTCTTGCTCAAGAGATACCCACCTTCACTGCGGCTTGGCTCAGGTATCTCGTTGCAGTCTTCGCCTTCATCGCTTGGTTAGCGTCAACTGGACGTTTCACATTACCAAACAGGAGGGAATGGCGAATTGTGGGCTTTGTCGGCTTCTTTTCGACATTTCTCTACCAGGTATTCTTCATGCTCGGCATGGAACGGACCGCCGCCGGCGATGCATCGCTAATGATTACATTCAACCCACTATTCACTGCAATACTCGCCATCTTCTTCCTTGACGAGAAGATGACTAAACGACTTGGAACGGGAAGCATCCTCGCAATCGCTGGTGTTGTGATTCTATTCCTCAGGTCACCGAACATCGATATCCCGGCAGGTACTCGAATGTTAGGTGATTTGTTTGTGATGTTGGCAGCACTCTCATGGTCGGCATCAGCTATTGCGATGAAGCGAGGTATGACAACCGCACCAGAAGGTGAAACGCCAATGTCCCCTCTACGTATCACCGTCTGGTCATCAATAACCGGTCTCGCTTTTCTAACACCTGGGTTCATCTGGGAGGGGGCATCGAGTCAATGGGCCATACCATCCACAGAAGCATTAGCAGCGATTCTTTTTCTTGCTATCCTATCCACTGTTGTATCCTATGTATGGTATGCGGATGGAATCCGGACAATTGGAGCAGGACCTGCCGCACTCTACGTCTACCTCGTTCCTTTGTTTGGAATTCTGAGTGGTTGGATCCTATTGGATGAAAAGTTAGGATGGAGCCTCCTACTCGCATTTGCCCTAATCGTTGGGGGTGTTGCCTTTGCTCAGAGCGAGAAGGGTGATGAACGAGTAATGTTAGTCGAATGATATGGACATACGAACCGTCGCCGTGATTGGAGCCGGTACAATGGGTGCTGGAATCGCTCAGGTCTGCGCTCAAACTGGTTGGAAGACAAATCTTTTCGATGCTTTTCCAGAAGGATTGGAGCGTGGAATGAAGACTATTGACGCGTTTTGGGACAAAGGTATCGCACGTGGAAAGACAACTCCTGAACAGAAAGCAGAATGGTCGGCGAATATCAGCGCATTCTCTGACATGAAAGCCGCTGTCAAAGATGCAGATATGGTGATTGAAGCAGTGCCAGAGAATCTTGATATCAAAGCTAGAGTGTTCCATGTACTTGCTGTGGAAACAAAGGAAGAGTGTATTCTAGCGACAAATACGTCCTCATTATCAATCTCTGATATTGCTGATGCTTCTGGCAGGCCAGACAAAGTGATAGGTATGCATTTCTTCAATCCAGTTCCAATCATGAAATTGTTGGAATTGGTTCGCCATGATAGAACAAGCGAGGAGACAATAGCCATCGCACAAAGTGCTGGTCAAGCGATGAACAAGACGACAATATTGGTCAATGATGTGCCTGGATTTGCAACTTCCAGACTTGGAGTCGTACTCGGTAACGAAGCCATTCGCATGCTTTCTGATGGTGTTGCCAGCGCTGCTGACATCGATAAGGCGATGGTGCTTGGATACAGGCATCCAATGGGGCCTTTGGAGTTGACCGACTTGGTTGGATTAGACGTTAGAAGAGATATTCTTCTGAATCTACAGGAATCATTCGATGACGATTCATATGCTCCGCACCCTCTGTTAGAGAAACTCGTCGCAGCCGGAGAACTCGGAAAAAAGACCGGACGAGGCATCTATGATTGGTCAGATGGTGAGAAAAGTAATCGTGAGCACAATCCATGAGGTGACTCTGTGCTCTCAAATGTCATGATTGAGGCAATCGGGGCTATGGCTGGATTGCTCGGCGTCATTGCCTGGCTTCCACAACTCCATCGAGTGATGGTTCAACGACTTCACGAAGGCATCTCAATGCCAACTCTATTGACAATCTGCATCGCGTTGATCTTGTGGATAATCTACGGATTCCTAATCAATTCTCTCGCAATTATTGGATCGAACATTGCTGCAGGTACGTGTGTTGCACTAGTTGCATTACGCGTCACACAGCTTAGACGGATTGAATCCTCTGCTGAATTATTCTGATTCATCAGAAGAATGGAAGATTGGATCGCGCTTCTCGAGGAAAGATTCGACACCTTCGACAAAGTCGGGTGAACGGCTTGATTCCGTAATGAGCATTCGTTCAAATTCTAATTGAGTCTCAAAGAAAGTTGAGGATTGAGAATCCAACAACTGCTTTGTAGACCTCTTTGATTGATCAGACCAGCGACCCCAATCCATCGCAATACGAATCGCACGAGGTATGAGTTCATCAGCCTCAACAACCTCATCGACTGCACCTAAATCCAAAGCTTCCTCTGCACTCCAGGTCTGATCTTCAAAGAGAAAACGACGAGTATTCTGGATACCCACAAGACGTGGAAGAAGCCACGTAGTTCCACC
>JAZADD010000023.1:0-27015 GCA_036124005.1 Thermoplasmatota archaeon
GGCGTCGGCGGCGAAAGGGGCTTGAACCATCATTGAAAGACCGCCGAGAAGAGCGCCGTCGCAAGCGTGATTCTTGACCGAAGTTTGAGGTCCTAATGCGGGAAGGTTCAAGCGGCCCAAGCATCGGCAGTGGTTCAAGGAGTGATTCAGATGGCATACGAAGCGTTGGATTTCTACGATGTTGACAAGATGCTTACCGAAGAAGAGATTATGCTCAGAGACATGGTTCGTGATTGGGTCGATGAGAAGGTCATACCTAACATCGAAGACGCATACAATGGTGCATATTTCCCTGAAGAGTGGATCCGTGATCTTGGTGAAATGGGTGTTCTCGGGATGGTCATTCCGGAGGAGTACGGCTGTGCAGGTATGTCCTACACTGCCTACGGCGTCGTCTGTCGTGAACTCGAGCGTGGTGATTCAGGGTTGCGTTCTTTCTGCAGTGTTCAAGGCTCTCTATCTATGCATCCTATCCATAAGTTTGGAACAGAGGAGCAGAAGCACAAGTATCTACCAGGTATGGCGACAGGTGAAATCATTGGATGCTTTGGGCTCACCGAGCCAGATTACGGTTCCAACCCTGGGGGAATGGTGACGAAGGCTGAGAAAGTCGATGGTGGATACATTCTCAACGGTGCGAAGATGTGGATTACCAATGGTACTATTGCGGATCTTGCAATTGTATGGGCCAAACTCGACGGCGTCATACGTGGTTTCATTGTTGAGAAGGATGACGAAGGTTTCACTGCTCCTGAGCAGAAGGGTAAACATTCTCTCCGTGCATCTGTTACATCTGAACTTGTGTTGCAGGATGTCTTTGTTCCAGAGGACCGATATTTGCCAGGAGCTAAGGGTCTAGGTGGTCCTTTCTCCTGTCTTAACCGTGCGCGCTATGGTATTGCATGGGGTTCCATAGGTTCCGCCCAGGCCTGTTTTGATGCAGCCAAGAATTACGCTATGGAGCGCATCCAGTTCGATCACCCTATTGCGGCTTACCAACTGATTCAGATGAAGCTGGCAACGATGCTCCGTGAGATTACGAAAGGACAACTTCTCGCTTACCACCTCGGCCGGCGTGTTGATGAAAACGATTGGTTCCCCGAGATGATTAGTCTCGCGAAGATGAATAATGTAGATATCGCCCTTGAGATTGCTAGAGTCGCTCGTGATATTCACGGTGCTAACGGTGTTACGGATGAGTACCCGATTATGCGTCACATGAACAATCTTGAATCGGTCAAGACCTACGAGGGTACACACGATATTCACAATCTCATTCTGGCTCGACACATTACCGGAATTCAGTCTTTCACTCGTAGTCTCTGAGGAGATGTTCGGATGCGGCCTGCAGTCGACGTGTTCAGCGAATGGGCGGATGCTGGAAAAGACACAGGCATGGAGCGTGGCCATGCACCTGCTGTGAAGCAGATACTCGCTGCAGCGTTAGAAGAGATGAATCTGGAGATTATGCAACGTGGGTTTACAGCGGTAGATGCAGGTTGTGGTAACGGCTGGGTAGTTCGTTTGTTGAAGGAACGAGATGATTGTACCATCGCAATGGGAGTCGATGGCGCACCCTCAATGATTGCTAATGCTTTGAGAATTGATCCGGATGGGATGTATACTTGCGCAGAACTGATGGATTGGCGCCCTCCAGAACCGGTAGATTTTGTACATTCAATGGAGGTTCTGTATTATCTTGATGACATTCCCTCTATGCTTTGCCTCATCAAGGATGAATGGCTCATTCCAGGGGGAATTTTCGCTTTTGGCATAGATCATTATGCAGAGAATGAATCCAGTTTATCATGGCCAGAAAAGGTTGGAGTACGCATGGCAACTCATACCGAAAAAGAGTGGATTGAGATGGTAGAAATTGCTGGATTTGATGTACTGCGCTGCTTCCGCTCAAATCCTAGTGATGAGTGGGCAGGGACGCTTTCTATGATTGCTCGCGTTCCATCGAGATGACACCAACCTCAAACCGAATCAATGGTTCCGCTGAACATGCGCCCCCTACAGGCCCTACTCCTGAGCTTCTTGCTCATGGGGTCTTCTATCGCTGGTTGCTTGTGGCGTGAAGATATACCAGATGAGGTGGACGAAATCGATAGCCCCGTCTTTGGGAACTTTGGTGGCGCATACAGTGTAGTTGCACCGATTGACACTGGCATCAATGTCTATCATGAGCGTTTTATTCTCAATGAGACACTCCCAGATTGGTTGCTAGAAGGCCTTGGAGTTACGATGTGGTGTAATCTCACCATCGAAGGAACTTGGCAAGAGCGTTATGAGGCCGATCAGGAATCCTGTTGGGATATCATCACGTCTACGGATATTGTTTACTTTCCTGGGACGCGAATTATTGGTACAACACCAGATGACAACACAGATATCCCAATTCTAGATGATCCTGCGGATGGTCACGGAACGGCCGTGACTGGTGCGGTTCTTGATGCAAACCCGGATGCGATTATTTTCTTTGTAGAGGGTTTCAGTGATGCTGCGGTTCTTGCAGCCGCAGACCAGCCATTAGTTGATATCATTACTACCTCGTTTGGCCCCATTGGATCGATACCTGTTCCGGGGATTGAAGATGCTACAAGAGTTGCTGTAGTAGAGAATCACAAAGTGCACACTGGTGCATCGGATAACACACCCTCACCTGCAGTCCAAGATTCAACCGCCGGGCCTCCTTGGTCAATCGGCATTTCAGGATATGCAGAGGAGGAGGATGATCAGAAAGAGACTATGAGTGGTTCCTACCCAGATATCGCTGCTGATTGGACTCAGATGTTGCCTAATCATGATGATACATCGGGGTACCATGAGACCTCTGGAACCTCATTTGCGACTCCTCGAACTGCAGGAATACTCAGCCTCGTTCTGACGATGCTCAGAGAAGATGTCCAAGACCTGGGTTCTGGGGCCTCCGATGAACGTGGAGGTTTCCTAGTCAATGGGACCAATCTCAGTATTTCCAATTCGGATCTACGTGATGCATTGAATCTCTCTGCATGGTATCCTTCCTTCTCGACATGGGATCCCTCAACAGGGACATTACCTATCTCTCCAGTTGCGCCTTGTACACAGGTTGGATGGGGTGTAGTTAACATGTCAAATGTCGAGCCGATACATTCGCATTTAGCAGGTATACAGGATATGCCAGATAGGCCCGCAGACGTCGTCGCTTGTATGGAGGCTAACCAAGCAATTCGAGAGGCATATTGGGGGGATTAGGTGCGTTCTGCAGTCGTCATCGCTGTGAACGTAAATCCCGAAGGTGGAGTCCCTAAGCATCCTGTTGATTCTGCATTTCTTCGTAAGGAAGGAGTTGAAGGCGATCGTCAGAACGATCTGAAGCATCATGGTGGACCTGATCGAGCTGTATGCCTCTTCTCTAGCGAGGTAATCGAAGAATTGAGGTCTGAAGGTCACCCGATTGAGGCAGGTTCTGTTGGCGAAAATCTGACTATTTCTGGTTTGGATTGGAATATCCTTCAACCTGGGTCTCAACTGAATGTTGGAAATGCATTGATTGAGATCACTAGTCCAGCACCACCTTGTCGGACGATTCAAAATTCATTTTCTAAAGGTAATTTTTCGAGGATTTCTGAAAAGAAGCATCCTGGTTGGTCTAGGTGGTATGCAAGAGTTTTGAGAGAAGCACAAGTATACACTGAAGACAGTGTTATTGTGCTGGGTTTCAAAACGAAGTAATATGTCTACATGGGAGACCCGCCTTCTTTCGCCTTGGCCAATGTGGAATCGTATACTTCCTACTGATAAGGGAGTAAATTCTTCACTTGTACGCATATCCATACTAACGATTGTCACAATGCTTCCACTCTATGGTCTAACAAACTGGATGCAGGTTTGGATTGGTCGTTCAGTGATGAATCCTCAAATTGGATTAGATCGAGATATTCCTGCTATCCCTGAATCAGTATGGATATACCTTGGTTTGTTTTGGTTTGCTTACCCCGTGCTTCTTATTCTCGTACCGAAGACCGTAGGTGGTGTTAAGTCGCTTATCACAGGTCTTCAGACACTATTTGTGGTCGAGTTGATCAGTATCGCAATTTTCTTTATTGCGCCCGCAGAGGTCGATCTTCGAGACCAGATGGTCGCCGCATTGGTTGATTTGGATACGATGACATCTCAAGTTGTTGAGACCATGATTGGTGTGGATCAACCAATGTCCTCTTGGCCATCTTTGCATGTGTCTCATTGTGTCATAATATGGGCGATGGGTCGTCATTGGATGATTCATCAGAAGCATCCTGATTTCGTTCGAATTCTCTACGGAACTACGCTGCTTTTGATTATCTTCTCAACTCTTACCACAAAGCAGCACCATATATTCGACTTAGTAACTGGAGGTGCGCTTGGCTTCTATGCTTCTGTCCTAATGTTGAGACAGGACACCTTCACGTCCCTCGATTCAGAATCTGACATTACATCTGAGGAATGAAATCGTCTCGTTCTTACCTGTGTGCAGAGGTGTGCCGAATCTTGATAGAGGACATTCCATTGGCAGGGATTATACGGGTGTGGACATGAATATCGCTGTTCTAATCAAGTACGTTCCTGATTCGACTGCCAAGATTACTATCAGTGGAGATAGAGTAAATGAGGGAGGGGTTAGCAAGTGGTCGATTAGCCCATTCGATGAATATGCCCTCGAGGCTGCTCTTAACATGAAGGAGTCTGCAGGCGCCAGTGTAACTGCAATCACCTGTGGCCCCAGTAGGTCTGAGAAGGGGCTTCGAGATGCAGCAGCTGTCGGTGCCGATTCTCTTGTCCATGTGACTGTAGACGATTTGACATCACTAGATTCCACTAAGATACAGGCTCTCCTTGCAGCAGCGGTCCAGAGTTCTGGTGCATCTGTCGTATTTTGTGGTAAGCAAGCGGCGGATACCAATGCTGGCAGTACTGGGCCGGGTGTGGCCGAATTGATTGGAGCCGCATGTGTAACTGGTGTGACAGGGGTTACAGGAGACGACTCAGGATTATCCGCGCTTAGATCCACCACAGGAGGTGCTGAACGTGTTACTCTGAAGACTCCATGCGTACTTACCTTCGACAAGACCGAATCTGAACTCCGACGCCCCAATGTGAAGGGAATCATGATGGCGAAAAAGAAGGCCATTGATTCCCATGATGCAGCATCTCTTGGAGTTGATACCTCTGGTTCCACGGCAAACATTGCATCACATAGTCCTCCAGCAGAGAAGGCCCCTGGTCAGATGTTTGAAGGCGCATCTACTGTGGGAGATGTCGTTCAGAAGTTGAGAAATGAGGCGAAGGTACTCTAGGAGTGTGTAAGAGATGGATATCACAATTATTGCTGAAACCAACGAAGATGGGATTCACCCCGTAACTGCCCAGATGGTCACCGCAGCTGTCAAACTAGGGGCGTCACCGACTATCCTTTGTCCAGGTGGCGTCGGTTCCGAATCTGCCGCTAACATCGCAGGCGTCGGTTCAGTCATCTCGGTAGAGGGCGATTGCTTCTCCTCATTTGATGGAGGGGCTTGGTCCTCCGCGCTTAACAGTGCATCTGGTTCAGGAATTATTTTCGCCGCAGCCACTCCCAATGGTCGCGAAGTCGCTGCGAGGATTGCAGCATCACGTGGCATTCCAGTTCTACAGGACGCTACAGGAATCAGTGCTGGTATGACCATTGAACGCCCAATCTACTCTGGGAAGGCAGTAGAGACTGTGAATATTGACGGGGATTGTGTCGTGACCATCCGTCCGAACGCATACACTGCTGCCGAATCGGGTGGTTCTGCGCCTGTATCTACTGTAAATCACTCATCTGACGTAAAAGTCACCGTTCAGGAGGCGATTGCCAAGGCAAGCGCCCGACTAGATGTTGCTGAAGCGGATATCGTGATATCAGGTGGACGTGGTATGGGCAGTATTGACAACTGGCCTGCCCTCGAAGAGGTTGCAGATCAGATTGGTGCTGCTGTAGGAGCATCTCGTGCAGTAGTCGATGAATGGGGCCTTTCTCACAGCATCCAAGTTGGCCAGACCGGAAAAGTCGTAACGCCTACTCTCTATATCGCTGTAGGTATATCCGGGGCGATTCAACATCTTGCTGGGATGCGCTCGTCGAAGTACATTGTTGCAATCAACAAGGATGCTGATGCACCCATCTTTGGTGTGGCGGATTACGGTATTGTTGCAAATTGGGAAGATGCTTTGCCCGCTCTCAAGGACGCACTTTCATCCCTCTGATTTGTCATCAAGCAAATCCAAGACGTCTTCTTCGTTGTTTTCTCCGAGAACGTGTATGCTTACCGTGTCGGATGCTGCTGTCCCTCGATCCGTCTCGGCTGTCAGTGTGAACGAATGATGGCCGGGCTTCAATCGTACCTTAATCGCTGGTGCATCTCCAATCGGTTTTCCTTCGTCGTCTCTCCATTCCCAACGGACAATGCTTCCGTCCACGCTCTGCGAACTCCTTCCATCTAAGGTGATAATTGCCGTGCCATCTTCTGATGGTTCGACTTGGCGATCTTCCCCTGAATCGACGATCGGTGGCTGTGCACTGAATGCATCTTCATCGATGATATTCTCAAGAAGTTCATTCTCTTCAGATTCTTCAGATTCCACCTCATTTCCTGTCTTTACCTCATCTTCAAGATCAGATAATAGGTCTTCTAATTGACCATCTGTCGTCGTAGAATGAGCGTATTCATCCATCTCCTCATCAGTGAGAATATCTTCGATTTCCTCAAATTCCTCACTTGAAGCTATCGAGGTATTTTCGAGAGCGTCAGCGATGTCCATCGCCCCAGTGCCACTAAGTGCACCTCCAAACAAGTCTGGATCCTCATCGAGCATGCCATCAATATCATTCTCATCGACCTCGATGCGTTCTGCGTCGGGGTCGTAGAGATCGATTCGGTTGATTCGAGTGTAGTCGTTTCGATTATCACCAGATATTGCAATCAATCTCCCTCCTGAATCAGATACAGTCCGATCGATTAGTCCTGGATGTTCAACAGCCCATGCCTCCTCCATAGGTGCCATGAACCGTCGAAGATGGAACCATGCTCCGACTAGAAGATCGTCGTCATGGGCGCGGACATCTTTGACCTCATATCCGAGTCGAGCCCATATCGTTGCTTCATTGGATCCAATTCGATATTCGACGACATCACCATTTTCTAGACCAGCTAGCACGCCAGTCAGAGTTCCAAATAGAGATGATGCAGGTGAGTCGATTTCAGTCGTATGAATTAGTTTTCCTGATTCAGAGAAGCACTGAATTACTGTCTGTGGCGTCTCCGAGTCTGTCAAACCAATACATTCTGAGGATACGACAAGTACTCCATCAGGCCTGAAGGTCATTTGCGTAATTCTGTCAGCTTGTTCAGTCCTAGGACCAATCATTGCCATGTCTTCGCCGCTGGCATTGATGAGGTGAATTACTCCTTCATCATCGGCAATCGCGAATGCACCGCCATCGTCTCTAAGAGACGCAATACAGGTTTCTCCGCGTAATTGCTTCGTTTGTGTCACTCCTTGGGAATCGAAGAGGGTGGCTTGCCGCATTCCGTCTATCAATAGAAATCGTGTCTTATCCGGTGTGTAGGCAAGAATCTCTACTCCACCAGCAGCATCTACACGCCAATTCTCGTTTCCTTTCGAATCAATACATACAACATCGTTCGAAACCAGACCGATAATGGATACTCCATCGGAGAGTGCCACAATGTGATCTCCCTCTTCCTCAAGACGGGTTATAGTTGGCTCAACATCACTATCCATTGTAGGTATGCGGACAAGCATTGAATCGTCATCAGTCCAATGAAGTATCGATCCATCCGGACTCAAATCGCAGGCGCGTACCCTTGAATCGCAGGGGATGCGTCGAATCGGCTTGATGCGGTAGGGCATAGTCCGCATTACTGGAGAGGGGATTTAGCGATGTCCGTGCCTTGATCTCATTCCTGATTGTGGATTTCAAGGGTTTCATCGGAGGTGGAACGAGATTTCTTTGCACCATCATTTCGCATTGATTCTACTGCTGCGAGATATTCTGTTGTAATGGTCCCACATACGTATTTTCCTGTGAAGCAAGATGTATCAAATTGAGTGACTTTACCTTTCCCTGCTTCGATTACGGCGGCTTCTAGGTCCTCTAATGTCTGATAGACTAGCCAATCGGCTCCAATGGCATCGGTGATTTCCTGAATGGTTCTTCCGTGTGCGATGTACTCTTGTTTTGCTGGCATATCTATGCCATACACATTTGGATGGAGTACGGGTGGTGCCGCGCTTGCGAAGAATACCTCTTTCGCACCAACGTCACGAGCTAGTTGGACGATTTTCCGGGAGGTATTGCCACGTACGATACTGTCGTCCACAAGGAGTACGCGTTTTCCTGCAAATTCGTGAGGTATAGGATTGAGTTTTTTCCTCACACTATCTTTTCGAATCTTCTGACCTGGCATGATGAATGTCCTCCCAACATATCGATTTTTGACGAATCCTTCCCTATATTCTACGCCTAGGGTTCGTGCAACTTCCATTGCGGCAATTCTGCCACTATCGGGTATCGGCATCACAGCGTCGATTTCATGATTTGGATATTTGGACAAAATCTGCTTCGCGAGCCTTTCACCCATCTGGATGCGTGATTCGTAAACAGATATCCCATCAATTATGGAATCAGGGCGAGCAAAGTAGACGTGCTCAAAGATACAGGGGTTTAGGCGAGGTTCAGGGTAGCATATCCGACGAAGTACTCTGCCATTCTCATCGACAAAGACAGCTTCTCCAGGTGCAACATCATTCACAATGTTGCATCCAAGCGCAGTGAGAGCAACACTTTCTGATGCGAAAACATGTGTTGAACCGTTCTCATCCTCTCGTATGCCATGGATGAGAGGGCGAATTCCGAGGGGGTCGCGGAAGGCTAGAATGCCATAGCCAGATAGTACTGTTACGGCGGCATATGACCCTTCGACTCGAGCATGTACTCGTTCAACGGCGTCGAAAAGGTCACCACAGTCTAGGTAAATTTCGCCTTCTATTCGAGTCGCGTGGGCACGTTCAAGTTCAGTAGCGAGGATATTGAGGAGAACTTCTGAGTCACTACTTGTGTTTACATGGCGCCGATCGTGGTGAATCAAATCATGCAACAAATCTTGAGCATTTGTTAGGTTACCATTGTGTGCCAGTGCCATACCATACGGCGAATTTGTGTAGAATGGCTGTGCTTCCGCAGAAGATGATCCGCCTGCGGTTGGATAGCGGACATGGCCGATGCCCATGGGGCCGCCAAGAAGATCCATGTGGCTCTGTCGAAATACGTCGCCGACCAACCCATTGGATTTTCTCTGATGAAACCGTTCACCGTCGCAAGTGACTATTCCTGCTGCATCTTGTCCGCGATGCTGTAGAACTAGTAGTCCGTCGTAAATTTGTTGTCTGACTTGTTGGTCAGACGACGAGAGTATCCCAATGATGCCGCACATGGGTCCTCAACTTGTTAGTCGTGCGGCCGCCTTATGGACATTGAGTGAGCCTAGATGCCAGATTACTTACTGCCGATGAGGCGATTCCGCTTGGACCATTGATACTTGCGTCGACGAGCAGTCACGCCATATCCGCATGAGGAACAGGCGCGCTTCTGCTTGTGATATGAGTGCCGTCCACAGCGCCGGCACCTGAAATGAACGATCTTCTGGCGCTTACCCATGGATGGAGTGCCCTTACTCATTCGCTCACCTCAGCAACCTCGCGACTTTGCATCTTCTTATGAGGCTTGCCGAAGTGAATTGGATTGGGATACATACTCATTTCCGAAGTGTTTGAAACCTTGAACCCTCAGTTAAGGTTGTGACTAACCACCGTAGTGCCATTGTAATCGCGGCGATATTCTTGTTGCTTTCTCTTCAAACAATGTCGCCCCCAGCCTCCGCTGAGGTGACATCTGATTCTATCGATTGTGAATCTGAAATTGTCAACGCAGGACAGGAGATTAATTGCCAAATCGATCTCAGTGCAAAACCTGGAGCATCCTCGCTTCGATTTGAGTATCTTATTGATGGCCAGTCAAATCCTGTTGAAGCATCCGTTCTCAGTTTAGGTATGCAACATAGTTGTGGAATTCTAGAAAATGGCTCAGCAATATGTTGGGGTAGCGACCCACACGGTCAGTTGGGAGATGGAGGGAGTTCTGACAAGTATGTTCGCCCCACGAATCACATTGTATCTCCTGATGGGTCTCCATTCAAGTCTATATTCGCCGAATATCATCGCACTTGTGCTCTGACCTTTGAAGGCCAACTGTATTGTTGGGGATACAATCCTAATGGTGAATCTGGAGATGGTACGACGAATACCTACAAATCTCCAACAAACCCAGTCAAGATTCCCCTAAATCGCACAGTTGAAAACGTTGGAATGGGGCGTGATCACACTTGCGCAGTACTTGATGATTCATCACTGATGTGTTGGGGTTCTGATTCATACGGCACTCTAGGAAATGGAGAAACTGAGGCATCTTCCCAGTATGAGCCGGTTTACGCCGCTATTCCCGATGGTCGAACTGTAAAATCAGTAGATGGGGGAAGGGACAATACCTGCATTCTTCTCACGGATGGTGGCGTTATGTGTTGGGGTAAGGATCATGTTGGCCAGAATGGCGATGGAGGCACTTCATCAACTACATATTCTGCCTCTTCCAATGTTGCATTACCCGATGGTAGAGCCGCAGTTCACTTGGCTGTAGGAGATTTTCATTCATGTGTTATTCTTGACAATGGACAGGTGTCTTGTTGGGGATATAACACGGATGGAATGCTTGGAGACAACACAACTACAAATTCTAACATTCCGTTAATCTCGAATCTACCAAATGGATCTATTGCAGTAGATGTGGCAGTTGGCATTTATCATTCATGTGCGGTAATTGAAAACGGCTCAGTGTATTGTTGGGGCCACAATAACAAGGGCCGATTAGGAGTAGGTTTTACAGGTGGAGAAATCCATATTCCTCAGCATGTAGATGGTACAACAGATGTCGTAGGAATCGAAGTTAATGAGTGGCATACGTGCGCTTTGAATCGAAATGGCACAATACTCTGTTGGGGCTACAATAAGCAAGGTCAACTTGGAGTAGGTCATTCCAGCGATCGAAATACACCAAACGAATTGGATTGGTCATCCGCTCCATTTGCGGCCCCCTCGGGAGCGGCCCCTACGTCCATATGGGTCGGCGAAGGTTTGCGAGGTCAAATGCAAAAGGGAGATAGCAATGTCTGGAATCTTAGCTTATATCTACCAGAAGATACACCGATTGGGAACTATGGTCTTGAACTCAATCTCATGATGATTGACGGAACTCGTTCAACAATTTCCATGAATAATGTCATCGAAATTATTGGGGTAGATTCGGATCGAGATGGCGTTGTAGATGATGAGGATGCTTTCCCCAATGATCCGGATGAAATTTCGGATCGAGATGGGGATGGAGTTGGTGACAATTCTGATGCCTTCCCTGATGATTCAACCGAGACCTTGGATTTTGATGGTGATGGGCATGGGGACAATAGTGACGCGTTCCCAATAAACCCAGATGAATGGAAGGACTCTGACTCGGATGGTGTAGGAGATAATGCAGATGTTTTTCCATATGATCCAAGTAGATCCAGTTCACCATCTACATTGATGATTTTAGCACCCGCTGGAGCGGTTCTGTCTCTTCTTTTCGTAGTCATGTTCATTCGAGTATGGACTCGGACGGCTTCGGGAGACGGAGCATCTACTCCAAAGTTCCGTGGACGGAAAAATCCAGATCGAAAGTTCTGAAATTATGATCGTTCCCGGCCAAGGAGAAGAAGTGGGTCTTCTTCTTCGTCTATCGATGCGGTGAGCGTGGAAAGAGTATAGCCTATGGCGAAGAACGCCCCGGTTGCTAGACCCGCCCAGCGAATCGTCAGTGTGGCGAGGATATCTTCGGTTGGTATTTCGCCAATGATTGCCAAGATCCCCAAGGCTGAGAGGGAAAGAAACAGAAGTCCTACGATTTGAAGCCGAGGCGCCCAACCTCTAGCGATGAGTCCTAGCATCGATCCTGCGAGGATAATCCAAGCTATCATCGCAGTCCAGAGTGCTTGTGTTGCGATAGAAAGTAGGCGTTCTTCGATTGCCGGAGATTCTCCTCGTTCAATAATCATGAAGAGTACCACGACTATGGTGGCAGCCCCGAGGCCCGCGCCTGCCAATCTTCGCATACTCATTCCTCCTGGCCTCCAAGGTTGGCTTGGATAATCCCATTCATCTTCTCGATTTCTTCATCGGTAAGTGGCCTAGATGTTTGAGGAACAGTTGCTCCCGATTCAATCTGTACCATTAGTCCGACAGCGAGTATAACTGCTAGGATAATTCCTAGAATACTTCCAATAGCAGTGGTAAGCGAATCACTAATCTCAGTCATTGAAATTGCACCTGATTCGATCCATAGCAGTGCACTTACTAGACCGATTGATGAGGTCACGACTAGAGCAGTTAGAGTAATCCAACGTCCATCCCCATATATCCAGACGATTACAAATCCGAAGATTGATGCCGATACGAGGCCGACAATACCTGAGGCTACGAAAGATGACCAGCCTTGTGGTGCTGACAATACCAACCACTCTGGCCCGGTGGCTAGTAACCCTACGACCGCTAATCCAGAAATCATGAGTAGTTTGCCTGCGGCTCTCCAACCTCTTGGTACTGGGCCAACGGGGGTAGCCCCACCGAAGACCATGAGGTAGATTCCCATGGATAGAATACCGGTGACGAATATAGTGAAAAGTCCGACTTCTGCTACGATGATGGCCTGTTGCCCGGTAGATTCAGTAGCTGTAATACCTAGTCCAATTAGGACGAGACTGGTTAGGGGTAGAAAAGCACGTCTTTGTGCACTATCGGAACGATGAGTCCAGAGCATGAGTGCGCCTGGAAGTCCAACGAAGAGGAATGCCCAGAATACTGCTGCGTGGGCGTCCATGTGGATGGAACCGAGCGAACAATGCAATGAACGTTGATGCCCATGAGGCCCATGGAACGCACAGCCGAGCACTCGGTTGCGTCACGACACGCTCAAATAGGGGCCGATGGTCGCCGAAACGCTACGGAGGGGAATGTATGGTCAAGATGCCGCGCAAGGTTAAGCGATACAGTCCTGCAGCCGGTCGCCACACCGAGCACACCGTTGAGCGCGTCAAGAAGCGACGTGCTTCCGAGCTCAAGTGGGGTCAACGTCGCTTCCGGCGCGTCACTGCGGGTTACCGTGGTTTCCCACGTCCAAAGCCAGAAGGTCGCGAGAAGCCGACCAAGAGGATTAATCTCATCTACCGTTGCACGGAGACTGGAAAAGCCCATTCTCCGGCAGGTCAGCGGGCTAAGAAGTTCGAACTAGTGGATAAGTGAGGGTGTCAAAAATGGTCGGTCGTTTCCTTCGTGTCAACTGTAAGGACTGTGGTAACGAGACAGTCATCTTTGAGCGAGCATCCACTGCTATTGAATGCGGTGTCTGTGGAGCCGTTCTCGCACAGCCTGCTGGCGGCAAGGCTAAGCTTGTAGGCTGTGAGATTCAGGAAGCCCTCGAGTGATCGGGGGCGTCCAATAATGTCTGACGAAATTGAATATCCCGAAGAGGGCGAGTTCGTAGTAGTCACTGTTCAAGAGATTGAGAAGAACGGGGCATATCTCTCCCTTCAGGGATACTCTGACGATATCCGTGCGTTTGTTTTCATAGGAGAGGTCAGTTCAGGGTGGGTCGCTCGTGTTCGTGATCATTTGCGAGAAGGTCAGAGAACGGTCGCTCGTGTAACCAAGGTTCGAAAGGATAGGCGTAGTGTTGATGTTTCGATTAAGTCTGTATCTGACGAGCGCAGGCGAGAGACACTTCAAGATTGGAAAAATGAGCAAAGGGCTAGCCAATTGCTTCGAATCATATCTGAAAGAGTTGGATGGTCAGAGGGCGATTATGAATCCATAGGTACTCAGTTGTCTGATACATTCGGCGGTCTTTATGGCGCCTTTGAGGCAGCAGCAGCAACCCCCGAATCACTTGCTGAATTTGGATTTGAGGGCGATTGGATTCCTATGCTGGTTGAACTTGCATTAGAGAACATTGTCCCAGCCAGTGTCACCATACGTGGCCGTTTCCACATCGAGGTGTGGTCAGACAAAGGTGTCGAAGCAATTCGAATCGCTCTAAGTGATGCTGAAGATATTGCAAAGGATATGGAGGAGGTTGAGATTGATTGCTATTATGATGGTGCACCCGAGTATAGAATCGAGGTAGTAGCACCAGATTACAAGTCTGCTGAGAAGGCTTACGAGGGAGCTAGGGATGCAGCATCTTCTCAAATTAAGAAAGCCGGCGGTCATTTTGAACTCCATCGAGAGTAAGCCTTGCTAGTTCTCTATCCCCGGATGTTTCTTGAACCCGGTCGCAAGCACTAGGGTGCATAGGTGATTCATTCATGGCTCGAAGTCGACTTCAGAAGTGCCAATCTTGTGGTCGATACGGCTTGGGGAAGGAATGCAATGAATGCGGGGGTCCTATGCTCGCTGCTGCCCCAATCAAGTTCTCTCCTGAAGACAAGCAAGGGGAACGTCGTAGAGAGCGAAAACAGGTCGGTTCAGGGGCATGGTCATCTGCTCTGCCAACCCTTGACCCCCGGGGTGAAGAGGAATGAATCGCTCAATCACACATTGGTGTACTGATTCAGAGGAAATCCCTCAAGAGATGGTAATCCTACTTGCTCTTCCAGGTGTAGGGAATGTTGGCAAAGTCCTTGTTGACGCTATAATCGAAGAGCACAAAAGCGATCCAATCGCTTGGATTATGCATCCTGATTTACCTCCGCATGCGACATTGGTTGATGGACTCCTACGGCCGCCCCGTATCGAGATTCATCTCGTTCAACTTCCTGTTGGCCTTCCTTTGCTGATTGTTACTGGAGACGCACAGCCATTGACGCCGGCTGGTCAGTTTGAATTGTCTACACGTTTGTTAGAGATATTTGCGGAAGCAAAGTCCGAGATTATGTTCATTCTAGCAGGTCTTGCTGCCGAGGTAGAGGATGATTCTGTTCATCTTGTTTGTTCGGATGAAGATACTAGAGACGCGTTCAAAGCACGCGGTATTGAAGCATCCAATGAGGCCCCGGAAGCAGGCATGATTGGGATGGCTGGACTATTAGCAAGCATGGCTCCAATGCATTCACTTGCATCTGCCTGCATTGTGGCTGAGACACTTGGTTCTACCGTGGATGTAATCACTAGTCAGAGAATTGCAAACTGGATTGAAGAATATCTCGGGATTCCTCTTGCCATTAGTGTTGATACCACTGAGAAGACAGCTGATCGAATTAGGAAGGAGATTGCGATGGACACTAGTGAACTAGATAGTCTGTTTGAAAAATCTGAACCCTCTCCAGAGTTTTACGTCTAATTAGCCACCGGATGATACTATAATCGTCTCAAGCACGATAGATTCGTTGATTTTCGTCGTACTCGGAAGAATTCTACCTTCGTGAGTCACAAGAACAGTACTAGGTAAAATTCCCACAGAGTCTAGAATCTGTTGGATTGAAGATCCAGGTTCCATGTCAACCTCATGCATTGTTCCCTCTACATCAATTGAGATACGCATGTCTCGGCGAATCCATTCTGGGATTCATGCTTTCCGATTGTTGTTTGAGCGGGGAGTGCTTATCACCGAATGGCAATTCGCCGGCATACAGCCGAGATCGCATAGCCCGGTATTGCGGTGGATTCGAAATCCACTGTCCCATGGACGCGGGGGTTCAAATCCCTCTCTCGGCGCCTAAATGATTCGCAGTGGTTTATTCTATAGATTCCATTCTGCACATTCATCAGAAGATGAGATATGGATTATACTTGTATCTCGGATACATTTGATTTGTTTCTGGCCACCGAATTCCCCAGGTTGTCCGTTGATGATTGCGATAATGTCTCCACGTTGTACACCCCGAGCTCTTTCAGGTACATTCATTTTGAATCCAATCACGGTCAGCACTCCACTTGAATCAGCTATTTTGACTCTCCAAGTTGTCTGATTTGATCCATCTGGTTGTATTCCAGGCTTCAATTCAACAGCCCATACCTTTCCAATTGCGTTTACTCGTGGGTGTATGTCAATCAAGTCAAGATCTCCCTCTTGTGGGCCATCTGATAGTTCAATACTTGCGGAATTGTCAACTTCAATCTGGATTCGACCTCTCCAGAGTCCGGGGATACCTCTTCGGATACGGACACGAGTATCTTTTTGTAGGCCCCTTGTCACATTCTTAGGTGCTGCTCGAAAGGCGTTTTTCACCTCCGCTTCATCATGCCCTTGGCGTAGAGAGAAAGAGAAGGTAACTCCTCCATCTTCCAGTTTAGGTGGCTGCATCATGCTGAAAATCTCTCCCTCTACTGTTATACGCGGTTCGATGTGACTGATTGGGGTCACTGGCACAGTTCGAGAGAATGCTTCCGTGGTTCTCTCAGCAGGTAATTGAGCATCATAATCGCCATTCGGGCATAATGCCATGTAGGTACAAGTTCGGCATCTTGCATTGGATTCTGATTGGTTTTCAATCTCTACACCTCCTGAGGCAAATTGAATCACGGGAGCAGGATTGGTTGGTGTGTCTTCGACAGACTGGATATTGGATAAGGTAGAGTAGATTTCTGCTAACTCTTCAGCAATCTCATCGAGTTCCTTTTCTGTCGGTGCGTCCACTTTTTTTCGGTAACCTCCACCTCCGAGGTACCATATCTCTAGTCCATCGACAGTTTGCAATCGGTCATGGGTTTCCCACCAGAGCCAAGCATACATTCTGAGTTGTTGAGGGTAGAGGCGAGATCGATCAGTGTTGCCCAAGGATGCTTTGAGATCAATGATTCGTATATCCCCATCCCAGCGGTAGATGAGGTCATATTCACCTTGGAACCACTGATCTGGATGGATGCTATTCATGGAGAAACTGGGTGCATCAGGGTCAACGAACCAAGGTCGAGATATGGCCCACGCTTCAGACCATTTAATCTCACCAGTGTCTGCTTCTATAGGTGGAAAATATTCGCCCCTCCACGGAAATCCATTTGGAGATGGCCATTCGGGGCGTGTTCTTCCTGTTCGCCATAGGGCTAACTGTTCATCACTGAAATTTTCCTTGCATCTAACGACCTCCTCCAAATGCAATTCAATTCCTGCTTTCGACATTTCTCGGACGATTTCAGGATCTAAATCCGTTCGTTCACCTGTGCGATTTGGATTCATCTCCCAATTTAGTAGGGCCTCCTCTGTGCAACGTAGGAAGTGTTGATCCACACGGGCGAAGGCCCATTCTCGCAAGCGTTCAAGGGTTGAGGGCCGATTTTCGATAGGAATGCCATCTAGTGTAGGTCCTGGCCATCTGTCGATACTTTCCATTGCAAGAAAGCCATCTTCGTTTAGAGGTGATACTAAGATACGGTCAGGCATAGTATCTCCAATTAGTGCAGGACTCTCTCTGAGCACCCTTGAGACACAGTTTTCCACAGCAATTCCGCGAACCACTGCTACTGGAGCTGGCTCCTTTAGTTTGAGTACGTAATTCATCCAGTACTGCCTTGGGCAGCTGCGCCAGACGCCCACTTTTGAGGCAGACAAACGATTCCAACCAGCGACTGTGATGTTGGCCGAATCAATCGGAGTGACCGGCATAGCACCCTATTCAGTGCGAGGGGTATTGAATGCGACGCTCAACTATGTGTGAGGTTGGATTACCGTGGTCCTACCAATTTTGATTTGGGGTGATCCTTCTCTCCACCCCAACTCTCCATGTTTAATCGTGACCATATCGCCAACTGTGATGGAATCAAAGGTCCTAGAACGGTTTGAACCGAAGGCAGCGATTTCGACCACTCCACTACCATCCCATAGGTGAAGAGTCCTAATCGTCCATGGTCTACCGCTTTGTGAAATTCCACTCATTGAATTAATTGAAACAACTTCACCAGATACTGTGGCCCTAGAGGGGATTAGTCCCAATCGGGTCCATTGTTCGTTTGAATCCGCGAGTACAAGCCGGCTTCGACTATCTAGAAAGAGCCGTGCTCGATCACGATGATGTCCTGGATTTGCATTTACAATTGCCACCTCTCCCCGCCAAGTTTCTGGGTCTACGATTCCAACTTCGGTTTCCTCAATTGTTACGAAGGTGGTGCCAACCCTTAGATTAGCGACGCGAACAGTTTCCCCATACGGGTTTTCGTTTTCTGTCCATCCTCCATCGATGATTCCTTTGACATTTATTCTGCTTGGTAAATCGGAAATTGGTGTAGAATCGGAGGGTGTTTCGAAAGTATCAAGATTTTGCAGTGTGGGTAGAAATTCTCGCAGAGCTCGATTTTCAGGGTTAGCTGAATACCCACATACTTGTGTTCCATTACAATGTGGACAATGTAGTGGATGGTTTTCAGGAGTGCCACCTTCGTCAATCCAAGTCCAATCCTGTTCAACTACTCTACCCATTTGATCACGAATACCTTCCAAACGTTTGGTTTCTTGATTCATCATTTCATTTGACCGAGCATCAATACCATGGACATGAGCATCGAGGAGGAACCAACCCTCAAGGCGGTCGACATTCTGTGTATTCCCTTCACGGGTTTGGTGCCAAAGCCATCGGTAAAATCTCAGTTGTGCCTCTAAATTCGGCTGAGGCCTCCCTCCATGAAGTCCTGACTTGATGTCTACAATGGTTGCATTTTCTCTCCACCGATGGACAACATCCATCTCTCCAGATGCCCAACCTTCTGGGTGATGTAGGCGCTGTGGCTCATTTATTCGAGGATCCTTCATCCATGGTCGCGATACTTCCCATGCTTCCCACCAGTTGATTGGCTGCCCTGATTCTTGGAAACCTGCGACTGGTTCGGCACTTTTGGGTATTGAATCCCAACGTGGTGCAGGCGGATTATGCGGATCTCCGGTAGTACGATGCAATTCTAGATGGGGTCCTCCACCTTCCTCAAGACAGGATTTCGCATGGGCGATTTGCATTCGGAGACCTGCACGAATTTGTTTCCGGATGTTGGTCAGTTGAATGGTTTCAATATCGCCCTCATCACTTTTCCAAGGAGTTGTTTTCCACTGTTGAATCAAAACCTTGTGAACATGTTCTGCTATTGCAGGGACTAGGGAATGGAGCCAATCATGAATTCCTTCAATTGAATCGATAGGATTCGTATTTACTTGTTCATAATCAGATGCACCCTCAAAATCCAACCACGTAGCATGTCCTTTCGGTGGTGTCCCATCGCTCGGCGGGGATTCCATGAGTAGGCCCACAACTGCATCTTCTAGCAGGATGCCGAGTAGCATCGAAGGTCGAACTGGTCCTCTAAGTCCAAGTCGGCGATTTACCATCCAACCTCTGGGGCATCTTTCCCATGATACGAGTGAACTTCCACTCAATCGATTCCTACGCCTCCTTCCTGCACCACCGAATGGAGGTTGATTTACAGGCATACGAATTCTCCGATTTATTTGGTGTAGAAATACTCCCCTGACGCCTTCTGTTCTCGATCTTTTCGACTGTCTGGCTTGTTGATTCTCGGCCTCTTAGTATCTTGATCACGACGGAATGTAATTCCAACATTCTTCAGGAAGCGATTCATTCCTTGGCGAAGATGCAGAGGCCCGATAGCCTTGCCTTCAACTCCTCCCTCGCCTTCAAACACAAGTAGCGAATCACTCACGATGTCAATGAAGTAGATATCGTGATCAATCACCATGGCTGCCTTTTCTTTAGCCAGCATTGTCCTTCTGATTGCTTTGGCGGCCTCCATTCTAGCATTTGCATCAAGGTGGGCTGACGGTTCATCCAAGAGATAGATGTCCGCCTCTTTGCCTAGGCAAAGAACAATCCAAACTGCTTGGAGTTCACCCCCCGATAGTTTTCTCGCCTGTAACTCAAGTAACTGGTCTACATTCAGTGGCCTGATAACCTTAGATTGGAATTCACCTGAATGCCATGCTCTTCCTAACTCGGTATCCAACCATTCTCTTACTGTGCCATCGAATGTTGCTTTGACATGTTGTGGCTTGTAGGATACTTTAGCATCCATAGTGGTCCACCCTTCGTCTGTTTCTAATTCACCTGCAAGGATTCGGACCAATGTTGTCTTTCCAGTAGCATTCGGACCAACTATGCCTACAACCTCTGCAGAATGGACAGTACCTTCTTTAGAATCAAGAGTGAAATCGCCTAACGATTTCTGTAGGCCTCCCCATTGCAGTATAGGTTCACCAATTTCTTCGGATCTTATTCTACCTGTATGGAATTTAATCGGCTTATCTCGAATCCGCATGTTTTGTTCAACGAGGTGGCCATTGAGGTATGCATTAATTGCAACTCGTGTAGTCCTTGCAGGGGTGAATATTCCATAGCCTGCTCTTTCTCCATAGACAATGTGTACCTGGTCACATAGGACGTCAAGGATTGCTAGGTCGTGTTCAACAACGAGTACTCTTTTCCCCATTTCAGCTAATGCTTGTATGATTTTAGTGACTCTCATTCTCTCATGAATATCGAGATAAGATGTTGCTTCATCGAAGAAATAAACATCCGCATCCTTCAGAAGTGTAGCACATATAGCAACTCTTTGGAGTTCGCCTCCTGATAATTCTCCCAATTTTCGTTCCATTAGGTGGATGATGCCCATTTCTTCAGTCCATTTCTCGATCTCTTCCCGGTCATCCACCCTTGCTAGAAGTTCACTAACTAATCCGTCGAATATTTTCGGTAACTTGTCTACATATTGTGGTTTAACTGCCACCCTGACACCCGATGCTGCGACTTTCTCTAGGTAATCTCTGAGTTCCCCTTTGGGATAACTCTCAATAATTTCGTCCCATTCTTTTTCATCATCCCAATCGCCAAGATTAGGACGTAAAGCGCCCGAGAGTATCTGCACTGCAGTGGATTTCCCCATTCCGTTCTGGCCAAGAATCCCCACTACTGCCTCCTCTCTTGGCGTGGGTAGACGAAATACTCGGAATCCATTTTCTCCGAAACAATGAGTCATATCGCTTTCAAGTTCTTGTGGTAAATTGATCAGAATCACAGCATCTCCAGGGCAATGTTTTGCTCGATTCAAACATACTGGGCAAGCGGTTTCCAATATCTTGCATTTGTTATCGATTACCTGTATACATTCACTGCCGCACATACCAGCATATTTCTGAAGGTATGCAAAGGCAGGCATGTTAGGGGCGCACCGATCCTCCAATAAGACCGCTACACGCATTTTCTCATCTCCTTTGTCTTCGCTATTGGTAATTACCCGCTAAGGCTGGCTGTAATCGTTCAGAAGAACGTCAAGAAACGATGCCGGATGTATATCGAAAGAGCGAGTGTCAACTTCTCGACCTTATTCAGTTTCACTCGATGAGTAAATACATCTCCATCATTCCGGCGGATCTTCTTCAAGATGGAACGGTAGAATCCCATCATGATAGCCGGACTGAAGCGCATCTTTGGCTTCAACATCGGAAGCAAATCGAGGGCACGATCACGGTAAACCTCGATTCTCTCAATAAATTCTGCAACAAACGGTTCCCATCCGGGGTGCCCTTTCAGACGTCCCTCAAGCACATCCTCTGGCTGGATTCCATGCCGTGCTAGGTCCTCGATAGGGAGGTATATCCGGCCCCGATCAGCATCTTCTTGGACATCGCGAAGGATGTTTACTAATTGCATAAACACCCCCCAAGCTTCAGCATGATCTCGGGCTTTGGGATTCTCGTATCCATAGATGTCAATGCATACGAGGCCGACGGTTGAAGCGACTCTGTAGCAGTACTTGTACAGATCTTCAAAGGTTTCGTATCGGTCTTGAAAGAAATCATCCTCCATGCCGGCGATTAAATCGTCAAGATGAATGCGGGGGATATGGTACTTCTGGACAGTATCCTTCAGAGCCAAGAAAATCGGGTCAGTTGATGCAAGGTTATTGTAGGCGGTTGAGAGTTTTTTGCGAAAGAAAAATAGTTGTGACATTTTGTCAATGAAACTGGTCCGATCAACAACTGGTACGCGTTGAATCATTTCTTCTATCCTGTCAATATAATCGAGAGCTTCCTTATCCTTTGGACCTGATGATCCTGGGAATAAATCGCGATAGTCGCCGTCAGCAATGTCATCTGCTCTTCGACAGAAGGCATAGTAAGCACACATTGCTCTTCGTTGTTCATCTGGTAGATACTTGAATGAGTGATAGAAGTTGGCGGCTTCACGAATAGTAAGTGCTTCACAATAATCGTATGCGGTGTTCAGTATGAAGGGCGGAATATCCTTCTCGGACCAAACAGGGGCATCGATGTTATCGAAGGGATTTGTCAAATCTTCCTCTTTTGTTACTACACCCATGAATCTAGCTGATGCCTTTAGTGCATCTACAGCGGTTACGCTAACGGCTCGTACTGCGTCAGAAGTGAGTTCAACCGCGGCTCGAAAACTTGCAATCTTCTGCTCACGGTTATCGGTAGAACGAACAGATTCAACCTTCACGGTCGATTCCTTTGTTCGCGTTTCCGACATGGTATCATGTATAACGAACTCCCGGCCCTATATCAAGTGAAGGGATGAGGGCATCGAAGATGCCATTCCAGATTGTTTTGATGTTTCATCGGTTACGCATAAGCAATCGCCGGGTACCTCCGGGTAGGAGAGTTGCAATAACACACCGTCTCATGATTCGTTTGATTTCCTTCCTAGGGACTTTGATTCGTGTTTTGTTATCGAGTACGTTGTTTGCTCGTAACATGTCGACGGTTTTCTGTCCGATAATCACTGGTAACATGCACGCAATGCGAAGGCGTCGTTGATTTGAGGGCAGCATGAGGATGTAACGGGTAGCGGCATTTAGATGCCCTTGTGTGATATCGAGAAGTTCGTGGTGAATCGTTCTGAATTTTTCGTAATGGTCGGCATCGGTGAGGTTTTCAGGATTTAAACCGGCTGCATCAAGACGTGTTTTTGGGATGTAGCAACGCCCGAATCTGAGATCTTCTGGTATATCTCGGAGGATGTTAATCATCTGTAACGCTTTACCGAATCTTACACCTAGTTCGAACATCTGTTCGCTAGTTGGTCCATCCGCAGAGACGAGATGAGCTAGTGTCATAGAAGTCCAAAACTCTCCAACACATCCTGCAACTCTGTATGCGTAGTCATCTAATTCATCGTCACTATTTAGCGATGAGATAGATTGGGAGTCATTTGCAGGGCCAAATCGCTTCAAGTCGAGTGTTTGACCTCCAATGATAATCCCAAGACATCGGCGAATATGGATGCGATCGTTTTCAGATATTGTAGATAATGCACTAAGGGGCACATCAACGCTCCTAAGCAGTGTCTCCTCGGCAGGGTCCAATTGCAGGTCGGCTAGTGCGGAGAGATCATTCATCGCTACATCATCTTGGCTAGTTGCTTTGTCCCATGCTTCTAGAGCTTCTAGAAGGTCTTCGACTCGACCGGTTTTGGAATCAGCGATTGTATCAGCGACTCTTGCAAGAAGGTAGAGTAATCCGACTTGTTTCCGGATTGAACGAGGCAAAACCTTCAGAGTTAGAAAGAAGGAACGTGAGGTATTCTCAAGCAGTTGATCCGCTTCAGTACCGATGAGCATACGACCGCCTCTAACTGAATACTGAAGGCTTGTGTTCTTGACCCTGTGGGGTAATAGGATTTCACAGATAGTATTGCTGATGGTATCTAGCCGGGAACGGCTTAATCAATGGGGTCCGATTCCATGGGTCCAGCGGTTGCTATGCAGTGTGGTTCATGCGCAGAGGAGATTCCAAGCGATTCTCTGTTTTGTCCTGAGTGCGGCGCGCGTCAGACTCCGGGTGCATCTACTGGAATGGGACTCAATTCAGCAAATGCCCCGACTCCAAATCCAGCTACTCTCCCTACTGACCTCCCACCAGTGGAACCTATGCAACATCCCGGGCACATGGGCAATCCAGTTGCCGGGGGAGTTACGCCTGTTGTGGATTCTAATGCGGCTCCTCAAAATCCAGTAGGGCCGGAGTCAGATCCTGAAGTAACCTCAACAAGTTTCCTTTCATCTTTAGCCGCAGAGATTGAAGGAGGTGCCCAAATGCCTCAATCTCCGCCGCCTTCACAGGTTGCCCGTTCTCCGTCGGACATGGTCGTGGATGCGATGGCTGAAGCGGATCGTGAGAAGAAGGCAAATGCCAGATCTGCTTGGCTCTCTATGAATCAACAAAGTGCCAGTGATTTCCTCAATGCTGTAGGAGCGGTTCAGAATTCCCCCTCCATGGATCGTGGGACTCGCTCTCTCGATGAGGCGGAGCCAATTGAGGCACCAAGACCTCGTGCTCAATCTTCTTCCAGCGGTCTTCCCAACGAGCAACTTGTTCGTCGAATGGTGGAGGTGGCTGTTCGACGTGTTGGAAGGAAGCGAGGAGTCGGTACTGAATCTCCGCAGGTTAAGGTCGAGGGCAGTTCAGTCCGAGCAAACGTCACCTACATCGATGATGGGCGAGTTCTTGACAATCCGCCAGAACTCCATTCCGCATTTGAGCATGCAATTGATACCGAGATTCGTTTGAAGGGCTACGATGTTGTCCTCGATGTGTCTCTCTTCCGCAGTAAGGACGGTTCTGTAGAATTTGCTTGGGGATACGAACCTGAATCAGCAGTGTCCGCTACGAGCGATGATGAGGAACTCTTCGAATGTGGTGCATGTGGTGGATTGGTTAGGGATAGTGACCCTTCCTGTCCAACTTGTGGTGCAGAATTTGAAGATGACGATGCAGAGCCAGACCCCGCTCCTACACGTGGTGGGCCACCAAGTGGACCGAAAGGCCCCTCACGCGGCGGTCCACCTAGCGGTCCTAAGGGTCCTTCACGTGGCGGTCCACCTAGCGGTCCTAAGGGTCCTTCACGTGGCGGTCCACCTAGCGGTCCTAAGGGCCCTTCACGTGGCGGTCCTTCAGGCGGTGGTCCGAAGGGGCCTGGTCCAAAGGGCCCCTCTGGACCTAATGGTCCGAAGCGAGGCGGGCCTCCAAGTGGCCCGAAGAAAGGGGGCCCCTCTGGCCCAAAGCGTAAGGGCCCACCTCGGTGATGCTCCCTGCACCAAATCGCCGAGACGTTCAATCAACCAGATTCATTTAGAGTAGACCTGCTTGTTCAAGAGCGTTCTTCAGTACCGCTCCAATCTCTGAAGGATCTCGAGCGACATAGATACCTGCCTCCTCGAAAGCAGCGAACTTCTCTGCAGCGGTGCCTTTTCCGCCACTGATAATTGCGCCTGCATGCCCCATTCTCTTTCCAGGCGGAGCGGTAGCGCCAGCGACAAATCCGACGATTGGTTTGGTAACGTTATCCTTAGCCCAAGCGGCTGCTTCTTCTTCGGCAGATCCACCAATCTCACCTATCATGACGATAGCTTCTGTCTGAGGGTCGGCTTGGAAAGCAGCCAGGCAATCGATGAACCCTGTACCATTAACGGGATCTCCCCCAATTCCAATACAGGTAGATTGCCCCTCGTCGATACTCATCGTTTGAGCAACAGCTTCGTAGGTCAATGTTCCAGATTTGGATACGATTCCAATTCGTCCCTTAGCATGAATATGGCCCGGCATAATCCCAATTTTCGCACCACCTGTATCTCCAGGAGTGATTATTCCTGGACAATTTGGACCTATTAGACGGATTCCTGGACGATCGGCGACATATGCGACGGCTTTGACCATGTCCAAGGTGGGTATTCCTTCGGTGATACAGATGATGACTCCTTCACCTTTGATTCGGTCGAAGGCTTCGGCAGCCTCCATAATTGCACCTGCAGCGAAAGGTGGAGGTACGTAGACAACGCTTGCATCCGCGTCTGTAGCCTTGATGGCGTCTTCAACGGAATCCCATACTGGCACTTCTCTTACATTGAGATCAACAGTTTGCCCTCCTTTCCCAGGAGTACATCCTCCTACGAGATTCGTACCGTATTCTGCCATCTTTGTAGCGTGAAAGTGTCCTTGACGCCCCGTGATACCTTGTACGATAACCTTAGCATCCTCCTGAATCCATACTGCCATCAATTACCACCTCCGATTAATTCCACGATTCGTTCAGCACCTGAGGCCAAATCATCTGCAGGGTGAATGTTCAATGTGCTAGCGGCTAGAATTGCCTTACCTTCATCGACATTGGTGCCTGCAAGACGGACAACTAGAGGGACCTCAAGTCCTAGGTTTTCGACCGCAGCAATGACGCCTCGCGCAATGATATCACAGCGCATTATTCCTCCGAATATATTGACAAGAATCCCTTTCACATTTGGGTCTTCAAGGATAATGCTGAACGCGGTTGTAACCTGCTCTTCATTTGCGCCCCCGCCGACATCAAGAAAATTAGCAGGCTCTCCACCCTTGAGTTTAATCACGTCCATTGTGGCCATTGCTAGCCCTGCTCCATTGACAAGGCAACCGATGTCTCCATCCAGTTTGACATATGATAGTCCGGCTTCAGCAGCACGGATCTCTGTCTCTTCTTCTTCACTCATGTCGCGAAGGTTGTCCCAGTCCTTGTGCCGGAAATCGGCATTAGAATCGAAGCCCACTTTTGCATCAAGTGCAATGATTTCTTCATTGGCGGTTTTTACAAGGGGATTAATCTCGACCATCGAGCAGTCGTTAGAAACGAAAACTGAATGGAGCTTTACAAGCATCTTTGTGAATGATTTCAGAGCCGCTCCTTCAAGCCCCAATGCACTACCAAGGTTTCTCGATTGGAATGGTAGGAGGCCTGCATGAGGGTCAATCCAGATCTTGTGAATTGCTTCAGGTGTCGATTCTGCAACTTCTTCAATGTCCATACCACCTTCCGTAGAGGCCATGATTAGGATGGATTTAGCCTCCCGGTCGACCAGCATGGCAAGGTAGTATTCGTGTGCAAT
>JAZADD010000024.1:0-13949 GCA_036124005.1 Thermoplasmatota archaeon
ACAAACCCAGATGGTTGTTGGTCTTGCACATTGGCATCGAATGATGGAAAGGTTTCCAACAATCAAATCCATGGCTAGTTCTTCTGTAGATGATGTCCTAGAGGCATGGCAGGGTTGTGGTTACTATGCAAGGGCGCGCAATCTCCATGCCTTAGCCGTCGAAATTGCATCTAGAGATCCACCATTACTCCCATCTAATCCCCTGGATTTACAGGATTTGCCTGGAATTGGCCCGTACACGGCAGCGGCTGTGTCTTCCATCGCTTTTGATTACCCTGTTGCAGCTGTAGATGGTAATATTCGGCGTGTTCACGCTCGGATATTAGCAGAGGAACGACCTAAAAATCGCAATATCCAGATGTGGGCCGATGAATCCTTGTATCAAAATCGGCCAGGGGATTGGAATCAAGCTTTGATGGAGTTAGGTGCAACCATATGCACCCCGCGCCGCCCTTCTTGTGGTAAGTGTCCTGCCGAGCAGATATGTCTTGCAGCACAAACCGGTGAGCCTACGAGATTTCCTGAATCTCGTAAACGGTCATCAAAGAAAATTGAGGGACACGCCCTCGTTATCCGTACTCCATTTGGGATACACCTGACACAAAGAGAAGGCGCGAGATTGGGAGGATTGTGGGGTGTGCCAATAACTGAGAATCCTGAGGGATTACATGTGTTATGCGAGAACCATGATGTTGAGAAACATCGTTCTGTTGGGAAGGTTCGACATGCCTTTAGCCATAGGGAATGGCACCTTCAGGTATGGGTCGCGGAACGAAGTGAGGGGGGAGTCGATCCAACTTCAGTTCCGATTTCAAGATTAGATGAACGCATACTCGAAACAGCTGGGTGGGTTAGAGCATGAATGATCCGGATTGGGACGCAGTCCCATTAATTGCAGGTTCTGGAGGTGTTCTGACTGAAGAGTTGAGAACTTCTCATGCGGGCCGTAGAGCGTTGATGCTGACTCGTGATGAAAATCCGAAAGAGTTCCTTGCACTTGCTGATACAATGGATATAGAGGTCGTTGAAATCGTTGCTCAGCGCGGCCGTTCAGACACAAGAACACACCTAGGGCGCGGCCGTCTTGAAGCAATTCGTGATGAATTGCGTATGGCCCCTGAAAGCCATCCATGGTTTGGAATTGATCTCGTTCTTGTGAATGCAAATCTTAGTGCTCGTCAATTAGTGAACATGACCGATATGTTACAATGTGAGACATGGGATCGGGTTCGCCTTCTACTAGAACTCTTTACTCAGCATGCATCATCAGTCGAAGCACGCAATCAGGTGAGAATTGCCCGTTTGAATGCCGATCGAAATGTTTTGCGTGAATTGGTAAATCGTGAGACTACTGGAGAACGACTTGGTTACGGAGCCGGGGGTCGTACTGGCTGGAATGTTGCATTGAATGCTTTGAGTAGAGAACTGAAGACACTTCGTGGACGTCAGAGAAGATACAGTCGAGCAATCAAGGAACGGCAAAGACAGCGGCGAGCGAGCGGGGCACGAACGGTGGGATTAGCCGGCTACACGAATGCTGGGAAATCGAGTTTATTCGCCTCACTTTGTGGCAAACCAGTCCTTGTCGAAGATCGCTATTTCTCAACACTAGAAACAACCGTTGGCCGCATGCAATTCAGCCCCCGCATCTTACTTGTAGACACAATCGGCTTCATTGACGATATACCTTCAGATCTTCTTGACGCGTTTTCAGCGACTCTTGAAGAGAGTCTTGAGTGTGATCTCTTACTCCTTTTGTTGGATTGCTCAGATTCGGTAGAGGAAGTGGTTCGGAAGTTTGAGACCTCACGTCGTGAACTTTTCGATCGCACCAATTCTACTGGGGACCCGTACGATTTACTAGTGGTTTTGACCAAATACGATTCGTGCAGCGAGTCCCACGTTACTGCTGTAATTCAAGCGTTGAAATCCTTCGGTGTTTCAGAGACTATTTTGACTTCGTCAACCTCTTTTGAGGGTATTGAAGACCTCCGTTCTAATATTCTAACCCGTTTACATGGCCCACCAATTTCTTTCAGAGTATTACCACCCAATAGCGTATCAGATCGCCCTATTGCTGCCATTGAATCGGAAATACGCCGTAATTCAATGGTCAAGGAGCGGAAGATGACAGACGATGGCCTACATCTTGTGGCGTGGATAGATCCAGCTGATTGGGGGCGTCTCAACCGTTCGTTGGGAGAAAGGATCCATAGAGAAGTGGAAGAGTCCTCGCAAGCGGAATAAGGGACACCTTCCATCCACCCTCATGGAGGACCGAATTGGGGACTCTTCAGTTGAGTCAGATTCTAAGGAAGTCGTGATTCCTGAGGAGGAACCAGTATTCTCGTCTACAGGAGCGACTCTTCAACTTCCAAAGGATGCTCCAAGGGACCCTCGAATGCATGTTGCTCTTTTGTTCATCGTCGTTGCCGGTTTATTCGGTGTTATCAACGGCCTCGATTTTATCGATGGAGACCGGGGTTTGGTAACTGATCGAGGTTTCATTTACAGCCAAACACAGACGGCATCCTTCATCAGTCAATCATCGCCTGGATCTGCAATACTTACAGGCACTCTAACACTGCATGATGGCAGCCCTGGATCAAATTTTACAATCGAGGTTGTGACAAAAGTTGTAGAAAATGGAACGCAGAGAATTACTCGACCATCAAACGTAACTGATGCTGATGGGCGTTTTCGTCTTGAGGGTTTGAATCCGGGCCTCATGACGATGTTCGTGGTGAATAATAGTCATGATTCTGAAGGTATGACTCATCGAATTATACTGTCTCCGGGTGCTTTGTTTGAGCCGTATGGATTTACTCACTTGGATGTTGATTACGCATCTCCTGAAGAATTCGATATGGTGGAGGAGGAGAACAATGGATTGATGCGTTGGATTGATCTATCTGAAGAACAACGTGGTCGAGAGTTGTACGACCCTACTGCCGCAGCGGTTTACGACATCGTAGGCGCCATCTTCTTTGGAATTGGATTGGTTGCAATTGCCCTCGGTATCATGGGATGGAAATCAAAGAGTGCTTTACTTCTCAGAACTGCAGGAGGTCTTGTGTTCTTCAGCCAAGGTCATTTCTACTCTGCCTGTTGCTTAGGTATGTTAGCGATGATTTCGACCTATGGTCTCAACGTCGGTGATGGGTAATTCAAACAGTAGCGCCTTTCATCCGTCGGAACCAAATCATCCCAGCCTCATGATTCTCAATGTGACGGAACGCCTTTTGATGCATCTCGACTGATTGCATGTAACCATAGACGATGAGGTCAACGAGATCGGGCTTTTCGCCACCGAAAAATGGTTTTTCACCTATCTCGTTAGTCCACTGATCTAGAAGGTGATGCCAGAGTTGTTTAGGACTCATTCCAGTGTTTTTTGTTCTCTTTCGTGCAATAATCCCCCACATTATTGGGAATCCTGCCCATGCGTACAATCGCCCAGTCATCAGTCCAAACTTCTCATGACGTGCAACTGAACGTGTAGTGCTCAGAGCAGATCCAATGCTACCATACAGTATTGGAATGGTGGCATTCTTGATGTGAAGATCAGCCCATTCAATCCATTCATCACGACGTGCTAAATTTTCAGAAGATGACAATTGCCCATCATTGTATACTTCATCGATGCGCTTCATGATAGGCGTGGAGTCAACAACAACTTCTCCATCGTGCATTTTCCATACAGGGGTTTTGCCCCAATCTCCTGCAAATGAGACACTTTTCTTAATTTTCATGGGGTTGACTTGGACCCTGTCATGGGGCAAATCAAGGTGATCAAGGAGGGCTCGAACCTTCCAAGTAAAGGGACAGGTGTTGAGCATGTACAATGTGCCGACTTTGGCCGAAGCATCAGACATATCCTCCCGTCTATCTCATCCTTTGTCAACGGTTCGTTTTCTTCACATGGCGTACATTTCAAGCACTGACAAATCAATCACTTCTAGAGTTCTCACATGTGTAGCTTCAAGATCAACCGGTGGCGCACATCCTTCTTCCCATGCTTCTTTCCATCGCATTGCGCATAGGCACCATCTATCTCCAGGTTCAAGTCCTGGAAATCTAAATTCAGGGCGTGGTGTTGACAAGTCATTGCCCGCATTAGCACTGAACGTCAAAAACGCCTCATTAACGACGACACAAACAGTGTGCATGCCCCTATCTGAATCATCTGTGTTGCAGCATCCATCACGAAACCAGCCGGTAAGAGGTCTTTCTCCACAGGTCTTCAATGCAGTACCGAGGACGTTGATTGACGGGTGCATGTCTGCGGCTAGTATGTTCGTATAGATGAGGGCTCGTCCACCCTCAACCCTCAAGTGAGGCAGGCAGGAGTGACTCCTATGAGCGACGTGCCAGCATCGGTTATCGCAGAATTGAATGCACTCGATGGATACGAGAAAATGCTTGCAATAGATCGGGTAACGGTTGAGCATGGAGTGTCTTCTGAAGAACTGATGCGTCTAATGGAGATGGCATCATCAGGAACAACATTGAGTGATAGTGAACCGGAATGGGATATGTCCATTTCACGTTCTAAAGGAGGTGTTGACCCCATGATGGAAAGCACTCCGCCCCCCCACTCTAGTGCCGAGGCTCTTTCTGAAGCTCATCGGTATCGTATGGGTTATGATCCGAGTAGCGCGGGGCGCATGCGTCAGTCACAGGTCGAACAAGCCATTGTTTGTCCTGCCTGCCGTTCCCCTCTCGGGATTCCATCAGTTCGTCCAATCAAGGTAACATGCCCACAGTGTATGACTGAGACATTATTTGAGTCCTGATTAGACGCCCCAGAACTTGCCTTGAATCTCTTGTCTAGTGGACCAAGATCGCACGCCTGTTCGAACCATCCACCATACGACAATAGTCACTAGAACAATCCCCCAATCGCTGTAAATTACTCCAGGATCAAGTTCGTAGGTTTCACCTTGAGCAATTTTACGTGCTACATCGAGACTCGCTTCTGCAAATGCGTAGATTACAGCACCTCCTGCTACAACTTGGAAGATTCTTCCAGATAGCGTACCGCGTCGCCAACGGAGCACAACCATGGACATTGCAACAGCAAGGGAGGCTAGTACAATCCACTGCAAACCACTGTCCATTGCTTCCACACCGATTTCAAACCCACTCATCTCGGAACTTGCTTGAGCAATCTCTCGATACACCTCAAGAATAGCGAGTAGGCTTGCAAAAGATGCGAAGGCCCACAATAGGGAGGAAACAATGCCACCCATTGCACTTTCACGCATATCGACCACGAGACGTTCGAGTTGTGTTTCTGCACCGAGACCCTTGGCGAGTAGCCACAGGCCAACGAATAATGGCATAGCACCAATCAGGACTCCTCCGCCAGGAATGATCATGCCTAGCCCAATAATCATCATGAATACAGAGAGTGGAACTAGTAGACGAGCCCGCCATTTTGGGTCTTCTATTGCCTTCATGATGTAGTAGAACGTTCCTTCGATACCTTTGCTTTGGCGTACGATGATTTTCTCAACATAATCGATTCGGACTCGACTTTGGAGTATGGGCATTACCGCTTCATCCTCTGCTCCATCAGTAACAAGAATCGCACAGTCAGGTTGGAACTCTGCGATGACCTCTTCCAATTGCTTTGCAATTGCACGATCTGATCGGGAACCTACTCTTTCGTCTCCTGTCAGAATAGCAACCTCGACAGTATCGTTAGGCTCACCAGAATCGAGAATTCGGTCGTGGTGGTGAAGCGCTCCAAGAATGGCATTTGTATCGCTTTCCTCTGGGTCAGCAAGTCCTAATCGAAGTGCAGCACTAAGGGTTGCTTTTCGACCGATAACAGGTCCTCTAAGACCTGCCTTAATCCCGAGATCATTGTCTCGGTCGATGGTCAACACTAGCGTCCGCGTCATGTGCTTCGATGGGCTCTTGTCGCCCTGTCCTAATCAAGGGTTGGCCGTCTCCTTAGATGACTCCGCGGATTCCTCTGATTCTTCCTCTGGTCGTTGAGATCGGTTTCTTTGCTTCCACCAGATGTAAGACAGCGGGTGCTTCATCTTCGGATTGTCACATATGTAGTCGTCTCCTTTGGAGACAGGGCAACGCCCATCCAGTTTCAGGCGGCTGCAGCCCGCTGGAGTGTATTCGCGGTCATAGATGTGGCTTATTTGATACCGAGTTGTATCAGGGTCGAAATCCGGAGCCCCTGAGAAAAATCCGGCACATTGGTCAATATCGATGCCTATTGCCGCGGACATTGATGCAAGGAAGACGCGACCTGCATGATTGACGTTCTCACCCATGGCGAGTTCTGCAATTGCAGTTTCCATACACGGTGGCCAGTCGGAACGAGTTGCATCGCCTGCATTGAAATCCATCTTTGCTCGGGATTGAAGGATGGTTAGAACAGCTCCAACGGGCTCACTGAGCCGTTCAGCAAAACTCTCATCGATGCGCTCCATACGTTCATCGCAACGCTTCCTTAGATCTTCTCTGATTCGTTCTTTTAGTAATCGGGCGAGACGTTGTTTTGAGTTCTCTCCTGAATAGGCATTCATCGTTACCCAGCCGCGGTCAAGAGGGCGGTTTGGAAGCCGCCAATAATCTCCACTAATCCGTGGCCCTAGTTCGATGAAATCGGTCATTGGTATACTGTAGACCAAGCCTCCTTCAACATGTTCTGATCGTAGGTCTGAAATGTAAGTCCGGGCAATTATGTCGAAAAAGTCGTTATCTAATCCTAATATCGCATCAGCCCGACTCGCTTCGCCTTCAGCCCATCGAGCAGTGACCCGTTCCTCAAAAGTCGAACAGGCTACCAGCATAGCATAGAGAAAAGACAAACTTTCAGTCATGCGACCGAGGTCTGTACTAAGATCAGATGTTGGAAGTCCAATGCCATCATCGTGTAGTATTGATTCTTTAACACGTAAATCTCCCTTTCTCCGAATGTCACTCAACCATCCATCTGTCAATAGGCTCTCCATTGTGATGTCATTGTTCTCAAGAATGTCACGAGTATGCTTCACTGCCTGCGGAAGAAAGGGGTACCGGGCGAGGATACGGGGGTCCTCAATGACGGGGGGCTGTGGGGGCATCGGCATCCGGATTCAACCGATGATTGAACACTGGGGTTCTTCAACGCGACCGGTCAAGACCAAACATGGGTCCTCATGAGGTCAGGGCTATCGCCATGCGCGTTCAAGACCGTGTTCGGGCTCAATTTAATTGGGCCTTGGATCAAGACATTCATGTTGCTCATCGTCTCAGTCAACGAATCACCACCGAATCTTCCAATCGACAAATGTGGACGGTTTCAGGTCGTGAACAATCCCTTGAATCTCTAATTGACAGACTTGAGGAAGGACCGGTTGCTACAGTTGGTGCAGCCGCTGAGCCGGCAGAAGTCGAAATTGCTTTGTCGGAAGGTTATCGACTTGTATTCGCTGACGGTTCAATTGGAGTGATAGGCGAACTGTCTGCTGATTATCAGGATAAGGCATGGTCTGATACATTGCTTCTTGTTAGTGATGGAGACGGAGACCCACATATCGACGAAGCCGCTCAACGTGGTATCTTGCATGCCATTCATGCTCATGGTGATAATGAGGAATCCTTGATTTCGATGATTGACCGTTTGATTGCTCTTGAGATGCCACCGGCAGTTCTTCTCACTCACCAGACACCAGATAGAATCGAAGGCATGCTGAATCCAGGCGGCTTCACTGATGGGGACCGAGCAGTATGTTTGTGTGCCTTTCTTGGAGTACCAGTCGAGACAATCCGACTGATTGGTTACACAACATCTGAGATAGGTAGATGGACAGGAAATACCGATCCTATACGCAAGATGCGAAAACTCACATTCATGCAGGAGGTCCTCGATGGATTGGGTGTAGGGGGGTAGTTATGGCTGAAGAGAAGGACCGTTCGGTGGCGACTGCCATCATCACATTTGTTCTCCTCAATCTGATATGGACCGGGGCCCTTCAAGCGACAGCGGATCAACATCTCATTGCATCGGGAAGCGACATCATCCAAGATTATCCATTTACAATTCCAGATCTCCATGGAAGAGACATACCTCTGCATGTTATGTTCACCGTTGAGGCAGTAGAGGGAGCTGCAGAAACCGATGTTGTATTGATACTAGAGGATTCGACAGGTGAACGTACGACTCTATATTCGTCTATTTCAGACGGGAGCGAAGATCGTTGGATTACAATGCCACCGGGTTCATCGATGTTCATTCTTATCGTGTCTAATAGTTCAGGACAAATATCCGTTCCAAAACAGCATGTTGTTATTGATCTTCAAACGGAGATGGACCTCTATGGCCCCATTCAGATGGAAGGATACATCGCTGCCAATATCCTTGCTCTTGCCCTTCTCATTTCTGATCGAGCGATTCGGAAATTGCTCAAATCTAGACGCCAAAAACGCTCTTCCCCCTTGATGCGTAAGTTGCGAGAAGATTGGAAAGCAACTGAACAGGTTCTGAGTGGTGGAGAAGCAGTAGATGTTGATGAATTCACATCAAGAGTATCGACTCAAACTAGCAGTATTAGCAAGAGGCGGGCATGGTCAACAGAAGCAAAAGAAGTAGATGAGTCCGAGCGTGAGCAGGGGGATCAAGATATCGAAGATGCAGATGCAATTGCGGATGAGCTTGATGCACTCGGTGAAGGTGACGAGAGTCGCTTACAAGGCAAGGCAGAGATTGATGAGGATCTCAAAACGGTTAGTGATCTCTGGGATCGGATGAAAGATGGAAAGAAGTGACGTTGATCAGAGGAAATCATCTAGCGTGAATACGGTTACACGATCATTTTGGAAGAGTGACTCTACACTAATCGCCATCCAATCTACATACTGTTGAGTATAGTCATCTATTCCGAAACTATCAATCACGTGATCAATTACACCCAGGTACTTTCGAACTGCGCCTTGAGATACGGTGAGAATGAGGTTACCTCCGCACCGACTCTGCTCCCCTCCAGAGGAGCGGTGACCATGCAAACCACCAGTTGCCCCAATCATTTGGATGCATTTGCCGGCTAGAGGCATGCGACGATAGGAGTGGTTACAACTTCCACAGCGCACTTTTTGACGACTGAATGCGTTGAGGTTTCCTCTGACGTCTGGGAGTAGGTGGGAACCGATTACTGTAGAGGCAACGACTTGGGCGTCAACACCACGAAGTCTGCGACCTAGGGAGAGTTGCGCACTCATCTTGTCTGCCATACTTCCGAGTGTTTTGTACGCCGAGTTTTTCGGTCCATCATCCAAAGAAGATGCTTCATGAGTGTATCCATAACCGCGCACAGCCCCAATTGTCCCGATTCTTGATACAACGAGATCCACGTTATTGAGCACGTCTTTGGGATGAGGCTGATTTTTCGTAGATTCATAGAATTGTGTAGAATATGCCCATCCAGCATCCACGTGAAGCGCCTCTTTGTCGAGTTCCATTGGATTAAGTCGAGTTGTTAATGTCAGTGGAGCGTCCATTTGCCCACCTCTTGAGGAAGGCAAAATCATCCTACTGAAATTCAACAGACCATCCAAGAGTAGCATAATACAGTCTTCATCGCCATCACAATTTCGACGCTTTGCAGCATGGAAGAGTGTATGAGCGTAACCAGCAGAGGCATCCGTCCATCCAATTAGGCGGCAGAGAACACCACCTGAGGTGTGGGGGGCTAGGGCAATTCCTAATTGACCAACTAAATCGTCGATAGTCTTCGCATTGTAAATTGGCTCGAGTTCGTAATATCGAATCAGAAGGTCATCGATGAATTGGCTAGCTTTCAGCAAATGTTCTCCACCATCTCGGCTGGGGATGAAATCCTGAGGGTAGAGTTCGAGGATTTGATTATCTTCAACCAATTCAGCACCTCTCACATCATGTGTGTAGCCCATTTCAACCAATTTTTCTACTGAAGTACCAATCTCCTTTGGTTGGAAATGTGTGACTGGAACATCGATCATGTCGTAGCGGACTGTACCATCCTTGAATGCTGTAATATCATGAACGGCTCGAAGAATTCCCTTTTCGATAGGTTCAGGTGTTTGAGCCCGAGAAGTAAGCCCTTTCATTGCTTTGATACCAGTTGGTAAACGATCGAGACCGAGGGCGATCCTCTTTACTTCAAGAATATCGGCGAGGGGGATTGTTGTCAATTCTCCCTGCCGATTCCTCATGTGGGACCCGCGTCGTTCAGCGGGTGTAGTTCGACCACCACATTCCTTTGGTTCTGAGGGTATAACTCGATGATGGCAGCGCACATGCGGGGTTTCCTTGTCACAGCGTAGACATCGACGTGGCCCTACCGTGACTCGAATACTTCCTTCACGAGATACAGCGGTTTCAAGGAGGCGTTGTGGTCCACCGAAGTTCATGATTGGATAGAGGGCATGCGCTCTCTGTTTCATCTCACGTGGAGCGGATTTCTCCGGTCGCCCCATTCTACATCCTATTCGACAAGGCGCTGCATCTTCCCACTTGTAGTCTGTAATTTTTCGAACAATGGATAGCGAACCATCGACATCTTCGTTGTCTAGAATAAGTCGCGCATCGTTGTAGGCCTTACCATCTACTGGGCCAGGGTCTTCGATAGCGTCCCAAGCCTCCTGGCCTGCAGCCTCTGTTGCTGCGATATCTTCACCACGCTGTCTGGCAGCGGTTTCTGCAGCAATCCGTGCCGTTCTCTTTTCGTTCTCAAGTTCTCTGGACCGAACAACCTCTTTTTCTTTGGTCCCATGTGCATTGACAAAGCTCTCAATTTGATTATTGACGATTTCTTTGACATCGGCCCGCAGACTTATTCCATTTCCATTAATTTCGAATCCGAGTCCATGGATTAGCGCCTGCCAACCATCAGCAATGAGGATATCATTTCCATCGTGGTGATGCTCAATTCCGAGGGCCATCAGGCTAGCCTTTGCAATTCCATGCTCATTTAGAGCGAGATGGCTATCCCATTCGCTTGTTGGATGCTCCGGAATAATCCACAGAGCGTCAGATTTGCTCCCCTCGACCTCTTTCTTTTTGCGCTTCTTCAACTGCCGTTCTCGTCGCACAGAGGTATCTCCATTTGTTACTGAATCGATTTTTACGCTAGGAGCGCTCCAGCCTTTCACTGCATCCGGAAGTCGGAGATTAACGTCCTCAATCTTAGCACCCTCAATTGCATCGTGGATGTGTGGGATTAGAGCTACAGGAATATCGGACCAACATGGATTATGGTCAGGATGTATAGCAACTCCAAATCGTCCTGTAAAGGCTACCACCGCGTCCCAATTAGGGCGTGCATTTCGAAGAAAACGATGCCAGTCGCGGAGTGCCCACTCGTTTTCTAAACGCAGTTCTTTACTGCGCAATCTTCGCCTTAACACACTTGGCGGCTCCGTATCAGGTGAGTCTTTGCTTCCGAGGTGCTTTATGACAAAATCAACATCTTCTTGATCTTTCATTGAATCAAGAACATCACTAGCCCACCAGTCGGTAGTGTAGGGCGATGGAACGAGTTTCTTGTTGTTCTCGAGAAACTCTCCGAAGCCAAGCATGAGTTCGCCATTGTCCCAGATTGCACGAACATTCTCTTCCACATCGAGCCAATCTTCTTCGGTTTGAACTCGACAAAAGGTCCCATCTGCGAGTAAAACAGTGGGTCCATCAATCCCATCAGTTGGTGTAATGGCACAGGCCTTTCCTGGCCGTTCGATCTTCATCTGGGTACCTACTGAGAGGAATTCACCCATAGCTCTCATTGAAGCAGGATTCATTCCAGCAGCTGCAAGCCCCGAAGCTCTTGGTCGACCGTAGCGTAAACGAAAACCTCCTGGACGATTTGGCATTCCAAAGACGGGCCGTCCTGCAATGATATCCTTCAGAAATCGTGTGTCAATAGGTATCTTCCTCGATACGAATTTCTTCGCATCCCCATTTTGATCGTCCTTTCCACGATTTGCAAAATCACTGATGAACGACCAACCATCGATGTCTAATCGCTCTACATGCTTCTGGATTTTTGGCGCTTTGAGGCAGAGACCTTCACCGATCACAAGCAATACGCCGCCCCGTACACGCCCATCATCGATATTGCGCACTTCACGATACCCTGCACATTCTTGTTCTTCTGTAGATTCACCATTAATCATCACGGGACAAGCCCTGACAATCACGTCAATTTCTTCGGGTGTTGGCCTGTATTGTAAACCGCCTCGATAGAGGCCAAATTCCTCCTTTACACGCTCTACTTCAGGGCCTGTTGGCACATACTTTGCTAGGCCAAGTTCAGTCCGAATCATATCTCCAATTAGGACAGCCATTGCTTGTGCAGTACCACCCGCAGCCCGAATCGGGCCACAGAAATCAATGGATAGGAAAGTGGTCCCGTCAGTATTGCTGAGTAGCCGTACTTGTCCAATGCCTTCTAGCGGAGCAACAAGTATCGCCTCTGTTAGTATGGCAAGTCCGGTCCTCAAACCAGCATCAATCGCCTTAATTTGGTCTCCAGTTCGCTCCATCATTCTTCGAGCAACATCTTGTCCGATTTTGATTGCCGTAATCTCCCTATCTTCTACTTTGAGCATTTCACGGATATCCCCAGCAACTTCGAGTCCGTCGAGATATTCAGCTAGGAGCTTCTCTGTTCTATCGGCAAGATCCTCAGCACGCGGAATCTCGACTTCAGTCGACATATCGAGTCCCTTTGCACGTGCTTCGGAAGCAATTCCGTAGAGGCGTTCCGTCTCTTCATCCAACGTTTGTTGGTAACGTTCCATCTCAGCAGAAAGGCGCTTTTCATCGATGGCAGACATCGTTTGATTCGCCATTCGATGCCACCTCGGAAACGGTACTGATGAATGACGCTCTTTGAACAAATCGCTACGACTGACAACCTTCATGCTTCGTCGTCGTTACCTACAACCAATGGCGACTCCGACAACTCCAGCAGAGGCCCGCGCTCTTCTAATCGAACGGGTTCGCAATCTTGCCTATCTGTATCAGCCGGACGACCCATTCACTCTTGCTTCTGGTCGCATTTCGCCACACTTCTTCGACATGAAACCAGTCATGTGTGACCCTGAATGCGCTCATCTTCTCGGAGTCCTAGTTCATGACACTCTAGGCGAGATAGGCGACATCGATGCGGTTGGCGGGCTTGAACTCGGAGCAGTTCCTTTGACAGGGATCGCGATTGCGAAGGCACCGACTGGGAGTTCCCTTCGTGGCTTCATTATACGTAAGGAGCCTAAGGGTAGGGGAGGTCGGAAGACCGGTAATCCACCAGGAATTGAAGGCTCGACTTTGAAGGCAGGAGATCGTTGTATTATCCTCGAGGATGTTACCACGACCGGCGGTTCGGCGCTGAAGGCCTGTGAGAGACTAGCAGAAATTGGCTGCCTAGTAGTCGGTTGTATCACCATCCTTGACCGAGAGGAAGGTGGCGCAGATGCCTTTGGTGATGCAGAGATACCGCTCTATCCATTGTTACGCTTATCTGATATCCAAGCGTGATGCATGAGGCTAAATCCCCCCTCCGTTTGGATAAGCCATGGCAGGAACCAACATACTGATGAAAACAAGTGCAGGCGACATCACGATTGAGCTATACACAGATACGATGCCAATCACCGCAGGCAACTTCCTCAATCTTGCTGAGAACGGATATTACGATGGATTACATTTCCATCGGGTTATCCAAGGTTTCATGCTTCAGGGAGGCTGTCCTCATTCTTCTGATCCAAATTCAAATCGTGCTGGGACGGGCGGCCCGGATGGAGGTGGCACCTACACTACGAGTGACGGGCAGTCCATTGTCCGTGATCGTGGGGGCAACATTCCCGATGAGTTGACACAGAAGTTTTCCAACGAGGTTGGAACACTTTCGATGGCAAACACAGGTCGACCAAATAGCGGCGGATCTCAGTTTTTCATTAACACT
>JAZADD010000025.1:0-33815 GCA_036124005.1 Thermoplasmatota archaeon
CCTATTGCAAGGCTGACATCATTGAGTCCTATGACCTGCCCGTAGAACTTCGTAACATGATCCAGCATCACAGCTGGCACGGTTGCATCTACGCGAATAGACTCGACAGCAGGCTGGCCAACTTGGTCGAGATTAGGCATCATTCCCTAGTCACCTCCAGACTGTTAACACGAGCAGATAGAACGTAGAGTGATACTGCATTGATTGCTAAGAGAGATACGACTGAAAACGCAACAGGATGATCATAGCGTAAATCGATACCCATGAGATATTGCCCCAAATGGGCGAGGTTATCATATGGGCTGATCAGATACACTATGCTCTGATCAAACAAATTATCCACAAGGAAAGCAAGAAGTTTTGTCCCAAGTATAATCGACAAAAAACCAACGGCTGGGAAAAATTTACCCTTGGATACTGAAGATAGAGCCATGCCAATTGAGGTGTAGGTAATAATCAGCAGTAAGGCAATACCCAACCCTGATAGGAATAGAGGAAACGAATCGAAGATGTAGCCCCAACCACGCCCCTCTACGACAATTGCTAGAGCGTAAAACGAGACATAACTAATGAGAATCACGCCACCAAGAATGCTCGCCACAGATAGGTACTTCATCGCGGCATAATCGATTCGATTGATTGGGCGAGAGAAGTAAATCGCAGAAGTACCATGGGCTCTATCCTCCGAAATCATGCCTCCGATTACTAGCGCTGTGAGGAGAGGCCAGAATAGAGCATTGCGCGGGAAGAAACCGAGAATCTTGGTGTAAATATTGACACGATTAAGTCCGAAACCACGCATAATGTATGGATCACCAATCAAAGATGCGAGCAACAGGAAGCCGAGTGCGGCCATCGATGAAATCAAGATTGCGAGCAAGGCAAGACGGACAAATGGATGGTAATGTCGATGCCCCTTGGATGAAATAATGCCATAGACATGATGCCGGTAAATTGCATAATTTCTAACCCAACGTGAACCAAGATTACCTCTCCATGGACGGTAAATTTGATCGAAGATTGTGCCACCCTCAATCGAACCCGACTGAGCTACTACTGCTGTCGCATCCTCATCGCCATCTCCGGATCCAAAGGCGGCCTCCATTCTAGTGACACCAAGAGATGGCTCGGCAGAATTGACCGCAGGTACGATAGATTCTGCAGATTCCGCACCCTCAGAAATCGCCTCCGCGGGGGCCGATGGTTCGTCCGGAAGATCCGACTCAACATCGGGATCAGAATCTACTAGGAAATCATCAGTCAAGGTGACCCCTCCCCGGCAGTCTCTGCACCAATAACACGCCCCTCGGGCGTAGAACTCAACAAATCGGCTGCTGTCCTTGTCCCATATCCAAGTTGATCCATGATAAGAAGGAAAAGATCCTCAAGGCTCGGCTCATACTCCTGCATCTGTCGAACTTGGACCTGAGACTTCGCCGCTGCATCAAGAATCTGATCGACTGTTGACTCATCATGGCGTAAGATGCGCATAACCCGGCCCATGCGACGTACGGTGAGTCCAGCATCTTTCAGCGCCTGCTCAATTCGACTTGCTCCACCCCATACGGTAATCTCGATTTCACGATCAATTTGCTTGGCAAGATCTTCGATTTTACGATGGACGACGACCCGGCCCTTGTGTATCATTACGACCTGGTCACAAACTGCTTGGACATCATCCATCAGATGGCTACTCATCAGGATTGACCGCCCCCCCTCTCGGACAATCTGGAATAGAGTATTCAACATGAATCCTCGATGCTCTTGGTCGAGGCCATTAGAGGGTTCATCGACAATCAATAGTTCAGGGTCATGAACGATAGCGCAACCAAGCTTCGCTGACTGTGCCATGCCTGTGGAGAAGGTGCCAATTTTCCGGTAACGCTGGTCACGAAGACCAACGTACTCAAGCACCTCATGAGCACGTTGCTGTGCTACGGTGGGTGACATGCCAAGCAATTCGGCAGAGTAACGAACCTGATCAATTGCAGTGAGATCAAGATTCAGGGAATCATACTCTGCCATGTAACCAATCTTGCTGCGAATGAGGTCACCTTCCGTGCGTATATCATGTCCGAGGACTCTACCCTCGCCAGCGGTGATGTGTATGAGGCCAAGAAGTGTCTTGATGAGAGTCGATTTCCCAGCACCGTTAGGACCGAGGAGGCCAATTGAACCATGAGGCACTTGGAGATCCACATCATCAAGGGCAACATGTTGACCGTAGTTCTTGGTCAGCGAACGGGCTTCAATGAGCCATTCACTGCCAAGACCTGCCAAATCTACCCCGTCCCTAATTTGGAATTTAGAATGGAGTCACTTGAATGAACCGCCGTGTTCAGTCATAACTCATCTTCGTTTGCGACTCCGCCCCTAACACGAACTGCAATCCCTTTTCTGAATCGATTCATTTCTTCCGCCGTGCTAGTGGGGATACCATGAGCAACCAATGTATCGGAAGTATCGACAATAAGTGCTGGGACCCCTGGCCTGACAGTATCATCCGCCTCAATGATGAAACCATGAATCACATTCCGTCCAGCACGCAGGAAAGGTACTGCATCATCGATACTGACGACTTTGGGAAGACCCGCATCAAGTGAATGGAGTGCAATAGCGCCAGGTGTTGTGAGAGAAAGACCTCCATCATTCAAGCGCGGAGAAAGAACATGGACACCATTGGAATCGAAGACATTCTTGATGCGGCCAGTGGATGACCTTTGCACGGTCATCCCCTCAAGCCAATCCCACGCCACTTTGCGGTTCATCCCAAGCAGAACTGAACACTTTGCAGATACCTGAGAACGTTCAATCCACGAACGGATTGCGCCATCGTCATCATCTGATGAAGATTCCATGACCTCAAGTACTTCAACGGAAACACCTGTCAATCCAATTCGAAGAAAATCGTCCTCAGATGGGAGTTCCATCTGATTCCATGTACTAAATGACGCTTGGATATGACAAAGCGGCGCCCAATCCTCAAGGTCGAATGGTAGTAGACCCGCTGGGGTCTGTATCATAGGAATACTCTGAGGTTTACTACGGAGAGCACGAATTATATCGCCACGAACTGAATCTCTCCATGGAGGACGTCCCGAACGAACCAATAGGATACAGGGGGCATCCATTGGCCTCCCAGACCAGTCGAATGGAGGAGGCTTCCATCGCTCATCGATGAGATGGCGAGCATGCATCAGATGTGGGCGAGATGTAGCAGATTCACTCCACTTTTCCGAACCTGCACCAATAGGATTACTGGATATAATCATCCGATTGCCGACCTTATTGTTAGAATCGTTTAGACACTGCTCAATATGAAGAAACGCTTCACGGAGTTCGGGACTTGAATGACTACGCTGCTCAACCAATGCCCAAAGTGTTCCCGTTCTAATCGCTTGGCGGCACCGTGCAAGCTCTGCCTGAGTGATTTCAAGATTAAATCGGGCCAATAAATCCGTTCGTTCCTTCTTACCCATATCACGAACCTCATCGGGAGTGATGCCATGGAGCGTTTGTGATGCGAGAGGCCATTCTTCCAAGTCATCAATCCGAACCGTACCATATGGAGTCAGTAACCTACCATCACGCGCGAAAAGCGCGTATGCGGCACTATCGAAAAGATCGGCACCTAGTGCGATACACATCGGGAAGAGCATTGGGTGACCACACCCAAAGAGATGAATGGGACGTTCAAGGGGAATCGTCTCCCGTGTTGCAAGAATAATCTTGACTAAATCCAAGTAGCGATGCTGTTCCATTAGTGGTACAATTCCACCAATAGGGTGAACTGCGAATCCTCTGTGAGGGCCATCGACAGCCCCCATCTTCGATGCACTTTCAGATCGAAGGTGAGAATGAAGACCACCTTGAATTGGACCGTTTAACAGAAGATTCTCTCCGGCGGTCTCAAGTGAAACTGAAGCACGGGCCACTGTCTCGTTGACTGCATGGTGTAGTTCCTCTTCGGTCTGATCTGGGCGGCCGAAGACATCGAGCATCGTACCGATATCAACACCGATATCCCGCTGGAAATCAACTATCTGTTCGACACCAACCTCCACATCCCCGTAGACATAGGACTGGAATGTACCTGAATCGGTTACAATAACGCCTGGGAAATCGAGCAAATCATGAACGCCACTAGCAAGTGCAGGTTCGCGTAACTTGTCATGTTTCCAGATAACGTAAGAATTCGTAATCAGGCCCTGAACTCCGAATTTATCCCACATCTCACGTGGTTCAATTGTACGAATATTCGGGTTAACAACTGGGAGCAGCATAGGGGTATGTAAGATACCATGAAGCGTATGCAGTCGCCCGATTCGGGCAATACCATCACGCCGATGAATCTCGAATCGACCAAGATCCTGAGGCCGACAAGGACTCGCATCAAACCCCTTGACCATAGAACCATCTCAAAGGCATCCAGTCATGACCCTTGCTGAGATCTAAACCATAGTACAATAAACTCTGAATCTGCCCTTTTGGATGAGGAAGATGTTGGATTCAAAGGCGTTCAACCAAGCAATCATCGATTTCGATGGCTTTGGAACATCTACTCATCTCGTTCCATTCGAATGGGAAGTAAATGGTCAAACTGGGACAATCATGAAGGCTTTCAATGAATATTGGACAAGCCGGCAACGACAAGCGCATTCGTTACACGAAATATCCTACCGCGCCTGTTTCAAACCTCAACTGCCTCGATTTTTTATCGAACGATTAACCCAGCCAGGGGATGCTATTTACGACCCATTCATGGGACGAGGAACTACACCAATGGAGGCTTTTCTTCTGGGAAGAAGGCCACTTGGAAATGACATCAATCCACTCAGCCGGGTACTGCTACAACCTAGATTGAAACCCCCAAAAATCAAAGAAATTGAAAATCGACTTGACGAAATAGATCTCTCACAAGCAAAGGAGGAATATGATGGGCTGCTTGCTTTCTTCCACAAAAACACGTTGCGTGAAATTATCTCTCTGAAAGAATACCTATTGAAACGCGAAGAATCAGGCGAAATTGATAATGTAGATGCTTGGATTAGAATGGTGGCAATCAATCGACTTACAGGACATTCGCAAGGTTTCTTCTCGATATACACGCTCCCTCCAAATCAAGCAGTGAGTATCAAGAGACAAGAAAGAATCAATGCAGAACGAAATCAGATTCCAGAGTATAGAGAGATTAAGTCACGTATCATCAAGAAATCTAAATCATTACTGAAAGATTGGGAGGTTTTGGAATCCCCGGATGTAGATTTGTCTGGTATTCTAACCACTGAAGATTCTCGCTTTGCTTTGGGCATTGAAGACAACTCTGCACAACTGGTTGTAACCTCGCCTCCATTCCTTGATGTTGTGAACTATCAATCTGACAATTGGATGCGGTGCTGGTTCATCGGTATCGATTCTTCGAATATCAACATTAGTCAACTGAAAGGTATCGAAGAATGGGAGGCAACGATGATTGGTGTGTTAACTGATTTACGCCGAATTGTAAAACCAGGAGGGCACATTGCGTTTGAAGTGGGAGAGGTCCGAGGGGGCAAAATTCTGCTTGAAGAAAATGTAGTTCGTTGTGGGGCCATGGCAGGATTGGAACCTGTTATTATCCTCATCAACGAACAGGATTTCACAAAAACTGCCAACGCGTGGGGTATCGATAACCAATCAAAAGGAACAAACACGAATCGTATCGTAGTTTTTAGAAGAAATTAGCAAAGGAGTGTAAAATGAGTTCAACAAAAAGTCACTCCACTTTTCTCTAACAAGAACTCGCGAACAATCCCATCAAAACTATCGAGAATTCCTTCATCAAATTGAACCGTTTGAATGGTTGAATCTGCCAATAAGTCGTTCTGAATACCAGATAGTGTTCCAGGCGCTGCTCCACAGGCAACACAAGCTCCATCGAGGCCAACTACGAGATGTATACTGGACCCATCGACTCTTGCCTCTCGGACAGTGATTGCCCCATCATGACCAATGAGGGCTGCACGCACTTCACCTAGACGTGCCATAAGAGCCGGAATAAGATCGGGATGAATCATCTCACCTCCGACCTCAAAGTCAGATTCCTCCACGAGTTGAATCAATGATAGAGCAAGCACACGGGCATCCTCTCGTGGATCAATAACCTCTTGCAGACGGCGGCTCACTTCCTCATGCATCTGAAGGCGGATTTGGTCACGGTACATGTCCGTGATATCGTCATCCATCAACTCCACCGAACTAAACCAAACAGACAACTGTCATGAACCTGTTCAGAGGGAGATATCAAAATTAAAAAATGGGAAGCAGGCATTGATAAGTCATCGATAAAAGGACAGGTTGGAGGATGAACCATGAGTGAGCACCCCCTACTCGAAATCGAGGGACTGAGGACAAGTATCGACGATACAGATATTCTTCATGGCATTAATCTGAAAATTATGCCAGGTGAAGTCCACGCTGTGATGGGTCGAAACGGTAGCGGGAAATCCACTACTGCCAATGTTCTGATGGGGCACCCTGACTATGAAGTGACTGACGGTTCGGTATATCTGGATGGTAATGACCTTCTAGAAATGGAGGCACATGAGCGTGCCCGAGCAGGAATCTTTCTCTCTTTCCAATATCCTCAGGCAGTCCCGGGCCTCCAAGTGGGCAACTTCCTACGTCGGTCAGTGGCAGCAGTTCGAGGCGATGAGGCGGCCAAGGGTACAGAATTCAGAACCACGCTGAAGGAGGGTATGGATCGGCTTGGTCTTGACCGCTCATTCCTTTCTCGCTACGTCAATGATGGCTTCAGTGGCGGAGAAAAGAAACGATTTGAAATCCTTCAGATGATGCTACTAAAACCGCGATTAGCAATCCTCGATGAGACCGACTCTGGCCTCGATATTGATGGTATTCGCACAGTTGCAGAGGGGATTGATGCGGCGATTAGAGGAACTACCTCCGGCGCACTCATTATCACACACTACAACCGTATTCTTGAGCACGTTAAGCCGGATTATGTCCACGTCCTAATTGATGGTCGTATCGTCAAATCAGGCGGTCCAGAACTCGCTGCTGAGTTGGAAGAACGCGGTTATGATTGGTTGGAGAGTGGTGTGGCATGACTGACGAAGCCCGCTCTGCTGTTGGTGATTACAAAGCCGGTTGGCATGACCCTGAAAACGCGACTATTCGCTTCGACTTTGGCCTATCCGAACAAGTTGTTCGAGACATATCTGCCCTCAAAAACGAGCCGGAGTGGATGACTGAAATCCGAGTGAAGGCATTCCACCATTTTGAGGAACGGCCCATGCCTACATGGGGGAACATGCATCTTTTGGAGGAAATTGACTTTGACAAGGTCTGCTATTACCTACGATCATCGGATGCTACGGAGAAGAATTGGGAGGACGTCCCAGAAGATATCCGGAACACCTTCGACAGACTTGGTATTCCTGAGGCAGAGCAAAAGTGGCTATCAGGCGTAACTGCACAATATGAATCCGAAGCAGTATACCATAGCATCCGCGAAGATCTCGAAGAGCAAGGCGTAATTTTCCTCGACATGGATTCTGGACTCCGAGAGTATGAAGGCATAGTGAAGGAGTACTTTTGCAGTGTTGTTCCATATTCGGACAACAAATTCTCCGCACTGAACACTGCGGTGTGGTCAGGTGGATCATTCATCTATGTCCCTAGTGGTGTCCACGTAGAGATGCCTGTACAGGCCTATTTCCGAATCAATGCAAAGAACATGGGTCAATTCGAACGAACACTGATTATCGCAGACGAAGGATCATCAATCCACTACGTCGAAGGATGTACTGCTCCCACATACTCCACAGACTCACTACACTCTGCTGTTGTCGAACTCATCGCCCTACCAGGTGCACATATTCGTTATTCAACAGTGCAGAACTGGTCAAACAACGTCTACAACCTTGTCACAAAGCGTGGTGTTGCACACGATAATGCTACAATTGAATGGGTAGACGGCAACATTGGATCGAAATTGACAATGAAGTACCCTGCGGTGATACTCAAGGGAGAGGGAGCACATGCTGAAGTCATCTCTGTGGCCTATTCCGGTGAGGGGCAACACCAAGATGCTGGGGCAAAAATACACCACTTAGCGAGTAATACCACCAGTAAAATTCTCTCCAAGAGCATCAGTAAAGATGGAGGGCGCGGATCCTACCGCGGAATGGTCACTGTATCTCCTAAAGCTGAGAATTGTAAAGTCAACGTTGTTTGCGATGCTCTTCTCCTCGATGAAGACAGCCGTTCCGATACATATCCTACCATGGAAGTTGGAAACTCAGGAGCACGTTGTGAACATGAGGCATCGGTTAGCAAAGTCAGCGATGATCAACTGTTCTACCTAATGAGTCGCGGCCACACTGAAGAAGAAGCACTGGCACTGATTGTCAATGGTTTCTTTGAGCCTTTCACTCGCGAACTGCCAATGGAGTATGCTGTGGAACTCAACCAGTTAATGGCCCTTGAAATGGAAGGCAGCATTGGTTGAGGGAACGACATGAATGCAGCATATTCGGAGAACTCGGATACAGACCGGGCAGCGCATATCTGGCGCTATACTCCTTGGAAAAAGGCACATCCTACAGGGGAAATTAACAAAATTCCAACTGCGGATTCCCCTATTCTTTCTCTATCAATGAGCGATGGAAGCGAAGTACCCATGGGTGTTCGTTTAGAGGAAGCGACTGCAGAAGACTTGGCACGTCTTGGACATAACCTCGATTTTGGCGAGGGCACAGCCGCTCCGACATTCATCGCCGAGACCTCACCACAAATCCACGTTCTCCGCATTGATTCTAAGACGGTCACAAAGGTACCCGTTATCCTCTCAATCGAAACTCGAGGAACGACCTGTGCCTGTCGACTCCTTCTTGATATTGGCGAACGCGTAGAGATTGAACTAATCACTGTGCTTGAAGGTGATGCAGAATGGTTTGGATTCCTGCGTGAGGGGGCCTTCGGTCAGGGTTCGATTGTGAACGATGTAGTTGTACAAGTCACTGGAAATCGACTTCTTCGGTGTGATGCAATTAGTTCGAAGCGTGATGCACAAATTCGAGCAGGAACCGTCAATGCGGCATCATCACAGGTAAAACTCGATGTTCGACACTGGCTTCCCGAGCCAGGTGCTTCACTCCAAGTCAACGGTTCCATCCTTGCATCTCGCAAAGACCACCTCGATTCCCATGTGGAAATATTGCACTCAGGTAAGCAAACCTTCAGTCGTCTTGAATGGCATACCGCTGCCAGTGGCGAAAGTGTAACCACAGGAACCGGGATGCTACGTATTGATGCTGGCGCAAAGGGAGGTGATGCGGGACAGTTGTTCCACAATCTACTTCTCTCTGATAAGGCAAAAGCGAATTCGATTCCTGAACTAGAAGTGATGGAAAGCGAAGTTGTAGGCTGTGGTCATGGAACGGCAAACGGGCCATTGGATGAGTATCAGATGTTCTACCTTAATGCACGAGGATTTGATGAAGAACAAGCGCGTGCAGCACTTATTGCCGCGTTTCTAAATGCTCCTCTCTCAAACATGGGATCAGAATCACTTCACGGCTGGCTAATCAATCGTATCGAGAGTCACCTATCTGGCCTCTGATGAAAGCACGGATTGAAGACAAGGCACATCTTCCGAGTACCATGGCCCTCAATCTAGATTCGATTCGGGCTGATTTCCCGATTCTCAGTCGGAGACTCGAAGGAGAACGACAGCTCGTCTATCTTGACAACGCAGCAACGACACAAAAACCACAGGTCGTAATTGATGCAATGAACGACTATTACGCAAATACAAACGCGAATGTCCACCGGGCAGTTCACACGCTTGCTGGCGAGGCGACCGAGGGATACGAAGCATCCAGAACGGGTATTGCTGCGTATTTTGGGGCGCCACGTGACAATCTAATTTTCACTAGTGGAACAACTGAGGCAATCAATCTAGTAGCCTATGGTTGGGCTCGAGCGAATCTTGGCAAAGGGGACGTTGTCCTAACCACGGAGATGGAACATCATGCTGACATCGTTCCATGGCAGATTCTGTCAAAGGAATGTGGAATTGAAATTCGCTACGTACCTCTCGATCGAGAAACCATGACACTTGACATGGAAGCCTTTGAGGTTGCTATTGAAGACGCGTCACTCGTTTGCGTAGTGCATACCTCAAATGTACTTGGTGTGCGTAACGATGTAGAACGTATCATCGAACTTGCAAAATTGCATGGCAGAGGTGGAAAAGGAGCTCATGTAATGCTCGATGCTGCACAAGCCGCACCTCACGAACGCATCTGTTTCCCTGAACTTGGATGTGACTTTCTTGCACTTAGTGCCCACAAAATGGGTGGCCCTACCGGTATCGGTGCACTATTCACTACAACTGAAATAATGGAGACGATGAAGCCATTCATCTCAGGCGGAGACATGATTGAGACAGTAACGTTGGAGGGGTCAACATACCAGAAGGGGCCACATAAGTTCGAGGCAGGTACTCCACGAATCGCAGAAGCTTTCGGTTGGCATGCAGCAGTAAAGTGGCTTGACCAACACAATATGGAGGAAGTCCACGCGCATGTCTCTTCTCTTGCACGATGGACTGCCAAACAAATGAAAGAAATCCCTGGAATCCACATCTACGGTAGACACGATCTTGAGACCACCAGTGGAGTTGTTTCATTCCTCCACGAGAATATCCATGCTGAGGATTTAGCGCATCTTATGGACGCCGGTGGATTCGCGGTCCGGACAGGGCATCATTGTGCTCAGCCACTAATGGAAGCACTTGGTGTATCAAGCACTGCTCGGGCATCCTTCTGGATTTACAATACCCAAGAAGAAGCTGAAGCCTTCGTGAATCACCTCCGCGGCATTGTGGATCGGTTCTCATGAGAGGTGTAATCTGAGATGAATGAATGGCCAACTGCTCTTCAAGAGATTATCGAGGACTTCCAAGATTGCTTCGATAGGATGGAACGCTACGAACTTCTCTTTGAATATGCGAAACGTATGCCACATCCACTTCCTATCGAAGAGTGGACCGAACAGAATCGAGTTCAAGGCTGCCAATCCGAAGCACATGTTGAATGTGTGATAGATGACAATGGATTCCACATCCACGGAGCAGCCGATGCACAATTGGTGCAAGGACTGATGGCCGTTCTCGCCATCGGAGTGGATGGTCTATCTCCTAACGAAGTTTCACAATTGACACCCAAGTTTGTTGACGAGATGGACGTCAAGGCGTCCTTGACCCCATCCCGTGCGAACGGATTCCTCAATTTGTTTGAGATGATACGTTCTGAAGCAGAGAAGCACATAAAGCAATCAAAATGAAACTGAATAGGAGGAGGGGCACTCATGAATCTAGAAGAAGCAGTAATGGAATCACTTCGACCCGTTGAGGACCCAGAGATGAAGATTGGAGTAGTAGATCTCGGTCTTATCTATGGAATCCGCATCAATGAGGAGGGACCTCACGCGGAAATCGATATGACGCTGACTTCTCCTGGATGTCCTGCCGCACCTGAAATTATGGCTGCAGTACATCGGGCAGCCCTTGCCACAGAGGGCATCAATTCAGTTCATGTAAATCTAGTATGGAGTCCGAGATGGGACCCAAGAGTGCACGCTTCGGAAGATGCTCAATTTGAACTAGGAATCTTCTGATTAAGCACTGACACGTTCATTCAGAATCTTGAGAAGACCGCGAAGCGTTACCTCACTGACTCCACATACCTTGCAAACCTCATTCTGAGTTCGATTTGAACCAACATCAGCCGCGGCCCGATAGAGGAGGACGCCAGCAATACCACTGGGTTTCTTGCCCTGCCATGCTAGATCATGCTTGGTCGCATCCCATATCTCATGGGCTCGACCCAAAGCCTTGGGAGGCAATTGCAAATCACTGTGAAACTTGTCTAGATACTCTGTAGGTCCAGAAATGTGGTGAGCTCCAAGTTCACGCGCTACAAGACGGATTGTGCGCTTCAACTCCTTCAACTCCGTATCAGATGTCATGTCGAAACGTTCCCCTACGTCCTCGATACGGCGAGGTATCTTCGCTTCACGTGTTGCAAGGTAGACGCAGGCTGCCGTCACCCCTCGGATTGAGCGCCCGGTAACAAGCCCCTTCTCAACTGCCTTCCTATACAGACTACTAGCTTGATCGCGAAGTTGTGGAGAAAGATCACCTCTGTCACGAATAAACTGCATTGCCTTAGCTAGATTTCGAGAACGACTGTCGCGCGTCTTTGAGCGATGGTCAATAGTTGCACGCCGCCTCCAATCACGGACCTGGCGGGAGTTCATCCCATTCCTCTTCGCAATACCAGATGCAAGATCGCGTTTGTCGATTACCGTGGACAAGCCCTTGTCGGACAAAGAAACCGTGGTCGGCGCACCGACCCGGGACCGATCGGCACCGTCGCTGTGGTTGACCCACTCTGCACCCGGATCAATCATATTCTGTTCTGCAACGAAACCACACACATTGCACGTAGTCTCGCCTCGCTGAACATCAGTATCCCATTCATTCGCACCACAGAGTTTGCAGGGCTGGGACTGACTATCTGTCCGCCTCTGCTTCTGACTTGGTCGAGGAGATGCCACGAAGTCGCCACCACGGCTTGAACGCTTAGTAGAGGAGTTCTTCTGCTCGTTTCCGGGTTCCATTATTACCACACTCTTCCCAACTTGGGGTTGTATAGTTGGTTGCGACGATATATAAATGCTCGCTTACATTGTTACACCGAACTACCCCCCCACCGCACGGGATAGATTGATTGAGAACGGCACACTGGAGGGACACGTGGATGTCATTCGCCTTCCCGGTATCCACCATGATACCTCAGTGACAATTCTTACAGACGATTACGAAGCGATTCTGATTGACACGGGTACGAGTTGGCACCAAGTTAACACTGAGGAAAGAATCCGTTCAAAAATTCAGCACGGTAATCTCGATACTATTCTACTCACTCATCGCCACTATGACACAGCAGGGGCTGCAGCCCACCTTGCCAATGTTTTCGACGCTACAATCTATACTCATGGAAATGCGCTTAATTCCTTAGCTTCAAACGACCAACTTACTACATGGGCTTCTCGATTTGACTCCGACATGCCCCCTACCTCTGCGCATGCTATTGAGAATGGTTGGCGGAGATCCATAGGTGGGCTTGAGATTGAAGCGATTCACACACCTGGTCACACCTCATGTCATACCAGTTTTCTACTGAAAGAACTTGGTATTCTAGTTGCAGGCGATTTATTTCCAGCAGCAACAACACCGGGGAGAACAGACCTTCCTACTGGAAACGTAGTGCAAATGAAAGATTCAATCCAACAAGTTCGCGATCTCGACGTCGACACACTAATCCCATCGAGAGGAGAGACAATTCGTGGCAATGCTATCGAAGAATCGCTAACTCGACACTTGGACTTCTTTGATTCAATGATTGATGCGAAAGGAGTGCTTCCGAAGGAATGGCCGATACCTGTGCCAACCTGCATGTGGTGGACACCCGAACCTGAATGGTGAATCATACGGCGAATATTGTCTGGAATTGGCGGCGCCCCTCAGATGATTCCAACGGGATACGAATCGTCCGCCACCCTGATGTAGCCGATAGACGGCCATCCAGAAAAAGTAATTCTTCACAACATACCTCGATGTTGCCAAGATAACGAATGAAGTTCGGCTGTAGAAGAGGGCCTTCAACTGAGAGTATAGACCCGGAATCTGTCCCAATAAATGCAGAAATCGACAATGTCATCTGATTATCGCGATGCTCATGAATATGGATGGCAGTTACCGAATCCACACCAGATGACCACCGTGCTAGGATACGGCCTTTTGGCCAACTCACAACGACAATGTCACCGTTCTCGCAGCCTACCACTACACGAATCAGACGGTTCTTTGAATCCGTAATCTTCGCCATTGAAGTCGGTGTCGAACCAATTTCCAAATCCTGAAAAGGCCAGCCATCAATCGTGAAATCTGGCTTTCTCTTCTTCCTTCGAGATAGAAGATTACCTTTGATTTGAACACTTGTGTATGCTATGGACATGGTTTCAATTCTACGATGTCTGCATATGAATGAAAATCAGGGAGAGGATACTGAAAGTGAAACTATCAGTACTGATCCGGCTCATCCTTCTTTGCCTTCTTCCATTCACGGTAACAAGGCCGGCATATACGTACTCGGCGAGCATCGCGTTTGAGGCCATCTTCGCCCCATACATCGATTGCATTATCGACGGCAATAGAGCGGCCACCAAACCTCTTGTCAGCCCAATTTTCACAACCAGAAACGTCACAAGGAATCTCTCCCTCTTCACCAGCATCATCCTTGGCTTCTTCCTTGGGCTTTCGGTTGGCCCGAGCACGTTTCTTGAAGCCCATGGAGGCCTTGATTCACAGGTCAAAGATGAACCTTATCCCACTCAGTCACGACGTTCAATGGACGCTTCACGGTCCGGACCGACTCCAACACTGGACACAGGGACTCCAAGAAGACGCTCAACTGTCTGGATATATGTCTGCGCAGCCTCTGGAAGAACTTCGTAGCCACGACCGGTTGCTTGGGCTTCACGAGCAAGCTTGAGCCAATCCTCAAGATCGAGGGATGCGAAACCAGGGAGGCTGAGCGTTACAGGTTCGGCACGATCTAACATTGAGAGGTCGGCAGGAAACTCGTGAAGATCCGCATCATCAACACGGTATCCTACTACAATTTCCAACTTCTCCAATCCACCGAGGACATCTAACTTCGTTAGAACTACCTCATCAAATCCGTTTATCCTCATTGCATGACGGAGAGGAACAATATCCAACCAACCACAACGACGTGGTCGGCCAGTTGTTGTCCCAAACTCATGACCTACTGTTCCAAGATGGGTGCCTACTTCATCGTGAAGTTCAGCAGGGAATGGTCCATGCCCAACACGGGTAGTATATGCCTTCACTACACCGATAGTACGCTCAACATGTCCTGGATGAATTCCCGCTCCATGAGTAGCATTCGCTCGACTCGTTACGGATGAGGTTACGAATGGATACGTACCCTGTGTAATATCAAGAAGAGCACCTTGGGCGCCCTCGAGAAGGATATTCTCGCCTCTGTCGAGAGCATGATGAACAAGCAACCCCGTAGGACGAACGGCTCCTCCAAACCGATTTGATATCCATTCAAGATCCGCACGCAATGTATCCTCGGTTATTGATGGCTCCAAACCGGCTGCAGAAAGCCGGCCATTCATACGAGTGACAATACTCTGAATCCGCCCTCCATCAGAAAGCACATTGGGAATGTCCACAAAACGGATGCCAACACGTTCGATGGCGTCCCCATAAGTCGGGCCAATACCTCTTCCTGTAGTGCCTATCTGCTTATCCGCTCCGTCAAGGATACGATGGTATGGGAGAGTGACATGAGCACGCTCAGAAATGAAAAGACGTTCACCTTCCGGACGTTCCCCCCCAAACTCAAACCAACGATCTAGTTCGTCTTCCAACTTCCATGGATCAATGACCATCCCCGCACCAAGGACAAGGTTGCAATGGCTGTAGGTGATACCACTAGGAAGATGATGAAAGGCAAGTTTGCGGTCACCGATAACAATCGTGTGACCGGCATTGGAACCACCTTGAAATCGAACAACCCAATCCGCCTCAGAGGCCAATTGATCCACAAGCTTTCCTTTGCCCTCGTCTCCCCACTGAGCACCAAGTACAATCGTCGCAGGCATAACAGAGAGCCAGTGAGAGAGGCCTTTCAACTCTCCTTTGCTACCCATAGGCGACGTTGTGGCGTTCCGATGCGGTTATGAAGGGGGCATCGGTCCACCGGCTCATGGCCCGATTCCCCGAGGCGGAAAAGCGCAACCTACACAAGTGGGTCTGCATGCGTTGCTCAGCCACTCACCGTGGCCGTAAACCACGCCCATGTCGCAAGTGTGGTTACAAGGGCCTTCGGCCTAAGATTGTAGAGAAGAAGCAGCGCTGATTATCTCTAACGGTCTAAATTAAGATCTAGGATTTCCCTAAGGTGACGCACAGTTCGCCATGCATCTTGTTGTATATCGCCTTCCGGATTGTAGTGTACTCCTCTCCAACCAATATTCTGCGCCCCTATGATGTCACTACCATAGCTATCCCCAATCATGATGATGCCTTCATCAGGGTGAAGACCAGAAAGTCGAGCGGCCCCTAGGAAGGCTTGCGCATGCGGCTTCTTCGCACCAAGTTGTTCACTGGTATACATCGCCTCGAAAAAGTGAGACAAACCGCAGCGTTCGAGTTTAATCCTCTGAACTTCCTCGAACCCATTAGTGAGTATCCACATACGATGGCCCCGCTCTGCAAGTTCCAATAACAACGCTTCGGATCCTTCAATGAGGATTGTCTGATACGGAGACACATCGACATAGTGCATGCCAAGGGCTACCGCAAGTTCAACGTCATTATGCCCCAACGATTCCAATGAACATCGGAAACGCTCCGTGCGTAGTTTAGCCTTGTCAATTTCCCCATTCCGATACAAAGCCCAACATCGGTCGTTAGCCACTTCAAAGGCGCTAATCCATACCTCAACATCCCCAATACCGAGTGTATCAAGATGAAACTCTTCAAACCCCTCAATAAGAGACCGTCTAGAATTGGCTGCGAAGTCCCATAGAGTGTGATCAAGGTCGAAAATTAGGGGTGCAGGACCTTGAACAAATCTGCCTTTTTCAACAGACATAATGGGCGACCGAAGGCTCAATGGCCCTGGACCTCTTTGAGCAGAGCCTCGATGGCAGTCTGAATCTGAAGGCACAATGGGCCGTAATGGTGGGGGAGATTTGCATCGTTGTAGATTTCATCTAACTTGCTGGCCGTCATACCTAACCGTATGTCGAGTTCTTTGCGCTCGTTGAGCAACCATTCAGTAGTAGCCTCATTGGCAGCACGGCGAATGTTCCGAGGAACCTGACTATCTTGCAACTGCTCAAGCACCGTAGCAATCTGCTGAATCCGAGTATTAACGTCGCTCATAGGGAACAAACCTCCTTCGGGGACATTCTTGATGTGAACGACGACCGATTTTAAGTCCATTGCCTGCGGATGCATGGAACGATATGGATGCACCGACGCCGAATCAATGGGCCGCATTGCTTCGTTGTTTCATCCTTCTCCTCTGTATGGCTGGAGCCGCCCTGATGGATCATTGGCAGCGTCGAGTCCCCAACGATTGGTGGATTAGGTGGGGTGTCGCTATTGGTTTTCTACTACTAGTAGAAGTGGTCTTACTCGATGCGGATGCCTCTCTCATTCTCGCGACATTTGGTATCCTCGCATGGTGTTCCGCATCAGTAATTGGAACCCCTTCACTTAACGACATTAGAAACGGATCGAAAATTGATATCTGCGTCGCAGCTTGGTACCTATTTGGCATCGCTGGAGCCGGGATGTCACTATATCTTCATGGTCCAAATGCTCTTTGGTCACTCAATCTTGCTGTAGATGCACCCATGTTCAATCTCACGGATCTAGAAGCCATTGAAATCGCAGAAAATCGTGGCAGACTTTTGCTCTATCTCATTGGACTAGCCGTAGGGATAGTATTCATCGAGATTGCCTGGCGTGCACGACTACTGCACGGAGGAGCAGATGCAAAGGCGATGGTTGTTGTTGCACTTGCTATCCCATGGTGGTCAGGAATCGGTCCATTAGGCGAGACTACTGCTGTCCCACCGGTAATCTCCGTCCTAATCTGGTCTGCGTTAGCATTCCTCATCCTACCGTTCGTCACAATAAGTCGGAATCTTCGCACCGGGCACAGTGGCCCATTGCGGATGATTTGGCATGCAGAACGTTGGGACCTCGACCGTATACCTGGGCATCACGTCTGGATTCTAAGCGAAATTGTTGAGACCGCAGATGGAGAAAGAAGGGTGCGTGAACGCATGCGACCCCGTCGTAAGAGAGTTAATTCAGAAGACCTTGCTGCACAAATTGAGCGATTAAAGGACGTAGGAGAGACGTCTGCATGGATTACCAAGAAACACCCCTTCCTAGTGTATGTCCTACCGGCAATACCTCTTGCCCTCATTCTCGGTGACCCTGTTGCCACCATCCTACACATCTTAGGGATGTAGTTAGGCAAGACGCGTATCTGGAACAGATGTAAGTTTGTCAACTACCTTTGAGAGACGGTCAACAAGGCCTGCCTTCTTCTCACTCTGTATGAGTGCATGCTCAAGAACTTCATCCAATGAATCAACAGGCACAACCTCAACCATACTAGTGAACTTCTCATCGATCAGAACATCCTGCATGTTGGTCCGTGGAACTATAACCTTTGAAATGCCGGACTTCGCTGCAGCTTCAATCTTAGCAGTTACGCCACCTATCGGCAATACCTCTCCCCGAACACTGAGGCTACCGGTCATGGCAAGATTCTGGTCAATTGGTAAATCTTCGAAAGCACTGATGATTGCTGTCGCCATCGTTATGCTAGCACTATCGCCATCCACACCGTGAGTTCCAGGGAACTGGACGTGAATGTCATAATCTGCAATATCCTTGCCAGTAAGTTTCTTGACAACTGCGTTGATATTGGTAACACTCTCTTTTGCAAGGTCAGAAAGCCCACCAGTCGCATAAACTGCGCCGTTACGCCCTTGGGCTGGTGTGACCAAAGCCTCTACAGGCAGCACAATTCCAGAGAAATCAGAAAGTCCAGAATCAGCACCTAAGACGGCGAGACCATTTACTCGACCAACTCGAGCACCCCGATTAACAAGCAAGGAATACTCATTCTGTCGTTCAATGAAGCGATCAGCGATTTGTTGCTCAAGGGGTTTCGCGATGATTCTAGCACGAGCAATATGCTCTGGTCGAACGATGGAGGCCTCTTCTTCGGCAGCCAAATCCCCTGCAACACGGACTAGTCCACCAAGTTCACGGAGGCGGAGTGTGAGTTTTCCACGACGTCCTGCTCGCCTCTGAGATTCCTTGAGAATAAGAGCAACTGCTGCACGGTTGAAATGAGGAATTGGTTTACCCGACTTCTTATTCATCTCGTTACGTACCTCTTGGGCAATGAAGCGAATAAGACGTCGCCGATTACTATCTGTGTCATTCATTGTCGTGTTGACATATACCTCGTAACCATAGCCACGGATACGGCTACGAAGCGCAGGATGCATGCGCTCCATGGAATCGAGATTTCCAGCTGCTACAAGGATGAAGTCAGAAGGAACTGGTTCTGTCTTAGTTAGGGCACCGCTACTGCGTTCGCTGCGACCGGAGATAGGTAGAGCCTTCTCCTGCATTGCTGTGAGAAGTGCTTGCTGCTCTTCCATCCGAAGCATGTTGATTTCATCGATATACAACACACCGTAATGCGCGCGATGTATCGAACCTGGCTCCACACGCTCATGGGCAGGTGTAGCAAGGTCTGCACCGGACTGGAACGGATCGTGGCGTACATCACCTAGTAGTGCACCAGCAAGAGCACCGGTGGCGTCCACAAAGGGCACGTCATCACCACGCTCATGCTTCACGAGTAATTTCGGGATGTTGTTCTCATCCGCTGCAGTAAGACGAGAACGAAGGAAGAAGTATCCAAAGACGAGAATGAAACCGCCGAATAACAAAGTTAGGATTTCACCCGTAGATATGGTAGATGCGATAAGAATTGCACCAACGAAAATGGCGATGAAAAGAAGTGTCTTGTTTGTCCGTTCTCTCTGCTGACGTATTGCCGCTTTTCTCTCTTTGATGATGCGTTCTCCACGTCCTGCGGGAACAGTACGAACTTTGGGCTCGTTCTCGTCCTCCTGATTGCGATAGACAAGGATATCCTCCATCTGCTCCTTTGGAAGGAACTCTGTCATAGAACGTGCAAGCATGGATTTTCCAGTGCCAGGGTCACCCATTAGAATCACATGACGACGTTGCTCCGCAGCCTTACGGACAACAATACTCGCTGCATCTTGTCCGATAACCTGATCGACGAGGCGTTTTGGAAGTGGCACATCCTCAGTTGTTAGGAACTCCTTGTCACCGAGCTTGAGGTTATCCACCCACTCCTCTACAGGAATCTGACAGATTTCCTCCTTCTGAGTCAACACGTCTCCTTCGGCCCAGTCGCCGACTTCCGAGGCACCTTCGGGAGAAGTAAGAGGTTGATCCTCCAAATCCATTGAATCATCTTCTCCCATCGTCGACACACTCCGCACGGTGTTGTTTTCATAGAATGGTATCAGGCTTCATTCTTGAAGGTGCGGACGAAGCCATAAGATTCCAAACAGTCACTTGTCGACATTCACATTCGGGTGAAAGAACCGTCAGCGTTCATTCGCCACTGGCTCTGGTCCAATGCCACGTAAACCGTCGAACCAGCCGCATCCTGAGTATAGGAACCACCACCTGGAAGGCCTGTGTAGTCAGCAACATGTGTAGCAGCAGTCATCGGCTGCTGGAAAATCGCGCCGGCACCACCATACATCGAATTCGCGACTGTATCGGCAGATGGAACAGCAGTACTCCAATCGACTGCTTCTGGATAATCTGTGCGATTTCGCATCACGGTAATCAGACCAAGTCCTAATGCACCAAACACAAAGATTGCAACGAATACAAGCACAGGCATCTGCCAACTAACTCCAGCAGTTCCACTGGACATTTCGGACTTTGAGGCATCATTCGGGTAAGCATCAGAATTGTCACCTACACCATCACCGTCAGTATCGACAGATTCTGCAGGATCGTCAGGGAATGCGTCCTTCGAATCTTCGACTCCATCATTATCAGAATCAACGATGACTACCTCAGTAGCAAAGACACTGTAGGACTTCGTGGTCTTGTGCTCGAATCCATCAATATCGGTTGCAATCACATCGAGTTTGACCTCATCGCCTGTTCGTAGTCCTTCACTGTATACTGACTGCATTAGGAAGGGCTGGTCGAATCCTGGTGCTAGCCCTTGGCTGTGACAAGTACCCATGATGCTGTTACAAATCTGCCAAGTAAGAGCAACTTCCTCAAAATTCACTGCACCAGTATAGGACACAATGTAGGTTGGATGAGTTCCATACTCCATGCTATCGTATTCAGCCTGAAGATCACCGCCCTGACCCTCATCCCAAATCATTGGCAAGTCACCGATGACCTCCACAGAGAATTGGTATTGATTGACAGCACCAGATGGATCAGAAACTCGCACCTGAACGACTTTCATACCAGATTCGGACCATCCCATTTCGTATACTCCAATAGCTACTGGGACCACAGAACCAGGATCTGCACCAGTTAATGTAGTGAAGATGTCTTCTTGATCGTCGTCAACGTCTGAAACATAGTCGTCGACATTGAGTGTGTAGGTTTCATCCACCTTGATACGAAGGCCGTCGAGAGCACTCACATCGAATACAGGAGCGTCGTTTAGTGCACGAATAATGATTGCAAGAGTCGTGTCCGTACTTTGGGTTGCGTCACTAGCACGAAGAGTAATGAGAACTGTACCGGTGACATCACTATCCACTGTTGCAATGTTAATCGTCTGATCAACAATCTCAGCAGAGATATGATTCGATGGTTCGATACTGACCACATGGACGCCTAGGGCCTGGATTTCTGCATTGGATACCGTCATTCCTGTGTCGTCGGTATCGGAGAGATATTGTGTGAGAGAAACTGCAACTGAGCCACCTTCGTCGATAGTCTGGGCAGGGATGGAGGTCCATGTTGGAGCACCATTCGGAATGACGGTGAAGAAAACAGTTCCAGTATTGATGTCTTCACCATCACCGATAGTCACTTGGATACCCTGATCACGGATATTGCCCTGTGCATCGCGATCAACTGAATCGAACAAGACATCCATCTCCATGGATGCGGCATCCCATGCGATGAAATTCGGAGATGTGCTCGTAACCGTCAACTGATTCAGAGGGGTCTCAGCATCGCTGATAATCCCGACCATTGAGACCGATTCCGGCATATCCACCTTCACAACAGGGACACCAGAGAAATCCGAACTGCTTGATGTGAGAACCGTTGGGAGACCATTTAGTAGAGAAAACGCGTCCTCAGTGAGAAGCCAATCTGAGACCTGATTTCGTGAATCTGTCCAACTGGTACGGATATCGTAATCCCCACTTCCCGCAACTACTGGTGGCGTTACAGTAGCGATGAAGCGAGCATTGCTACCCTCTCCTACTGGTCCAGAACCAACAGATACCCAGGAAGATTCCCAATTCTGAGAGTTTGAATGCTTGACCTCCATCATAGGAGTCATAGAATTCAAATCATCAACCGAATCATTTGGAATAGCTGTCAAGTCAAAATTGAGGCTACCGCCACGAGAGATAGTAGTGCTAACACCGTTGGCAACAGGCATAACCGCGGTCGGCGCAGCGTCATGAGCAATCGTGTCATCCATCACATTGTTTGCACCATTTCCATCTTGGACTGTGATGCGAGCGCGGAAGCGAGTCAAACCATTATTCTCGATGGTTTCAGAGGAAGAATCCCAAGTTGTAGAGAATGCCTGAGTAGCGCCCACACCTAGTGACTGGATACTCATTGTGTCAATGAGAGATTCCTGAACACCATCTACCTTGTAAATCGAAATCGATTCACCATTGTTCGCCGAGTATATGTCGACACCGACATTCTTGATTGTGATATCGATACCAACCTCGTCACCTGCAATAATGCCGTCAAAACCACCGTTATTCTCGACAGTCATAGTGTCAATCTTCACGTCGATTGCAGGCTGCATCGTGCTGTCGGTCGCCGCATAGACATTGGCGTTGTAGGAGTTCGTGCTCCATGTAGAGTAAAGTGCTGCAACGGTGTTGAAGTTCGACATGCCGCCGCTAACGAGGCTGATGGGGACATTCGTCCATGTCGTTGTCGTCCATTGATTGGCAACAATCGAGATCGTATTGAATCCGGTACCACCGTTAACTGTGCCACTGTTACTAGCGTAACCATTGTTGTTGAGGAGCCAAGCTTCCCAGCAATTACCTCCCTTGCTCCCGTCATTGTAAACGTGGGAATTGCAGACCTCTTCAGTCACAGCAGCATACAAAAGCAGATTCGAAGCAGGTGTTCCTGAGCCGACATAAGTGGCAGATACCGAGATATCAACAGTGCCGTCGCCATTGTCAATCTGGCTGATAGTCATGCCATAATCTGCAGCCGTTGAATGCATTTGGCCACCGCTAGAGATGTAACTGTCGTAGCACGTATTGGAACCGCAACCCGATTGCTTCTGCTTGTCGCCGAAGACAACCTTCGGCGCACCACTTGACTCTTGGAGGTGGTTCACACCATAGATTGGGGCAATGTTACCAGATTCAGCATCTGCTGTATTCCCGTAGGATGCGGAATGATAGGAGATGTAGACGAACTTGTCAGGCAGGGAATTCTTTGCCTGCTTGAGAGCCGGGCTCCCGTAATTGTAGCAATATGGGCAATTGTCTGATGTCAGATACTGCGCAAACACCGTGTGCCCAGGGTCACTCGGAGCATGTAAAACCGCAGGCTCCTCGGCTAGAGGGGCAGGGGGCTCCTGTATCTCAAGAGGAGAAACAAGCAAGGACATGACCATTGTAACCATGAGAAATGTAAGGGCGGTCGAGGTTACCTTCCGGTAGAACATGAAATTATTAATTGATTTACGTGTATAAAATTTCGTAGCCCGCGTCCATTTTCACCCCTGCATCAGTAATGCGCGGTTTGAAGACCTCGCGACCTTGCGCAACCTTTGATGGCGCCGCCTGAATTGGTCCTCCTTCGCGAAGGAAATGGGAAGGTATTCGCCATCGAGATGTCCGGTGGTGAAAGGAGAATACGTGGAGTCGGCAGGATTGACCCTGTGGCAATCCTTTCTAATCTCAAAATCGGCGACCGCATTAGTATCGGGACGAAGGTTTTCACCCGTATCCATCCAGGTCTTCCAGAACTCCGCACCTCTATGGCGCGCAGGGCACAAGTAATCACTCCGAAAGATGCAGGGTTACTCATCGCTTGGATGGGGATTGGGCAGAACGATCGTGTGCTAGAAGCAGGGTTCGGCTCGGGAGGGCTCGCTATGCATCTTGCTAGAGTACTAGGGCCAAATGGACAGCTTATCTCTGTCGAAAGGAGAGATGATCACGCTGAGGTTGGTGAAGTAAATCTTCGGCGATGTGAAGCCACATTTAGCGATATGTGCAAATGGTCGCTAATCCATGGAGATGTGGTCGAGGTTACCGATGAAATTCTTGGAATCGTGGAAAGCCTTGACGCGGTAATCCTTGACATGCCAGAGCCATGGCATGCGATTCCGCCTGTAAGTAACCTACTCCGAATCGGTGGCCGACTTGCATGTTACTGCCCGTCACCTAATCAGTTGGCCACCTCATGGAGTTCTGTTGAAGAAGCTGGCCTAACTGTAGAATGGGCCGGAGAGATGATTGAGAGACGATGGACACTTACCAAGCGCGGAGGTGTGCGGCCAAGCAATACCCCAATTGGACATACCGCCTTCCTTCTAATCGCTGTAAAGGCTCCTGAACACGAAGAAGAGTGAATCACTCAACAACACGAACTATCTCCGTGCACGAAGGACAACGGAATCGGAACGGAGGCGTCTTCCCAGTAGGAAGTTTGGAACGAGTGTTACAAAACGGACAAGACGCAGCCCCATCTGCCCCCGGTCGAACCTCTCCCTCTTCAAGCGGATCATCCTCGACTGGTGGCTCACTTTCAGATTCAGCATTGATTGCTTCAATACGAGCATCAGCACGAGCCTCCGCTTCAGCTACCTTCTCTGCTGACCGACGGCGTGTAGAACGTAGAACTTGTATCAAAAGCATTGCAAGGACATATCCTCCAATCAGGACGAAGATGCTAGTCATATTGTCCATCTCAGCACCTAATGGAAGAGCAATGCCCGACGGAGGTACTGGCTCATCTTCGATGTATAGAGCCAATGGAGCCAAGGAAACTTCGCCAGCCCCACCATTTTCAGAGGCAGTGAGGACAACATCGTACGTGCCTTGGGGTAATCCATTACTCACGAGGTTCAATTCCATAGTAACACCCTCACCGGGAGCGAGATTGTAGAGAGGTATCGACGAACCAGTTGGAGCTACATTCCAAGTCTTAACCAGGCCATTATTGACAGCGTCACCCGAGAGAATTAGGATTCCACTCCGATTCGTGTTCCCAGTATTCTCCACTTTCAAAAGCATGGTCAAGGACTCACCATTACGAACGATTAGTCCACCATCGTTGAGGAGGACAAAATCAAGCAATAATGCACCATTCGCCCCGAAGGCCTCAGGCAGAGTGACTTGACTTGTAGCCGAAGTGACCTCAGTAGGGAGGTCCACTGGCCGGACATCAACTAGAACATCATGAACTCCTGCGATTGTCCCAGTTGGAGCAGAGCAGTAGATTACAACCTCTAGAGAAGAAGCGGCAGGGACATTAAGCGCGGCGTTTTGAAGTGCGCATTCAAGATCTGAAGTTACCTCAAGACGATAATCCAACGCCCGATCCGTCGGATTGAACACAATAGCTGAAAGGCTCTCAACCTCATCATCCATTACCAGCGACGATGGTGTAACAGTAAGAGTTGCAGCAAGTGAACCTGATATCGTTTCAAAGGATACTGTAGAGGTATAATCTGGCCCAGAAGATGAAGAAGCTGAAACCACAAGGGACCCTAGAGCAGAGCCTTTCACACGTAGTTCAATTTCAGTAGATTGGCCTACTCCAAGTGTCACAAGACTCTGGGACAACTCGGTCTGTAACCCAGTAGGCGACTGAGTAATGGACACCTCAAACACACCTTGGGCATTACCGCCATTGGCAAGCGTAATGTCGACCGTCGTCCAGAGATCTTCGACCACTGGAATTTCTGAGACACCAGACGCGATAAGTGGCTTACCACGAGAATTGACGATTAGAGAGATACTCATTTGATCGGTTGCAGAATTATCACCAGTTGCATCATCTGTTGAATCCGCAGCATCCAGATGTTGGAAGTCAAAGTCAAGGGTTGTATCGATTGCAGATGAATCAACATCTGCTTCAAAGAGAACGTGAAGAGTATGAGTACCTCCAGGTGCGACAGAGAATGAGTCAATCATTGGAGTAACGGTGACACCAGGTGGAGGAGTAGAGGTCATGAAATCAACCATGTTTGCCGCGGTACCAAGATTTTGGACCTCAAAGGATAACGTGGTTGACTCTCCAGGATCTAAAGCCACCAGAGTACCATTGAGGGCACTGACTGAAATATCAGTCCAGTGAGGATATTCCAAATTAACTGAAGCATTGTTGCTACCAGTACTGTCAATCACGATGGAAGTGCCGATACGATCTGTGGAGAATACTGGCGAAAACCACTCTGAGCGGAGGGCCGATGACTGTACTGAATCAAACTCAACAAGAACAGGACGTGTCGTCCCTCGTGGGACATGGACCGTATCTGAAGTGAATGAGATTCCAGGCATAGTCGGCGCTGAAAAGGATACGTTGAGGTCCTCGGTACCATTGTTCGTTAACGAATGTGTCTGCAAGGTCACCATACCGCTCGGAAGTTGAACAGGGCCTTGAGTTAACGCAGAAGCGACTTGGACTCCTAGGGAGAGCGATTCATCGACCACAATTGTGTGCATCAGTGTATGCGTGGTATCGGATTCCGATTCATGGATGTTCAATGAAACAGTGCAAGAATCCCCTACATGACTCTGTGACAAAATGTCCAATCCGATAGACCACGTCGAATCAGCACCATCGACTGAACTAATTGAATCGACAAGGCAAGCCCCAACCGTAGAGATGGAACCGGGAGCAATAGACGGAGAAATACCGTCGGTTCCAACATCTGTGAGGGTCATTGTAAGATTACCCGAATTACCAGGCAACCAAGCCTGTTCACTCGTAAAATTCGACTCAAAGAGATGCGTGCCATTAACGTCAATCACAAGAACAGTACTAACTGAGAAATTACCGAAAGTACTCGCCGCGTAAAGACGGAGACCATAGGCTCCAGGAGCGGCGTTCTGAGGGACTTCAACATGGAGATCAACGGTGGTATTCGAACCCGAAGAAAGGTTTCGAACCAATGGGTCAGCCCAATGTACGGCCCATGACGAGGCATCCAATCCAGTCGATGGCGTGTTACGGACCATGCCCATAGAAGTCCCACTTCCTGAACCAGCTTCCCAAGGATAGGATAGATGCGATGTCTCGTTGAAGACCGTGGCGTCTGCTGCCTGTTGGAGTTCAAGTTTTAGCGCAGCAGGGAGGGATACTGAATCGTTAGACCCAACTGTCGCCTGACCTGATATCGTCGCTGCGATGACAAGAGCAGCTAGGTAAGATCCGGCAAGAGACGGATGGCTGCCATCGGCAGAGTACAAGGCGCTGAATGTCGCCCCTGAAGCTAATGGATTGGAACCATTCGCAACGATTCCATCATGGATATGAGCAAAAGCAAGTCCTACGGGAGCAATCCAAGCCTCTTGGCCTTGTGCTGTGATATTGTCACGGTAGTCAATGTATCCAGCCTCTAGTCGGTCTTGCATCAGAGTGAAGTTGCCGTAGATGGTGGGGTTAGTGGCGTCACCATTGCGCCGACCCCAAGTCATCATCAGAACAACCTCTGAAGATTCGTCCTCGACCGCATCTGCGAGATTGAGTGACGCATCCCGACTATCTATCCAGTCTGAGTTAGACCTAGGGAACCCTGGAATCTGACTCTGATCCTGAAGGACAACGTAATCCCAATCCACACTAGGGTCGCGGAGAGTCGTGTTCCAAGAGTTGGCAGAGGTGTTGACGTTATTCCAATGATCATCGAGTGACAGCCCTCCAGATGTACGTGCGACCGCGTCAGTCACACCAAGGTCCTCGAGAAGTGCATCAAGGGAATTCTGCTGAGTGTAACTATTCCCAAAGAGAAGTAGGTTGTCAATACCAAGTGATGTGCTGTTGTTGGTTTCATTACCGGTCTCATTGCCAGTCTCATTACCAGTATCGTTACCATTCTCGCTACCCGTTGAATTCGCACTGTAGTTAGCCCAGAATCCTCCGAGGTCTGGTTCTGCACCTACACTAAGGAGAATTGTATCCTGAACCGAACCAAAATTACTCACCTCAATTGGCATAACTAACGAAGTATTTCCTTCAGTACTCACTAGGCCATTGGCCCCAACACTTGTAGCATCGATATCCGGCAGATGCATTACGCCAACGGAAAGATGAATTTCGATGGCTGAAGAGGCCCCTGTACGGTTAACCCAAATCCACTGTACACCTGAATCCGAAGCATTAGCTCCAGCGCTTAGTGATACGACAATATCGAGAGTGTCAGTGCTGTAGGGATATACCTGCGGCAGACTAGTAGTCGTCAAGTTGACTACCCACTCTAATCCAGCAGTTGAATCACCTAACTCAATGGTGAAATCGTAAATTGAGCTTGCATTGTTCTCGACGCTAAGTGTAACGTTTGTCGCCTGACCTGGTGTCAAGACAACAAGGTCTTGATCTAGGTCCAGAAGAATGCTAGAATCGGCGGCCACCGTGCCAGCCAATGGCGTGCATGAAACCATGAGCAGGAGCACACAGACTAGGAAAGGGCTGCGTCGCATCAGATAAGGGACCGTCGCTTGCGCTATGAAGTCCACGCGAGGCCGGGCAGCACTAACAGCGTTCAGAGAGCAGCCCGCATTGAGGCAACTATCGCCTCGTCGATTGCTTCCCAAGTGAACATGCCACCCACAGATTCACGACCAAAATGGCCACCTGCAGAAGTGGGAGAGTAAATGGGGTTACGAAGTGCCAAATCACGGATTATGTGCCCCGGACGGAATGAGAAGTGGTGATCCACGAGGTGAGCGATTATCTCATCAGGCACTTTGCCGGAACCAAAGGTATCGACCCGAAGTCCTACAGGAGCCGCCACACCAATGGCATAAGCCAGTTGGATTTCGCATTCCTTAGCTAAGCCCGCTGCAACAACATGCTTAGCAGCCCATCGTGCAGCGTAAGCTGCGGATCTATCGACTTTGGAGGGATCCTTACCCGAGAAAGCACCGCCACCATGGCGACCCCGGCCACCATAGGTGTCAACGATGATTTTGCGGCCTGTCAGCCCCGCATCAGCATAGGGACCTCCTGGATCGACAAAACGACCGGTACCATTGACAGTAATTTCAGTCTCGCTGTCAATAAGTTGAGACGGAATAACTGGATCAATTACATGTGTTCGAATTTGATCCATGATGTATGCCTGTTCGGCTTCTTCAGAACCGTACTCACTAATCATATCGCGATGTTGGATCGCTATGACGATATGAGAACACCTCAATGGATTGCCATCTGAATCGTGTTCAACCGTTACCTGAGACTTACCATCTGGTCGAGACCAAGGCAAAGTACCATCAACACGACGTTCAGTAAGTACTCGAGTCAAACCCTGAGAAAGGGCAATTGCAAGAGGCATCCAACGTCCTTTATGGCCGTCAAACGCCTCAGTCTCATCACAGGCGTAACCAAACATGAGCCCTTGATCACCCGCACCTTGGTCGTCAATATCTTGCACGACACCACGATTGATGTGAGCGGATTGACTTGTGATTAGTACCTGCACCTTGCAGGTCTCATGAGATCCAGCGTCCATGCCAATCGCATGATCTGTGTATCCGATTGCAACGGCTGCATCCCTAGCTACGGCTTCGAAATCAGGGATTTCGACGCCATGGGCAAGGGTAACCTCGCCCGCAAGAACGATGTGAGAACGTGTTGCTTCTCCCTTGACGAGCGTCTCGACGGCAACTTTAGCATTCGAGTCCACAGTCAAACAAGCATCTAGGATAGCATCCGAAATCGCATCACACAATTTGTCAGGATGTCCTGAACTCACCGATTCCGATGTGAATACCCAATGCCCATCATTCATGCGCCACGGATTCAGACTCCTCTTTTCAACCGAACTGTTCGATTGAGTGAGATATCTAAACTAATACTAACAGTGAATCTGGTGGTTCTGGAAACCACCGAGCGGTTGAAGACCGTTACCCGTCAGCCGATACTATGACCGGACGGGACCCTACCGGATGGAAGTCCACCGCCTTCCGAACACACACACTTGCGGAGATTTCCTCCAACGGCGCGGATCTTGTGGGCAAAGTTGTCACCATTGCTGGCCATGCCGAAGCAGTGCGTGGCCGCGGAGGCGTCTGCTTCTTGATGCTCCGAGATGGAACTGGTTACCTGCAGGCGTTTCTCAAAAAAGACGGGATGGATGAAGAGACATTTCTTGCAATACAAAGCCTATCTCGCGAATCTACAGTTCAGGTCACTGGTGAAGTCGCCCAAAAACGGCCTCCTAAGGTACCTGAAGGAGAGCCCCTTCCGCCGGCTGAGTATGAAGTCGTAGCTAAGAATGCACAAATCATGTCTGTCGCGCAAACACCACTCCCACTAGGCGTTACAGATAAGGTGCATGTTGAACTAGACACGCGGCTAGATAATCGTCATTTGGATCTTCGGCGTAACCACGTCAATGCAATGTTCCAACTACGTAGCAAAGTACTCGCATACGGACGGGAACATCTCCTCAAGGAAGGATTCCAAGAGATGAATTCTCCGAAAATTATCGCAAGCGCCTCAGAGGGTGGGACGAATCTCTTTCCCATGACATACTTCGAAACACCTGCATTCCTGTCTCAAAGTCCCCAATTGTACAAACAACTGGCAATCCTAGGCGGTCTTGAGCGTGTCTTTGAGATTGGGCCTGCGTTCCGTGCCGAAGAACACGACACCTATCGACACCTCAACGAGTTCATCTCGTTCGACATTGAGATGGCTTGGGCCAATGATGAGGATGTGATGGGAGTCCAAGAAAGGATGATCCACCATATCTGGTCCTCTGTCGCAGAGAAAGATAGTCACTTGATTGACATCATAAACGAGTGGCGAGAGGCACAGGAACCTCCTCTAAACCCAATTTCTGTTGAGGTGCCAAGTATGCCTTTCCCCCGTGTATCCTATGACGAGGCGATTGAAATCATCCAGTCCAAAGGAGGGGATATTACATGGGGCGACGACATCAGCGCTGCGGATGCGGACCTGATTGCAGAAGAACATTCAGGATTCCACTTCATCCCACGATGGCCAATGGAGATGAAACCATTCTACATCTATCATGATGAATCCGAAAAGGGCACTACAGGTGAACAACTTAGTCGAGGTTTTGATCTCAACTATGGGCGCGATGAAATGACTTCTGGTGGACAACGAGAACATCGAGTGGATGTCCTAGAACAGAATCTCATGGACATGGGTCTTGACCCTTCAGACTTCACATTCTACACCGATGGATTCCGATTCGGAGCACCTCCTCACGCCGGATGGGGGCTCGGAGTTGCCCGTCTTCTAATGGTCCTAACAGGAGCAGGTAATGTTCGAGAAGTCGTACTATTCCCTCGTGACCGATCTAGAGTCACACCCTGAACAATCTGGCGGACATAATCGCCCAAATTGACCGACGCATTGAACTGAGGAAGGTCTTCAGAGAAGTTGGGGCCCGTGGTCTAGGGGTTATGACGTCGCTCTTACAAAGCGAAGATCACCGGTTCAATTCCGGTCGGGCCCACTCCAAATACTCTCAATCATAGCATGAGTCATCCTCAAAAATAGGTGGCTACCCGAATGGGTTGATGGGCGATCGCAATGCGACCCTAGCCTCGCGCCTTGCAAGGAAGCTCAAACTCCTTGGATGGACTGTCACGACAGCGGAGTCGTGTACTGGTGGGATGCTCACAAGTTCTCTCACCGATATCAGTGGGGCAAGTACCTGGTTTCGCCAAGGATGGGTCACCTACTCCAATGAGGCGAAGATGAAGGAACTCGGCGTTGCACCTGAAAACTTCAAAGGAGATACTGTTCCAGGTGCGGTGTCCTTTCCAGTAGCTTTCGGAATGGCACAAGGCGCTGTGCGTCGCTCGGGTGCAGATATAGGCATCTCAATCACTGGAATCGCAGGACCGGGGGGAGGGACTGATGCAAAGCCAGTCGGACTTGCTTTTGTCTGTGCATACAATCGGCAGGCCGATGCATTTCTCGTCCGTAGCACGAAAAATCATGAAGGCGATCGCTCGACAAACAAGCAATTGTTTGTATCTCTGGCTCTTGAAACCGCACTAAATCTGATTGAAGGGCTTGAAACCGGCCATCTCTCAATGGATGTCCGTAAAGATACAGGGGATGATGAAGAATCTGATTCCGAAGATACGATATCGTTAGACGCGGGCGCCCTAGCTGCATTTGGACGCGTCCCCGGTATGGAAGATGCATGGTTCGGAGAAGTACGCTGGTCAGATGAAGAAGAAAGTGGAGCCACTGTCGTCGAAGAACTCAAGCGAAAGGAGCCTGAGGACATCTGGTCCGAGGAATAAGTGGCCGCAATCCTCTTTGAGTGTCGCCAAACCCCTGAAACTCCATGTCAGAGGAAACTTGGGAGGCAAAGTACGAAAGTCTCTGCCATGCTAGGCTACCGCCTGCGCCTAGTGCCCGTGAGCGGCTTGAATCCCTCGAATCAATCGTACCGATTCTCAGTGCAGCTATGACTGCAAATATTCGTGGCTTGTTGACTGCAGACGTGTTAGATCAACTCATCGAGATTGCTGGAATCGATGAAGGTATCAAAGAAACTACTGAGGATGCTCCAGTGCTCGATGCAACCGCCGGAGCAAGGAAAGTCGCTCCAATATCAGAATCGGAGATTAAGCCGGCTGCGCGACCACATGGCCTGCCTCATTTCGATCTGAGCCACTTCCCGATGGAAGCAAAAGATGTGGACATGGAACTAGAAGTCCACTTTGATATCACAGGCAATAGCGTGACTGAAGGTAGAATGTCAGATATTCTATCCTGCTTTAATGACCGATTTGCTACAATAAGTCGAATGCTAATCGAATCGAGAACACTCCCTAACCGCCCGACGAAAATCGGAGAGGTCATCAATAACAAAGCACGATACAGAGAGGATGAATGCACTATTCTTGGAATCGTCGGTACACCCGAACACACCAAAAATGGTCATCTCCGGTTCATTTTGGAGGATGAAGGAACTGAAATCCAGTGTCTTCTAAAGAACAGATTCGAAGATGATCCGAATCTACCGATTAATGCAGGTTTGATGCCCGATGACGTAATCGGAGTCACAGGAAGGCTCGCGGATCAACAACGTGGTAGGAAAGACCTATTCTTCGTAGAAGACATACATCTCCCGACCTTTCGTCGCCATGAGAAAGCATGTGCGCCCGCAGACCAAGCAATATCCGTCGCTTTCCTCTCGGATGTACATCTTGGATCTAAGACATTCTTGAGTGCCCAGTGGGAAAAGATGGTTCACTGGTTCAATACTGACCCGTTGGCGAAGACAATCCGCTATTTCGTGCTCAGTGGTGATGGCGTTGACGGCGTTGGCATTTATCCTAATCAGGAAAAGGAATTGGCAATACCTGACTTATTCAACCAATACAGTGGACTGGCAGGACTACTTGAGCCATTACCAGATTGGGTCGATGTTATCCTCTTGCCTGGGAATCACGATGCTGTCCGCCCTGCTGAACCTCAACCTGCACTCGATCCTGAATTGCAACAGCATTACAACAACACAACCTTCGTTGGCAATCCTTGCGACTTCAGCCTTCATGGAGTGCGCATTCTTTCGTATCATGGAAAGAGCATCGATGACTTCGTAGCGAAGATGCGATCGGTGTCGTATGAC
>JAZADD010000026.1:0-20709 GCA_036124005.1 Thermoplasmatota archaeon
TTGCGCGCCCTTGCATAGTAACCACAACCCTGCCATGCCTCTAGGACATCATCTACAGAAGAACTAGCCATGGATTTGATTGTTGGAAACCTTTCCATCATTCGATGCCAATGTGCAAGACCAACAACCATCTGGGTTTGTTGTAGTACGAACTCAGAAACAAGGACCGCCCATGGATTCGGATTACTCCTCCATGGAAGGTCTCGAGCTTCAAGGTCATACCACTCAAGAATACGCACCTGAACGGATTCAGACAACCCGCTCATCGTTGACCTCCATAGCCGGAGCATCCATAGCGATTACCTCCCAAGTCGGGTTGATGGAAGCACATGAAGCAGTTCTCGTACTAAGGGGCGACTCTGTAGAACGGCTCTCAACACTGAAAGCATCCATTTCTGTAGATGACCCGGATGCCTTCTCGATCGAAATGGATCTCGATGCCTTAGAGATGCGTGTTGTTGTTCAAAGTGAAAACATGAGAACACTGCGAAACACAATGGATGATATTCTCGCATGCATCGCTGCAGTGGAAGCAACGCTTGAAGAAATTGAATGAGGGATTTGTCCACAACCCTTCAAGTGTAATGGATGAGTCCGCGGCTCAGTGACGGAATTCGGAAACTCCGAAACCCCCGACGCCGGGGAGGACACACTCTCCACAACGGCTCACCGTGTTCGACTTCCTCATGACCGGGCCTCGGATCTTTGGATTGAAAATTCACCAAGCCCTCTCTTGACTGAAAGTATGGAAAGATGGACCAAGGCCTTGTTGGAGGACGATGGTTACCGCCCAATTGGTCAGACTCGGGTTCTGGTGCGTGCACGCGTCATTGCCAAACAAGAAGGTGTGTTGTGCGGAAGTCATGTTGTTAACCATCTGATGCGAACGCGCCTTCCGGAAGTGCAAATGTCATGGCATAAGCGAGAAGGAGAACGATTCAATGTGGATGATACACTCTTGATACTCGATGGTGCAGCATTGGAAATCCTCTCCGTTGAGCGTGTTCTAATCAATCTCCTCGGTCGAATGTCAGGTATAGCAACGGAAACTGAACGATGGGTAAGTCGATTGAATGGACTTCGAGTCGCCTCAACACGAAAGACAGCGTGGGGAATCTTGGATAAATGGGCAGTACATATCGGAGGAGGTTTGACACATCGGCTGCGCAAAAGTGATGCATGGATGATCAAAGAGAATGATCAAACTGTTCTCATGAAGGACCTAGGAGAATCAAGAAGAGAGGCGATGAAAAAGTGGATTACGACTACTGATCTCAACAATCACGGAGCGTTTACTGTCATTGAAGTGGATACCATATCAATGGCAAACGTGATTGCAAAATCTTGGTGTAATCGGATGATGGAAACTGAAGAAGATAGAACTCTTGTCATCATGCTAGATAACATGGGTCCAGCTAAGACGAAGGAAGCGGTTCTCGACATACAATCCCATGGTTATGACAAATGGATATGCACGGAAGCAAGTGGTAACATTCGCTTTGAGGACCTCGATGATTGGATGGCGTCTGGAGTGGATGTACTTTCCACAAGTGCGATGAATATGGGTGTCCGTTCAATTGACATCAGTATGCTTGTCGATGAATCGGGTGTCCGAACACTCCCCTCGGAAGACTGATGGGGCACTCCTCATTCCAACGACCATGGGTGAGGTACCCGAATCTCATCCACGCTACGCCTCCCTCATGTCTCGACAACGGCTTGTCGATGCTATGAAAGAAGGATTACTCGCAGATTCGGCCCTCATTGCTCACGGTCGCGGGGAGGCTTTTGACTATCTAATCGGTGAACGAACCTGTCCTGGTGCGATTGCAGCTATCGATGAAGTAGCAGCGAGGTTACTTATTGCTAAACATCCGGTAATCTCTGTGAATGGAAATACTGTCGCCCTAGCCTGCGACGAACTTCTACAAATCTCAGACAAACTCAGATGCCCCATAGAAGTCAACATCTACTATCGAACACCAGAACGAATGGAGGCTCTCCTTGGGCATATTAGGAATCGTGCTACTGCTCTCGGTTTGAATCATGTTGAGATTCTTGGCGACAAACCTGATGGGCAGATTCCTGGACTTGATGGTCCACGATCTAAATGTTGCAAAGATGGTATCCTTGGAGCTGATATGGTTCTGGTTCCACTAGAAGATGGTGATCGATGCGAAGCATTAGTCGCTATGGGCAAGCAAGTATTCGTGATTGACTTGAATCCATTATCTAGGACGGCGAAAACTGCAACAATATGTATTGTAGATGAAGTACAACGGACAGCCTCTGCTCTTCTCTCTCGACTCAAGGAACCTAAGGACTCTGATCCACAATTCGATGCTAGCACTTCAAGACGTGCTGTCCTCGAAGTGATGCTCGGCGCCCTGGAACGGGATCAAAGCGATGCATAATGCGTTTCCAACATAGAGGCAACACGTGTACAAATGGCCTCTGATACATCTGACGTCGATGCATTTCCACCAAGATCATAGGTCAATGTTTTTCCTTCACTTACTAGATTTTCAATAGCAGATTCTACTATTTCCGCTGCGACAGAAGCATCAGCATCGCCACTACGCCGTCCAAGCCAATCAAGCATCATTTGAACACTGCTCAACATAGCAATCGGATTGACGACATCTTTACCGGCGTACTTCGGGCTTGACCCATGAACTGGTTCAAACATCATATGATTATCACCAATATTTGCACTCGCAGCCATACCCATGCCTCCTTGGAGTGTGCTTGCAAGATCCGTTGCGATGTCGCCAAACATGTTTGATGTCACAACAACGTCGTAAAATTCCGGCTGACGAATCAGCCACATGGTGAATGCATCGATGTAAGCCATATCGGTCTCGATGTTCGGGTGATTCTCTGCAATCTCGTGATAGATGGACCGGAAAAGCTGGCAACCACGTGTCACATTACTCTTGTCAATGCAACTAACCCTAGATATTCCATCAGATGGGTTTCCTGAACGACGTTCGGCAATATCAAACGCAAAACGGATGACTCTCTCTGAACCCAATCGACTGATTGGTCGTGGGTCCCATGCAAACTCGCCATCCATCCCAGGGATGTCAATTTCGGGTGCACTTGGATATGGAATACCCTGAGCCGCATGCGACGATCTAGACAAAAGTGTCTGATACAGGCCCTCTGTATTCTCACGTACAATGACCATATCCACAAGACCTGGGGTCCAAACCTGTTTGAAACCCCCGTGAATCTTGTGTTGTATGCCTTTGTAGAGTTTTATTGGGCGGACATTAGCATAAAGATCCAGACCAGAACGGAGGCCGAGAATAACCTGCCCACCAGCGAGATCGCCGTTCGGCATCATCGCACCTGGCCACCCAATCGCTCCAAGAAGAATCGCATCCGATTCATCTCGGCAATATTCGAAGGAGCCCTCAGGCCATTCTTCTCCTGTCTCCAAATAATGCTGCCCTCCACACTGAATCTCTGTGATTTGAAACTCCATTGGTGAGTTTGATTCAATGGTTCTGAGCAATTTAATCGCTTCAGTCATGACCTCTCGACCGGTTCCATCCCCGGGCAAAGCCGTAATCCGATGGAGGGCCATGTATGGGCCATCCGGTCCACCTTGATGAATGCCCCTGTCAGAGATTTGAAACAACGGAAGGTGAAGTAACCTACCAAGGGAATCGTTCATAGACGGGGATGCCGAGTCGACTGGCTATGGATGAACTCGGTTCCTCGGAGGATTCAACCCCGGAGAGGATTAATCCATCATCCCTACCCCAAGCAGTTCGAGATCTTTGGGAGAGTATGCTCAGAATTGATCCAAACTGGAGTTTTGAAAATTGGCTCATCTCTCGTGCAGAGGAAGAATCAGAACTACTTATTTCAAAACTCAATGAGGAGGCCTTGAGGCTAGAACATCGTCGGCATAGGGTTGAGCGCCTTATCGAGCGTGTTGAACGCCAAATGAGTGAACCAAAGCGCATCGCTGACCCTCATCAGAAGAATCTCTTTGAGGCATACAATGAGCCTGTGAAGATTACAATTGAAAATCGAAAGGAAGAGGCAATAATTGACGAAACCATCGATGACATCGAGGATGGAATTGATGATCCTATTCTCCACATCTGTTGTGAATACGTCCTTCAAGAGATGGAAGAATCAAGTGATGGTGCCGCACACGAAGATGACCTTGTGGAAATCTGTTCAGCGGTTGGATTCGATGAGGCTGAGGTCCGTGAGGCAATAGAACATCTAGTCGTTGCGAACCAGATTACTCACCTAGGCGAAGGGCTCTACGGCTTTGCAGATTAATGGGGCCCGGGGGGTGCCCATCGACTGGTCATATACCATGAGGCACAAATGTGAACCATGCCGCGAACCCGAGCGCTTCTAATCGGAATCGTTGGGGCGGGGCTGCTTCTTCAGGAATATCCTCGCGGCCATTATGCAGCTGTCACATTTGGTATCGTGTTGATGATTTTAGTCGACGCACCTCATCATGCAAGTCGACATCGACATTTCAGGAAAATGTCTGCAATGCAATCGAAGGATGTCGAACGACTGAATAGGCAATTACGAACCAATCGTCGCGCATACAACGATCTTGAACATACGGCCCAAACAATGCAAGCGGAATTAGAACGTAGAGATGCTGTTGGCGCTCCTGAAGCTCGTCGTTTGTTGGATGAACAAAGACGTGCTATGGCACTTCAATCTGAAGCATTGAGGGAAGCGAAAAGAATGCTGTCCCAACAACATCGGGTTATGCAACAAAATCAATCACTTCTTGATCGGATTAGTACCACCCAGGATAATGGAGTGGAACGGTGGGAACAGATGATGACAAGTATCGAGCGGCTGCTTGATGGTCAAGCAAGAAGGACTGAAACGGTTCATGCACGTGTAATGGCGGATGCCCGTCGATCAAACGATGAAGTCACACGAAATAATCGAACTATCCAGGACCTGCTTTCTGAAATCGTAACTGAGATGGCTCGTATCCCTCGAGAGCAAACTATCCAACTGAACGATTCGGTTGTAATGTCTGAAGAGAGAGGTGGTATCGGCATTCGCCTCCCCGAACTTCCTACGCAGAATAGTGACTCATGGGTCCGAGCACTTGAAGAGGACCTTGACTAAATCAAGAGAACATGAGCGACATCGATGAGGGCATTGATGAGGGCTTAGCCTCCTTAGAAGATAGTGCCCGAAATGCGGAAGTCGAGTTCGCGAGGACTATGCGACGTCTCGTTATTGGAATCTTTACCCAAATTGCACTCGTCGGACTAATCATCATGATGTTCGACATCGGCCCGCTTATCGATGCTGTTGGAGTTCCGGTTGCTTTCCTCATCGGCTTCCTGTTCCCAATGCTCCTCATTATCGCATGGGCTGGTGCAGATCATCAGGTCAGAATGGAGCCGTTGGTAGAGAAAGAAGAGATTGAGGTTGATACTGTAATCGACCGGATTATCGAAGAGGCTCCGGATGGCCCTCTCGAGAAGACTATGTCGCCATCGGGTGGAGCTGTCTACATGACCCGTGGCCGAGATCCGAAGGGTGTCGCTAAGGGCGGTGGAGCTGATACCTTTGATCCTAGAAACCCACAAATTGACGGGATGGATGCACGCCCAGAACACGAAGGATTGGAAGCTGAACTAAGGAAGAGTCACGAAGTCAAAGTCGAAGCTGATGGTATTGTTGCAGAACAGGCGCAGAAATCTTGGGAAGAGGCAGAGAAAAATGACCCGGAGCTCATCGAAGCAGGAGTTGAACGCCTAGGTGATCTCGTCGGTACTGGACATTTTGGTGGACGTACACCTGAAAACTGATTCGTAACCCATCAAAGCCATTTACCAGAGTATGGTGAAGAACTCCATGGCACCCCCACCAATGAAGGCCGTACTCGTGGCTGGTGGACTCGGTTCCCGCATGCTACCTTTCACACGATATATGCACAAGGCCATGCTCCCCCTATACCGTCGCCCTGTCATTGATTACGCTCTTGGGTTCATTCGAAGAGCAGGTATCAAAGACATCACAATCATTGGAAATCACTTCATAGGGCAAATTGCTCAACACGTAGGTGTAGGGCTTCCAGGAGAAAATATCCACTATGTAATCGAGGAACGGCCGCAAGGTGTTGCTTACGCTCTAAATCTCGCACGACCACATATCGAAGGAAGTCGACTAATGATCTACTTCTCAGATAATATCACTACAGCAGAACTTACTGAAGAAGTGAATCATTGGAAAACATCAGAAGAATCCCCGGGGTGTTTACTCCTTGGACGCTCTGTTGAAGATCCACGTGCCTTTGGTGTAGCTGTACTCAACGAAGAAGGCAAACTTACTGATATCATCGAAAAACCGGAGGAACCTCCCAGTGACCTGGCAATTGGAGGCATCTATCTCTATGACGAGCGGTTCTGGGAACTCCTTGACGAATGCTACGGCACCGAAATGGAAGGTTTCTCTATCACCGATCTAAACAAGAAATACATCCAACTCGGTGCAGCGCAAATGAAAGACTTGGGCGATGAAGAATGGCTTGATTGCGGAACAACGGATGCTCTGTTAAGAGCTGCTGAACTAGCAAAAGAAGGGCGGCTTTCCCCTGAACCATGTAATCGCCGTGAAAATGATCCAGCGCCCTGAAATGAAAATTAGAAATTGCAAACGAACGAGGTGATCATATGAAAGTCGGAATTATCGGAGCTGGAATTGTAGGAGGAGCTATCGAACATTGGTTTGGCCCTGTTCATGATTTATTCATCCATGATCCTGTTCGAGGAACAACACTTGCCAATGTCACCGATCATGTCGATATGGCATATATCGCTGTCCCAACTCCAATGTCCGATACTGATGGCTCTTGCGACCTCTCAATTGTAACCTCTATTCTTGAAGAACTCCCAGAAGGTTTCACCGCCGTAATCAAAAGTACTGTGGTGCCGGGAACAACACAACGATTCCATGAAGAGTATCCACATCTCAAGATTGCCTAGTCGCCTGAATTCCTTGTCGAGAGACGACATCTGGAAGACTTCGGAAATCAAGATCTTCTGGTATGTGGGACGCATCATTCTGATGTTGCTGAACGTGTCTTCCAGCAACATCGTGAAGCAGGTGTCATCAAATCAAACCAAACATTTCATGTCGAGCCCGGGGTCGCTGAGATGGTGAAATATTCGAAAAATACATTCTATGCACTCAAAGTCATTTTCGCGAATCAAATGTATGACATCTGCGAGGGGCTTGGTGCGGATTGGTACAAGGTGTGTGATATCATCACGGCACCTCAAGCCCAACCAATTGGACCCTCACATCTTGATCCTATATTCGGCCTGAATCGAGGATTTGGCGGGAAGTGCCTTCCCAAAGATAGCAATGCACTCCGTGTACTCGCGGACAATCTCGGCGTGAAGTATGATTGGATGGAAGCAATTCAATCAGACAATGCACGATTACGGTCTATTCTCACGGGAAAACCATCAGATGTTACGACCAACGATGATTGAGGGACATTCGACGGCAGGTTGATGGGGAGCAACACTGAGTGAGTCGCATGCTTCCGGACACGCTGCACACTCTCCCACAGAATGAGAGGTTCGCTTACGCCAAACTCCTAGCCTATATCACGAAAGTTGATGATGAAGTCACAGTCGACGAAATGGCCATGTTTGAACAGCGAATGGGCACTGCTCTTCTCTCTCCAAATCAACGATCGGCAATCCGAGATTATCTCAAAAATCCGCCGACCCTGAAAGAATGCATTAGTGATCTAAAAGACTCCACAGATGGGCGTGCAGGTAAGCTCGCCCTTCGTGACGCGATTATGATGTCTGCCGCAGATGGAACTGTGGATGAAGATGAATTTGAAGTTCTCGGAAAAATTGCCACCGGTCTTGGAATGAAGGAAGGTGTTGTCGATGAGCTCCTCGACTGGGTGATGGAAGGTTACGACTGGATGGATCGAGGGCTTACAATTCTCGATGCTTCTTGAGGTGGACGATTGCTACCCGATGTCATCGATCAACTCGATGAGCACGATCGAGAAGGGTATGTTCGTATCCTTATTTCTCTAGCTGGTGCTGATGGGACTCTTGTCCGTGAAGAAACGGCTGCAATTGAAGCTGCAATGGGGCGTGCACTAATCCCTCCACACCGTCGAAATGTCTTCCGACAAGAGCTGAAGAGAAGTGTCGACCTCTCGAAGATAATCGAAGGAATGGGTGTACCTGCATTGCGATTATCTCTGAGAGACGCAGCAATTGTGGGGGCTTGCGACGGCGAGTTTCAAGAAGAAGAAATCGAGTTTTTGAAACAGCTCGCGGGTTATGCGGATGTAGATGAGGAAACCTTGGCAAAGGTACTGAAATGGGTCGATCAAGGTTGGACGTGGATTGAACGATCCCGAAAATTCCTTGGTATTCGGAACCAAGACATCAAGAAAACATCGTCGGATGACGATGATGTTGCTTCAACGACATGAAATATTCAAAATTATGCAGAATTTGTCTATTTCCGCGTAAAGGATTTCATTTCTTAGAGATTGAAAAATGGGTCTTTGAAGCAGATTCTTCATAGGGTAGAACTTGGCATCGCTACATCTAGCACGAGTAATCGAGGTGAGCGGTAGTATGGGAGTTCACCCGAAGATTGGAATTACTGGACTACCCCGTAGTGGAAAATCTGCAGTTATGCAGAAAGTAATTGAAATGCTCGTCAGCGAGCGGACTGATGAAATTCGTGCACGTGGTGAAAACCCGACTACAGTCCGGATTATTGCTGGGATGAGAACTGAACCCCTCATTGAAGATGGTGAGCGCAAAGGATACCGCTGCATCGACATTGTCACCGGAGAAGAAGCCGTCATGGCCCACAAAGACATTGACACACGAACCCGCGTATTCGGATTTGGTATCGATAAGGAGACAATGAACACCGTTGCAATTCCTGCCATCAGAACTGCGATGGATGAGGCTGAAGTCATCGTAATCGACGAAATTGGGAAATTCAGTGTTGAATCCGAAGAATTCGTCGAGATCGTTCGTGAAGCGCTTGAACTCGATAAGCCGACGGTAATGACGCTCGCCAAGAAATCTCGACATCCGCTCCTGCAAGACATCCGTAGACGGGATGATGCGCGAATTCTTGAGGTCACCCCGGTCAATCGTGCTCTACTTCCATACAAAATTCACAAGCTAATGCGTGAGACCTACTGATGGCCGTTGACTTCAAGCGTAAGATAGTGAGTATAGGGTCATGGATACGCCTGCTCGGACCATCGAGCGGTTGTTCACTCTAGCTGCTGTCGGTTCTGCCTTTGGGGCCGGATTCTTATTGTTTGAATCTCCGACTTGTGATACATTGGTCCCTGGTGGAAATCTCGACGCTGCGGCCGCATGTGTCGAACCTATATCCATGAATATCGGCCGAGCGCTTCTTGCACTCGCTGCGTTATTGGGGATTCTTGTAATACAAGCATGGTACGCACGCTCATCAAATCAAAAAACGTGGATTTCAATGGTTTTTGATGATCGCACTGAAGCAGAAGTACGCCTTGATTCTGAGGAGGCAAACGATGACATCGAAGATATGGGTGAGGGATGGGCAAAACTCGAGGAACAGATGCTCACACGCCGTATTGAAGAAGAATGATTGGAGCACAGGGTGGGATTCGAACCCACGTAAATACGATCTGCAGTCGTACGCGTAACCGGGCTTTGCTACCTGTGCGTAGACCGCTCGTGAAGCCCGTCGTATATCAAAACCACGAGCGGCCCTACATGGCTGAAATTATGACTTATTCACACATCGAGAAGACATGAAGAAATCCATCGGCTTCATATGGGCCCCGAGTGATTCTGGGTCTGATGACACCAACTGGAGGGGAGGGTCAACTTCAGGTACAGGAGTTTCTCGATGGGATTTCTGACCTTGATTTGAACACAAAGACACGTGACTGGTACACTATGGACGTCTCCACGATGATTCAAGATATTGATATCGTCGACCATGAAATTGATGACGAGACTGGTTGTTCCCTTCTATTCTTACGAAACAGTGTCATACACTGCTGTCCAGATTCTCAACGCATCAAGCACTATCCCAAACACCTAATCCACTGTTTCATCGAAAATCGCTCAGGCCGTAAGCCAATTTCCGATAGCAGCAATACATCAGAGGAACCCATTTTCCTCGCAGAACTATTCTCCATCTCGCCCTGTGAAGAACAGTTGAACTGGAGTATTGGATCCCGTCTAGAAGGTGATGTTCCTCGACTCCAAGCAGTAACTGCACGCTGGCTTAGATATCTCAATTCCTGATTCGCTTGATTCATGAACCCATCACGAGAAGGCCTGTGCATGGATGCCTATATCTCCGGCCTCATGGCGCGGGCAATCCTTGATTCAAGAGGGAACCCTACGGTCGAAGTCGAATGTTTCGTGAATGGTACTCTGGCTGGTCGTGCAGCCGTACCTTCTGGTGCGAGTACGGGAAGTCACGAAGCAGTAGAATTGAGGGATGGTGGAGATCGTTGGATGGGCAAAGGCGTCGATCAAGCAGTCCAGAATGTTGTCGAAGTAATACAGGATGCTTTGGTTGGGTTACACGTCGATGATCAAGCAACAATCGATCAATGCATTCTCGACCTTGATGATTCGCCGAATAAAGCAATGTTAGGAGCTAATGCGACCCTCGGTGCATCACTTGCCTGCCTCCATGCAGGTGCAAACGTCCACTCCCAACCTCTCTGGAGGTATGTCGGCGGACTATCGGGAGGAAGCCTGCCTGTTCCACTAATGAACATCCTCAATGGAGGTGCCCATGCTGCAAGCGATGTAGATGTTCAAGAATTCATGGTCGTGCCCCATGGTTTTGATGAATTCTCCGAAGCGCTTCGCGCTGGCGTTGAAACCTACCATTCCCTTCGCTCTGTCCTCAAAGAGAAGGGATTGCTCGGTGGCATCGGCGACGAGGGTGGTTTCGCACCAAATCTACCAAGCAATGCCGAAGGGCTTGGGCTATTGACTCAAGCAATCGAACGTGCTGGATACGTTCCTGGAGATGAGTTAGGTATCGCATTGGATGTGGCAGCACAAGAATTCCTTCACGAGGATGGCTACCACATTGATGGTGGAGTCCTAAGCGGTGACCAACTGGCTGAAACATATGCAACTTGGGCGGATGAGCATCCCATTGTATCCATCGAAGACCCCTTTGGTGAGGACGATTGGAGTTCTTGGTCAACATTAACTGCAGAAATAGGAGATAGAGTGCAAATTGTTGGCGACGACCTATTCGTGACAAATGTGAATCGACTCTCAGATGGGATTGATCGGAAGGCTGCTAATGCGATTCTAATCAAGCCAAATCAGATTGGAACTGTTACCGAGACATTGGAATGCATTGAGATGGCAAAGAGCCACGGATTCGGGACGGTCATGAGTCACCGTTCCGGTGAAACCAGTGATGACACAATTGCCGATCTCGCAGTAGGTGCGCGGACTGGTCAAATCAAAACTGGAGCGCCCGCACGCTCCGATCGGACCTCAAAGTACAATCAACTTCTGCGAATCTCAGAAACCTGCACAGAGTTCCTGCCGCCATTCTAAATCAGGATAACCAGGCCTTAAGCCGGGCAATACCTTCTCGGATATCTTCTTCGTCGGTTGCATATGAAACCCGAACAAAGCCTTCGCCGCCCTCGATTAATGAACCTGGGATGAGTTGAACACGCGCTTCTGAGAGTGCCCGATCTGCAAATTCAATCGATGTCATTCCTGATTCCGTGATGTCGATAAATGCATAGAAGGCCCCTTCTGGCTCTACCAATTTCATACCAGGAATTGAATCAATGCCCTCCATCAATATCGAACGACGGCGGTCATACTGTATACAGAAGGCGTTGACTGCTGTATCCTGAGTCAATGCAACGGATGCTGCTGGCATCAAAAATGTAGGGACATGTGAATTCGCATTAGCCTGACATGCAAAGGCGGCCTTCATTGCCTCCTCGGGTCCTGTGAGAACCCCAAGGCGCCAACCAGTCATTGCGAACGACTTGGAGAATCCAGTAACAACCAGCGTCCTCTCAGCGCCACCGGGGATACTAGCTGGAGAAACATGAGGCCAATCCACCCATAAGAGGCGAGCATAAATCTCGTCACTTATGATCCAAAGGTCATGCTCAACTGCAAGTTCAACGATTGCCTGAATCTCTTCAGGTGTGTAAACCGCTCCAGTTGGATTGTTTGGAGAGTTAAGCAAGATGGCTTTGGTCCTCTCTGTGATAGAAGAGCGCATTGATTCTATAATTGGATGAAACAAATCATTGGTCTCGGTGAAAACAATGTTGATTCCAAGGAGTGCGGTTTGACCCTCATAGGTTGGCCATGCAGGAGCAGGCACGAGTAGTTCATCGCCCGCTTCCATCGTCACCATCATTGCATACAACAGAGCCTGCTTGGCTCCCGGTGTGACCATGACTGTCTCAGGCGTGGATTTGAGGTCCCACATCCGATTCAATTGTTCTGAAATCTGAGTACACAACTCCATTGAACCTGGGCCGCGGGTGTACTTTGTCTGACCTGCTTCAAGAGCTTCAATCGCAGCATCAACCACGGGTTGAGGGGTATCAAATCCGGGCTCCCCAACCGTCCAACGAATAACGTCCTCTGGGGGCTTAACCAGATACGGAGTGAAGCCAATGGCGAGATTCGAAAATCGCTCCGGTACCTCAGGCATGACGCGCGCAGTCGCGGCCTGCTTATGTCTTTGATGTGAAAATTGGTGCCTATACCTCAAGCGAAACCTTGACCCATCTTCTCGGGCCCCCTGTAGTTGAGGAGAGCGCATGTCCGACATTCCTGAAGGTCTGATGTACACAAAAGAACACGAATGGGTAAGAGTCGATGGAGACGAGGTTGTCGTTGGCATCACTGATTTCGCTCAAAATGCACTTACAGATGTCGTATGGGTCGAGATGGACCCCGATATGGAAGGGTCTGAGGTCGCAGAGATGGAGGCGTTTTGTAGCGTAGAATCGGTTAAGTCTGTAAGCGAAATTTACGCTCCTATCGCAGGTACCATCACTGCACTAAACATGGATCTTGAAGATGCTCCTGAAACAATCAACCAATCCCCCTACGAAGATGGTTGGATTGCTCGTTTCCGTCCAAACGATATGGCAGACGTCGAAGGTCTCCTTGACGCAGCCGGTTATGCTGCTGTCATCGGAGAGTGAGTTCTGCTGTGGTCGATGTCCCCCCGGTCTCGATCTACATCGATGGCTCTTGCATCGAGAATCGTAACGTGACCGCCGATACTGCTGCCGGATGGGGATTTGTTGTTGTAATCGGTGATACTGGCGTAGGCCGCGGATCTGGCGATCTTATACACGAGTCATCGGGCCCGGTAATCACTGACCCTGAATCCAAGGATTGGTTGGGAGCAGAAGTCGGATCAAACAACACAGGAGAGCTCTCAGCGATGGTTCACGCCCTCCGTTGGATACTCGTAAATTGTCCTGAAGGGCAAGTCACCGTCCGAGCAGATTCAATGTATGCTCTCCACATCTCAGATGGTTCTTGGTCTGCAAAGGCCAACAAGCGGTTGGCTTTACTCTCACAGCAACTCTGGAAAGAGGCGGCTCAAGTTGTGAATCTGCACAATGCACACGTAAAGGCACATTCTGGACATCGATGGAACGAGCGCGCCGATCATCTAGCCTATCGTGGCCAAGGCGAAGACGATCCAATACCACTACAATTCTGGCGCCCAGGACAGCGATGATACTCAATCTTCAGATTCTTCTTCTTCCTTAGATCGAAGTAGGAACACCAAGGTATAGACTGCAATGAGAATTAAGACCAGTAATGGGAGTAAGAACCAGAGGATAAGGTCCCCAGTCGGATCTCCTGTGTTTTCATCGCCTAAATTTGTGACCTTGCATGTCTCAGCATTTTGACTCTGTGGGACAGAGGTTGCGTCATCAATCTTTGATCCACAGAATTCCTCAAACTCATCCTCGAAACCATCTCCATCTGTATCAATTACGGTGACTGATGGCTGAGTCTCATTCTCGATGACGATAGCATTCGGATCAGTAATCGTGATTGTCAGCAATACAATTGCCGTCTGCCCTGTGTCGGAATCCGTTGCAGTGACTGTGAAGACAAAGGCATCCATTGCCTCAGTTGGGACGCCTTGGATTGTCCCCTTGTCAAGAGACATCACTCCATTCTGGATTAGACGATTGAACTCGAGTCCATTCGGTAATTCCGGTTCTACTGTCCAAGTCTCAACCGTTTGATTGTAAACAGTTGGAATCATTGAAACTACAGATTCGTTGACTGTGAGATTTAGCGTGACTTCTGGATATACCACCTCAAGGACGGCGATGCATGAGTCATCATCTTCTGTAGCGGTCGCATTATAATTGAAGGCGTTAGGGTCTGTACAACCGAAGATCTCATCGATATCTGGAACTCCATCGCCATCCGTATCAGTGTAGACACATGAATCATCATCCTCAATCGCGATTGGATTGTAATTCTCAGCTAGAGAATCGGTACAACCCACTGAAGGAAGAACGGTGATATTCACGGTCGAAACAGATGAACCGCCAGAATTCGTCGCTGTAACTGTGAATGTTATGAGTTCGTGTGTGGTATCAGGGATGCCCCAAATTGTGCCATTTGTCTCCGAGAATTGTAGACCATTATCTAATTCAGGACTTACACTGAATCCAATGACATCTCCTCCAACAGATGTGACTTCGATACTAACCTCTGTAACGTTCGCGTATAGCACAAACTCCTCTTCGACATAATCGATAATCGGTGGTTCGTCCACAACTTCAATTGTAAATGATACAGATTGTGGGCCGCCACTATTGTTCGCCCAGATTGTGTATGTCTGTTCCTCGGATAGCACGGTCGGTATACCTGATATTGATCCAGTCTCCTCATTGAAAATGAGACCTGGGGGCAATTCTGGATGTATGCCCCATTCTACAACTTCACCACCGACAGTTGTAATGATGAACGGAGCCATCACCTCATCGATAGTAAGCGTGACCTCGGTCGTTGTGATTGAAGGTGTTGCAGGCACATCGACGATTGTTATGGTAAGCGTTTGTGTCACTGAACCACCTGTGTTGTTTGCCCAGATTGTATAGGACTCTGTGGATTGTGGGGTTGTCGGAGTACCGCTAATCTCACCTGTAACTGAATCCATACCCAGTCCATCTGGTAATGAAGGCTCAATCTCCCAAGACACTACTTCACCACCATCACTCGATGGGAGAAGGGGTGACATCGCTTGACCAACAGTCAATGAAAGCGAAGTGGCTGGAATAGTGACATCGGGCTCCTCTGCAATAACCGTGAGATCAAAGGTGAACTCAACCGAACCGCCCGAATTGTTCGCCCAAACCGTGTACGTTTGCACCGGCCAGAGTTCGGTTGGTGTTCCGGATATGATACCGGTGTTCGAATCAAGGTTTACGCCTGAGGGCAGTGTTCCATTAATTTCCCAACTAGTAATCTCACCTGGTCCGGCGATAGATGGGGTTTCAGGAGTCATTACTGTGTTATTTGTGAGAATAATTGATCCCCCATCATAGGCAATGTTCGTTGGAACTTGGTCTATTACTGCCAGTGTCAAACTGAACGTTCTGTAACCTCCGCTATTGTTCGCCCAAACCGTGTAAGTGGTGGATGGCCAAAGCTCTACAGGAGTGCCATATAGGGATCCATTGGATGAACTGAAAACAAGACCATTCGGTAATACTCCACTAATTTGCCAAGTTAGAATCTCGCCGGCCCCTGTGAGAGTTGGATTCAGCGGTAAACGAGAATCTGCAGTATTATTCGTCAACACCAATGAGGTGTAATCGTAGTTGATAGTCGGCAATTGATCAACGACGCTTAGGTGAATCTGTATCGAGATTGATCCACCTGTATTGTTTGCCCAGATTGTATAATTCGTCATGGTCCACAGTTCAGTCGGTGTACCCCAGATTGTTCCGTTGTTGGAGCCAAATTCGACTCCTGTCGGCAGGATTCCGTCAATCTCCCAAGTTAGAATCTCACCGGGTCCTATGAGACTGGCTTCTTCTGGAATCATCGCTGTGTTATTGGTAAGAACAATGCTACTGTTCAGGAACGTTAGACTTGTTGGCACCTGATCGTTGACTGTGATGTTCAGGGTTGCGAAGACGGAACCACCACTGTTGTTCGCCCAAATCGTATACTGCGCAGTAGACATCAACTCAGTCGGTGTACCCCATATGGTCTGATTCGCAGATGTCCATGTGAGTCCAGATGGTAATGTGCCCTCCAACTCCCAAGTTACGATTTCTCCAGGCCCGGTTGATGTAATGATAATCGGGGTAATGGCGGTATTGTTTGTTGCCGTCGTGTTTTCTGGACTAATGTTCAATCCAGGTACCTGATCGTTGACTGTAATATTCAGAATCGCCGATACAGAACCGCCGCTGTTGTTTGCCCACACTGTGTAGTTCGTCATTGGCCACAATTCAGTCGGCGTACCCCATATGGTCTGGTTCGCAGAAGTCCATGTGAGGCCGGAAGGCAACGTACCCTCCAACTCCCAAGTTACGATTTCTCCGGGTCCAGTCGATGTAATGATAATCGGGGCAATGGCGGTGTTGTTTGTTGCTGTCGTGTTTTCTGGACTGATGTTCAATCCGGGCACCTGATCTTCAACAGTGATGTTTAGTGTCGCAGATACGGAACCTCCAGTATTATTCGCCCAGATTGTGTATTGTGAATTGGTCATCAATTCAGTTGGTACACCCCAGATAGTTTGGTTTGAAGAAGTGAAAGTAAGCCCAATTGGGAGAGTTCCTTCAAGTTCCCAAGTGATGATTTGGCCTGGACCATTCGATGAAATGACAATTGGAATAATGGCAGAGTTATTCGTCGCAGTCGTGTTTTCTGGACTAATTGTGAGACTCGTTGGAACCTGATCTACGATGACGATGGTTACCGTGGTTGATGTTGAACCACCGCTATTGTTCGCCCATACTGTGAATGTTGTAGAAGACATAGTCCCGTTCGGCATTCCCATAATGGTACCATTCAAACTCTCAAAGTAGAGACCTGGTGGCCATTGACTACCATGAATTTCCCAACTGGTAATCTCTCCCGGTCCAGTGAGAATTGGAACTAGAGGGATATCGGAACTCGTAGTGTTCACTATGAGATTCAACGTGTTTGTCGGATAGGATAGAGTAGGCACCTGATCGTTGACTGTAATGTTCAGAGTTGCTGAGACTGTTCCTCCTGAGTTGTTCGCCCACACTGTGAACTGAGTCGTAGGTATGAGGGCCGTCGGCGTACCCCATATCGATTGATTTGCTGGCGTCCAAGTCAGACCTGAAGGCAATGACCCTTCAAGTTCCCAAGTTACTATTTCTCCAGAACCCACAGTAGTGATGGTAATCGTCGTGATTGCTGTATTGTTCGTTGCTGTCGTATTCTCAGGAGTAATCGTTAGACTATTCGGCAACTGGTCATTGACTGTGATATTGAGATTCGCTGAGACGGATCCTCCTGAATTGTTGGCCCAAACTGTGTATTCTTTGACTGTCATCAATTCAGTTGGTGTCCCCCAAATGGTCTGATTTGCTGGCGTCCAAGTCAAGCCTGAAGGTAAAGATCCTTCAAGCTCCCAACTGGTTATTTCACCCAATCCAACGGTCGTGATTACGATTGTTGTGATTGCTGTATTGTTTGTTGCCGTCGTGTTTTCTGGACTGATGTTCAGCCCAGGTAACTGATCGTTAACTGTGATGTTGAACGTAGACGAAATAGCGCCACCGGTATTGTTCGCCCAGACCGTGTATTGGGTTGTGGTCATCAATTCAGTAGGAGTGCCCCAAATGGTCTGATTTGCAGAAGTCCATGTGAGGCCTGTAGGTAGGGTTCCTTCCAACTCCCATGTGTCTATCTCTCCAGGACCCACCGTAGTGAAGACAATCGTTGTGATTGCTGTATTGTTAGTTGCCGTCGTGTTTTCTGGACTGATGTTCAATCCAGGCACCTGATCATTGACTGTGATGTTGAGATAAGCCACACTTGAACCACCACTGTTGTTCGCCCATACCATGTAGGATGTTTGTGTCCACAGTTCGGTCGGTGTCCCGTAGATCGTTCCGTTGTTATTACCAAAGGAGACCCCGCTCGGCAAGCTTGCGTTGATGGCCCAGGAAGTGACGGCTCCTCCTGTGTTTGTATTGTAATCGATTATCGATGGACGATATGCCCACAACTCATGCCCTGTGCTTCCATCCATGGCAGAGAAATAGAGGGTGTCTCCGATCAGGAGTCCCATGTATTGTCCAGGGTTACTGCCAGACGAACCGCTTCTGATATCAGATGCTTGCCATGTGGAATGGTTGGAAGTGTCGTGCGCCCACAATTCATAGCCCGTGCCTCCATCAGTGGCTGAGAAATAGAGGGTGTCTCCGATGAGGAACCCCATGTATTGTCCAGGGTAACTGCTGGTTGGAGTTCCAAGTGCTCCTCGAATATCCGCGACTCGCCATGTGGAATGATTAGAGGTATCATGAGCCCACAATTCAGTACCCGTGCTTCCATCAGTGGCTGAGAAATAGAGGGTGTCTCCAACGAGCAACGCCATCTCGTCGCCCGGGTCGCTGCCGATTGAACCGGTGTAGATATCCGCCACGCGCCATGTGGAGTGGTTCGAGATGTCATGTGCCCACAGTTCCGTGCCGCCCAAAGCAGCAGCATCGAAATAGATGGTATCGCCAACAAGTAGGCTCATGTACATGCCCGGCTCGCTTCCTAAGATTCCAGTGTGGATGTCAGCCACTCTCCATGTCGAACCGTTAGATGTATCGTGCGCCCACAATTCATCCCCAGTGCTTCCATCAGTGGCTGAGAAATAGATGGTATCCCCAACGAGAATTTGCATGTATCGTCCAGGATTGCCGTCACCACCACCACTGGAGATGTCAGCCACTCTCCATGTGGAATGGTTAGAAGTGTCGTGGGCCCACAACTCATGTCCTGTGCTTCCATCATCAGCTGAGAAATAGAGGGTATCGCCAACGAGGGTTTCCAACCAATGTCCGGGATTACTGCTGCCAGAACCACTGTTGATGTCCATCACACGCCAAGGATTGTTGCTGTTGGATGTGTTGTACGCCCAGAGTTCGTGGCCCGAACTCCCATCGTTCGCACTGAAGTATAGCACATCGCCAACAACCTTGCTCATTCTCATACCAACACTGCTGCCTGAGTTGCCGGGATTGATGTCATACACACGAGCTGTGGTGCCGGTTGACGGATCGTGCTTCCACAGTTCTTGACCACCATTGGCCACGGCGTTGAAGTAAAGCACACCGTTGATGACTTTCATCATATTACTCCCTGGATTGCTGCTGCTCGATCCTGAGCGAATATCCGCGACTTGCCATGTGGTTGCGTTTGAGGTGTTGTGAGCCCACAATTCGATACCGGTGCTTCCGTCGTCAGCACCGAAGTAAATGATGTCACCAACAACAATCTCCATGTATTGTCCCGGTTTACTCCCTGGAGTAGGTCCCATGATGTCAGCAACTTGCCATATCGAGCCGTTTCCAGTTGTTTGGTTGATGAATTGGGGTGCGAGGTGAACCTCAGTATTGTTCGTCCACGTGTTGTTTTCTGGATTGTACTCGAACGGACCAGGCACCCGATCATTGACTGTGATGTTCAGTGTTGCAGAGACTGATCCACCGGTATTGTTCGCCCAAACCGTGTATTGGGTTGTGGCCATTAGCTCAGTAGGAGTGCCCCAAATGGTCTGATTCGCAGAAGTCCATGTGAGACCATCTGGCAATTCTCCTTCTAATTCCCATGTGTCTATCTCTCCAGGGCCCACGGTAGTGATGACAATCGTTGTGATTGCTGTATTGTTTGTTGCCATCGTATTTTCTGGACTGATGTTCAGCCCAGGTAACTGATCGTTAACAGTGATGTTGAGGTAAGCGACGCTTGAACCACCGCTGTTATTCGCCCACACCATGTAGGATGTTTGCGTCCACAGTTCAGTCGGTGTGCCGTAAATCGTTCCGTTGTTGTTACTAAAGGAGACCCCGCTCGGCAAGCTTGCGTTGATGGCCCAAGAAGTGACGGCTCCTCCTGTGTTCGTCTGGTAGTTGATTGACGATGGACGATGGGCCCACAACTCATGTCCTGTGCTTCCATCAAGGGCAGAGAAATAGAGGGTGTCTCCGATGAGGAGGGCCATGTATTGTCCGATGCCACTGCCAGGCGAACCGCTTCTGAGGTCGGTCACACGCCATGTGGAATGGTTAGAAGTGTCATGCGCCCACAATTCATAGCCCGTGCTTCCATCAGTGGCTGAGAAATAGAGGGTGTCTCCGATGAGGAGGCTCATGTATTGTCCCGGGTAACTGCCAGCGGCTCTAATATCAGTCACTAGCCATGTGGAATGATTAGAGGTATCATGAGCCCACAATTCATAGCCCGTGTTTCCATCATTGGCTGAGAAATAGAGGGTTTCTCCAACGAGCAACGCCATCTCTTCGCCCGGGTCGCTGCCGATTGAACCGGTGTAGATGTCCACCACGCGCCATGTAGAGTGGTTGGAGGTGTCGTGTGCCCACAGTTCCGTGCCGCCCAAACCAGCAGCATCGAAATAGATGGT
>JAZADD010000027.1:0-13003 GCA_036124005.1 Thermoplasmatota archaeon
GGGGAGGTGGTGGTGCGGCAACTGCATACCATGTTGGTTCCAATCAAGTGTCTAAAACGGCTGAGACGGGGGAATCACTTGGCCGAGGAGCTTTCGTAATTAGAGGGCAACGGAACTGGCACCGCAACATGCCCACCGAGATTAGCCTGGGGGTAGTAGCAATCAACGGAATCCCGCTCCCACTCGTTGGCACTCCTGCTGCCATCGAATCCGTCTGTGAACGTTGGATTCGACTTCAACCTGGAACAATGAAGAAAGAGAATATTGCTAATCAAATCGCAAAGGCTACCGGCCTATTACAGGACGATATCCTTGGTTGTCTTCCTCCTGGTAATCTACAAATTGTAGAGGACAGACAACTAATTGTTGTCAACAAAGAATCTTGAATCTATCAAGATATGATGTCTAGAAGTCGATCTTTTTCTATTGCTTTACGAATACATCGTGCGACTCGCTGGCCAGTACTTATGCCCGGCTCATTGAGGTCTGAATAGGGAGACCCTCCGACGGCTACATTACTGCCTGCGACGATTCGTGCGCTAACCTCAAAGACCCTAAATTCCAACTTGTCAGTAACAATTGTCTCAAGACAAAAGGGGCCAATCATGCCTTGCTCCGCGCCTTCAAGTTCCATGCTTGCAGCAACAGCGCCCTCACCCATACGGAAAGCCTCGGGAAGTAGAGATTCACGTAGAACAGCAGGGGTGTTTCCAGTGACTACAAAGGACGGTTCAAGTCCCATATCACGAAGGTCGCGAAGACTTCCGAGTTTGTAGAACTCGTCAACATTCGCCTCATCCCGTCGATCGATACTCATAAGCTCAAGACGGCCGATTTTCTGACCCTCCTTCGAACCCATGCCATCAACTTGGTAGCCGTCGTCTGGAAGCGGGTCGAAGAAGAACTGGAAATAGTATCGAGTACCAAGAACATACTCCTGAATCGTGAAATCTTCTTCGAGGTCTACATTGCGACGGAAGTCACGGAAATCGCGAGCGACAAAGTAGCCGCGACCACCCTTCGCTCCGGCATACTTCACAATAACCGGACCATCGATATCTTTGGGGTCCTCAATTACACGAGGCATTGTACATCCACCGGACTCTAACCACTGACGTTGACGTTCCCGGCTACCTTCCCATTCGAGGATATTTCGATTCCCGAAAGTTGGCACAGATAAAATCTGGAAATTCTTGGGCCCCAAGTATTCTACGAGAGACCCATGAGGAATGAGGATTACATTGCGTTCACGTAGGTACTCTGCATAATCCATCATCTGCTTATAGTCGTCAAGAATAAGCCACTCATCAGGCTCTGCACCTGGGAATGCACTGTACATCTTTCGGCGTTTCTCACCCACACAAATACCTAGGGTTTTGAATCCCTCCTGACGAGCGCCATGGAGTATCTGAAGAGATGAATGAGAAGCAACCACTCCAATGGTTATCTCAGAGACATTGTAATCCGAAAGCCACTCGGCAACGGGAAGGGCGTCTCCTGCCATTAGGGACGCCACCGGTGTGTGGTTATTGACGCTTACCCACACATTTCATTTCTAGGAGGTGCACACAGAAATCCATTACATACCGGGCAACGGATGTGAAGTCATGAGCGGGGAGCCACAACGGAGTCTGAGTTACGGTGAATACCTCGGTTTGAACGATTTACTATCCTTGCAAAGAGACGGAGACGTAAGTGCCGATGAGATGCATTTTATCGTTGTACACCAAACCTTTGAACTCTGGTTCAAGCAAGTAATTCGTGAGCTTGCTGAGTCACGAGATATGCTAGACACAGAATCCGTCGCTGAAGAAGTGATACCAGTAGTCGTCCATCGCCTCGGACGTGTAACCGAGATTTTTCGACTCATGTCCCAACAGTGGTCTGTGATGGAGACTCTCAGCCCGCAGGATTTTCTCGCCTTCCGTGACGGTTTGGGATCTGCCTCAGGCTTCGAATCCGCTCAGATGCGAGAACTAGAAATTCTGATTGGTCTTCAAGAGAATCATCGTAACGGGGGCATGGATCCACTAAAGCGATTCATACAGATGGCTGAAACATCAGAGCAGGCCAGAATGGATTTAGCCCGACTTCAGGCAAGAATGGATGAAAGCTCCCTCTGGGATACCGCTCGTAACTGGCTCGGCCGGACACCTATCGATGGTTCAACTCCCGATTCAGAAAACGATGTAGATGTGGTTCAAGCCTATGTCGAAGCACACATTGCTGCGCTCGAACAACATGGTTCAGAAATGGCTGAGCGTATGTCCAGTTGGGGTATGGGGGATTCCAACGCAATGAAAGCTCGATTTGCAGCTGTTGCAAAAGGTGCACGGGACTTCCTAATGCCTAACGGCGAAGTGGATCGGCCTCGAGCAGGACTACTATTCATCGAGTCACACCGAGATTTACCTCTTCTTTCATGGCCACGCACCCTCATAGATCGAATGATCGAATTGGAAGAGTCCATGGTGAAATGGCGCCATAGTCACGCTCGCATGGTAGAACGAATAATCGGAAGGCGGATTGGTACTGGCGGGTCATCCGGCGTGGATTATCTTGATGCGACCACGAAGTACCGAGTATTCACTGATCTCTGGTCTGTTCGAACTATCCTAGTCAAGTCGGAACTCAGGCCCCCGATTAACGACCCTGGATTCTATGGATTTGCATAAGATTCAAACACATCTAGGATTCTGATTTCTGACCCGTGATATTCATTGTGGGTGACCCGATGCGACTCCATGGGAACGCCTGTAATCTGCGCTGTCGCCCGCACTCCTATCGGGAAGTATCGTGGTGTCTTCGCCCAGATGTCGGCTGTCGATCTAGGGATTGTAGCAGTCCGTTCCGTTCTAGAAAGAGTAGGCATCAAGCCAATGGACAATGTGATCGATGATGTACTGATGGGCCAGGTTATCCAAGCTGGTTCAGGCCAAAATCCGGCACGACAGGTTGCCCTTGGCGCCGGCTTGCCATTCTCAACACCCTGTGCAACTATCAACAAAGTCTGTGGATCGAGCCTGAAGGCAGTAATGATCGCAGCGACGGCAATTCGTGCAGGAGAACATCATGCTGTAATTGCCGGTGGAATGGAAAGCATGACTAATGCCCCTCATATGGTAAGGAATTATCACAAAGGAACTGAAATTGATACTGATTCTCTGATTCATTCGATGGTTTATGACGGGCTTTGGGACATCTACAATGACATACACATGGGTAATACTGGAGAATTAATTGCTGAAGAATGCAATATCTCAAGAATCGAGATGGATACCTTTGCGACCCGTTCACAAAAACTAGCTGCAACAGCCAGGGATTCGGGTTGGTTCGATTGGGAAATAGTCCCTGTTGATGCACCGCAAGCAGATGGTAGTATAGTGACTGTTGTTCATGATGAAGGCATCCGAGATAATACAGATGTCGAAACATTAGCTAGACTTCGCACCGTGTTCAAGAAGGAAGGAACTGTCACCGCTGGAAATGCATCGACTTTGAATGATGGTGGTTCAGCTGTCCTTGTCGCTGACGAAGCCTTTGCAATTGAGAAAGGGTGGCCTATCCTCGCGAGAATCATTGATCAATGCACGAGTGGAGTGGAACCGGCTCGCGTAATGTACGCTCCTATTCCTGCAATCTATACTCTCCTCGAACGCAATGGACTAGAGGTTGGAGACGTGGACGTATACGAGCACAACGAAGCCTTTGCCGCCGCCTCATGTGCAGTTGCAAAGGAAGTCTGCATCCCAGAGGAACGATTCAACCTACACGGTGGGGCTGTCAGCCTTGGACATCCACTAGGTGCTTCGGGGACACGTTGCCTGATGACGATGCTTGGTGTCCTTCGCAGAACTGGTGGATCCACAGGTATTGTGACACTCTGTCTGGGCGGCGGAAATGCAGTTGCTATGCTAATCGAACGAGTTGAATGACTCGGATTTACCAAGCGCAGGCCTTATTTCACCCCCCCAAGTCGGTCGGACAGTAGGTGACTAAAACATGGTCAAGCCAATCAGATCTCACACGCGCTTCGAAAAGGCCCGTATCATCGGCGCTCGTGCACTACAAATTAGCATGGGAGCACCCATCCACGTCACCGAAGAAGACCTCCGTGAGGCCTTCAAGGATGAATTGATTCAACTCTATGGTGTCGAGGAAGCAAATACGCGCTTCGTCCTTGACCCTCAAAAGATTGCAATGCTTGAGTACGATCGCAATCTTCTGCCAATGGACGTTGTTCCCCACGATTAGAGAGTAGTCTTTACTCCTCTTCATCCGCCTTTGATTGTCGTTTCCTGAATAGTGTCGGGACTGTGTGCTGAAAGGCAGGCAACATGAACGCGATACCGCCAAGAAGTGCAAACCAGAAGAAAAACGGATTTGATATTACGAACGAACCTCCTGATGGATTGGGCGGAATGGCTTGGTAATCACTAGAGACGTATATATCGGAACCAGGTGTCAAAATTGCTGGACCAGGGTTACGCACTACGAGCACAATACGGCCAGGGTCATCAGTTACACTAATCGAAGCACCACTAAGATTCAGGCTCACTTTAGATCCTTGACTCAAGTCAACATCGGTTTCTCCTGCCACGACGGTATCAGGAAGGATTCCCAATTGGGCCCCATTAATTCCCTTCATCAAGAGATAAACATCAACTTGGACATCATTCATGCCAATTGCAATATCTACATCCATTACACCATCGCTGTAACTCCACCCTTCAATCCAATTATCCTCTGGCGTCGTGTTCCTCGTTAATCCAGCAGACGTTATGTTCGCGATAAGATCGCCGAAATCCGCACTCTGACTAGAACCGTTGAGTATCCAACGACCTTCGACAACGATGCTTGGGTATCCGCGGACGCCTTGATTCTGCTTCGTCTCATTACTTGCCTCCACAGAGAGTGTGTCAAGGTTAGATGAGTGATGACGAAGAATTGCGACACTGGCCCAAATTGACTCCAATTCTGCGACTTCCGCTTCCGCGGTACGACAAGGTAGACACCATGTTGCTGTATGTAATTCAACAAGGAATGGTGGCCGGCGAAGAGAATCCCCCGTACCATTCGTAGCGTTGGCTTCGATGTCAAGAATCAGTACATCGAGAACCGCTCCGGGACTGTTTGAGTCTAATGGAGGGGTAATATCGACTGGGGTTGAACCCACAACAGGAGTCAAAGCCACAAGAACGGCAAGGAGCACACTACGCCACCAATGGTGGGACATGCTCATACGAACCATCAGGCGTTGAAATACCCCCCACCCGTGCGCTTCTCATGGCACGATGGAAAGGGCCATGGCACCTACTTCCAGTAGCGCTTATCTTTATCGCAGCGATGGTGATTGCAGTTGGAGGAATAATCCGTATCTACGATGCGGGAGAATCGTGTCCCGACTGGCCCACATGCTTCGGTACATGGGGTTTCGATGTATCTCCTGAAGACCAAGCCATATGGTGGGAAAATAATCCAGAGGAAATCGACTCTCGAGGTGCTGATCACCGATACACAACATTCGAAATCTTCACTGAATGGATTCATCGTGCCATCGCAGGTGCTTTACTTGGCCCGCTGATTATTCTGCAGTATCTTATTGTCAGAGCACAACGTGAAAGTCTCTCTAATCGAACACATACACTTGCTGGGCTCTCACTAATCCTAGTCATCTGGCAAGGATTCCTTGGTTATGTGACTGTAAAATGGGATAATGAGCACTGGTCAGTAGCTCTACATCTCGCGTCCGCACTAATCTTCACACTAGCCTTGATTGGTCTTTGGATCTCTTGGAGGAAAGACAATGGGTATCGCTGGAATTTAGATACTGGTCCTAAAACACAAGCACATCTACGACTCAGTGCTCTATCAACACTTATTGTCCTCTTTGTGGGCGCTTTCGTCTCAACCACTGAAAGTGCAAATTTAGCCTGTGGTGTATCTGGATTCCCGGATTCTTGGCCACTATGCAGCGGAGAAATCGGAGTATTGGTGCAAGATGTGATAGCACAATCACAGTTTATTCATCGATGGCTTGTGCTAATTGTTGGGATCGTACTTCTCCGAATATGGATGACACGTTCCGAATGGGCGCCTGACATTCGTACCCATCGGCTTATGTCGTGGGGAGCTGGCCTCTATGGATTGAATGTGCTTCTCGGTGGAGCATACGTCCTCTCATGGACCGTAGATTCAGGTTTCATCGAATGGCTCTCTGTCCTACACCTTCTGCTCGCATCTGGGATCTTCCTCATATTTTCATCCGCGATTCTGATGGCCCGAATCGACGCAATAGATAGTGAAGAAGAATGAAGGAGAGATGAAACTCTACACCCAACCTTCAATGGTCGAAACGAGTGGTGACGTAACATGACTGAGGCTGCGACTGGCATGAAGGCCTATGTCGCCCTCATGAAACCACGCGTACTGGTCCTCCTCCAAATTACTGCATTATGTGCAGTATTGATTCACGATGCCCAAATCTGGCGAGAGACCGGAGAATGGGATTTGCTCCATACTGGACAGGTAATGGTAGTGGTCATCATTGGAGGAATGTTGAGCGCCGGTGGTGCAAACGCGATCAATATGTGGTATGATCGTGACATCGACCCCGGCATGAAACGGACAGTGAATCGCCCTGTGCCTGCTGGAACTGTCAGTCCAAATCAAGCCCTCTGGTTTGGTATTGGCATCTCCATTCTCGGTGTAGCGTGGTTCATGGCTATGACAAACGCAGTAACTGCATTCTGGGCCGGGTTCAGCATTATCTTCTATGTACTCATCTACACGATGTGGTTGAAGCGTACCTCAACCCAGAACATCGTCATAGGTGGAATCGCCGGAGCAACCCCTCCACTAATCGGATGGGCTGCTGCTACTCCTGCAACTGAACTCTCAATCACAAACCCATTCTTCCTTGGTGAACCTCTGCCTTGGCTGATGTTTACACTTATCTTCCTCTGGACGCCGCCCCACTTCTGGGCACTTGCACTATATCGCTCATCTGAATATGAGAAGGTGGGTGTACCAATGATGCCATGGGTCAAAGGATCAGAACGAACGCTACTTGAGATGAGGGTCTACGCCCTCCTACTCATTGGAATCGCAGCTATGCCTTGGCTTCGAAACGAAGCCGTAGGGAATGATGGTAGCCTCATTTGGACCATTATTGCCTTCTGCCTTGGATTCTGGTATTTTCAGACAGTGCTCCGGATTGATCCCAAGGAAGAATTTGATGAGAGTGGACGATTACCTACTGCTCTACGCTCATTCAAAGCCTCACTGTATTATCTAGCTCTGATGTTCATCGGCCTAGTGATAACTGCGTTAAATACCTGGGCAGCGATTATCTTCCTAGTCATGCTGGGTGTAAATCTTGCAAGATCCATTGCACAGAAAGATAGTGGTGTTGAAACCACTAGCACCTCCTAAGCGGGAGATTCATACGCAATCCTTGCGTCTCTTTCACAGGAGGGCGACCACGTGGACGAGAAGGAACTCATCTATGACTGGAATCTCATCCAACACTCATTCACAAGAGATGAAGATGCTCATCCCCATCCAATTTGGTTCGACGATGAGACTTTGAGAGATGGACTACAAAGTCCATCTGCACGGAATCCAAGAATTGAGGAGAAAATAGAACTCCTCGATTATATGGAGACTCTCGGTATCCAGAAGGTTGACCTTGGCCTTCCTGGCGCTGGCCCTCTACACATTGATCACATTGATGCAATGCTGGCACATATCAGTGAGAATAACTACGAAATTCGCCCAGGTTGTGCCGTTCGTACAGTAGTTAGTGACATCGAACCTCTTGTTGACTTGCAAGCTAAGCATGAAATGCAGATTCAAGCAAGTGCCTTCCTAGGAACAAGTCCAATTCGGCAGTATACCGAAAATTGGACGATGGAGCGCATCATCTCAACGGCTGAAAAGGCGATTGGATTCGCAGTAGACAACGATATTCCAGTCATGTTCGTAACCGAGGACACGACGCGATCGAAACCAGAGGATATCAAAGCGGTCTATACTAGGGCATTGGAATTAGGCGCTGATCGCCTCTGTGTCTGTGACACCTGTGGACACGTCACACCAAACGGTGTGGAGCAATTACTCCGCTTCGTTCAAGATGAAGTGATTCCAGATGCAGGTTTCAAACGACGTGATATCGAAGTGAATTGGCACGGGCATCAAGATCGAGGATTAGGCGTCGCAAACAATATTGCTGCCTATTACGCCGGCGCTGATGTGATTCACGGCACCGCTCTTGGTGTAGGCGAGAGGGCAGGTAATGCGCCTCTAGATCAAACACTCGTGAACCTCAAACTGATGGGTGCAATCGATAACGATCTTACCACATTAAACGAATACATGCGTAAAGCCAACGAATACGTCGAAGTTGCACTCCCACGCAATTATCCTGTATTTGGTCAAGATGCCTTTGAAACCGGTACTGGAGTCCACGCAAGTGCGGTCGTTAAAGCAATGAAAAAGGGCGACCATTGGCTCGCGGACCGAATCTACAGTGGAGTTCCGGCTCAAGACTTCGGATTGGAGCAGATTATCCGTATTGGCCACATGTCTGGGCGTTCCAATATCGTCTACTGGCTTGAAAGAAATGGCTTCGAAGTGACCGATGACTTAGTGGCTCATCTCTTTGATTTAGCTAAATCACAAAGACGCTTGATGAGTGATGAAGAAGTCAAACAAGCCGTTCAAAACTTCACTGGGTCTTGAGCAAAGCACTATGACGTTCCATGGACAAACACAAGTCATGCGCGCGTATGCCCTTGCCCTTGTCGCGCTGTTCCTAATCTCCATCACTGTTCCTCTTGCAACGGCTCAGGGGTTGGAAGACCCGCAGACAGAGCCTGTTTTCGAGACCTATAGTGGCGCCGTACAGCGTGCGTTTTTCCAAGTTGAGGCAGCGGAATCACAAATGGATCTTGAAGCACCAGAAGAATGGCTTGTTTTGACAACATTGGACCCTCTTCTAATTCATAGACACACAAGTGCAGATGTTGAGATTCGTATGGCTCCATTTCTCGATGGGGCATGGATATGGTCATTCTCCAATCCAGAACAAGGCACTTTGATTCTGGAAGATCTTGAAAATCGAGGAATTATCGAGCGAAGCCTGCCTCAACGCGAGAAATTCATGCAGCCACGGGCAGTTCTCGACGATCCCGAAATGAATGCTCAATGGCATCTCATCAATACTGGACAGGGTGGTGGAACCATTGGCGAAGATGCAAATGTGACCGCAGCATGGGATATTGCTGACGGTACAGGTGTCCAAATATCAATTATTGACGACGGGTTTGCGCACGGCCATACCGATCTCTCCCCAGGATACCAGAGTGCAGATTCTTACGACTACTGCAGTAATGATGGTGACCCGAATCCATCCTCTAACCATGGACATGGTACCTCAGCAGCAGGGGTTGCTGGAGGACGAGGAAACAACACCTACGGTATCGCTGGAGTCGCCTATAATGCCGACATGAGTGGTTCAAGGCTCATAGCCTGTGGATTCTCTGATTCCACAGCGGCTAATGCACTGAGCCTAAATGACCAAGACAATGACATATACAGTAACTCATGGGGGCCATCCGATGATGGGGAAACTCTCGAAGGCCCTGGACCACTCCTGATTGCCGCATTTGAATCGGACTTCACTACAGGCCGCGCAGGCCTTGGAAACATCATCACATGGGCTGGAGGAAATGGCCACGGAGATAGTGACAATTCTAACTACGATGGCTATGCTAATGCCCGACAAACAATTTCTGTGGGCGCTATCACCAATTCTGGAACCCAATCTTGGTACTCTGAAGAAGGGGCAAACGTCCTCGTAGTAGCACACTCAAACGGTGGATCCCTTGGTATCGTAACCGCAGATATCCCTGGATCGGGAGGCTACAACAGCAGTGGTGACGTCGCTCGTAACTTCGGTGGAACGTCATCGGCTACACCTCTTGTCTCCGGAGTTGCCGCACTCATCCTCGATGTTGATCCAACCCTAACGGCCCGCGATGTTATGGCCATCCTCGCTAATTCTGCTCGGAAGAATGACCCCTCTGATTCCTCATGGTCTACAAATGGAGCAGGTCATGAGATCTCTCACACTTATGGATTCGGAGCAGTTGATGCACACGCAGCAGTGAGTCTTGCAGCCAATTGGACTAAACTGCAAACTGAGGTTTCTTTCAGCTCCAGCATGTCGACAGTCTCCAGTTCAATTGCAGATAACGGTGCCCCGGTAACTGACACCATCACCATCAATCAAGATCTTCGAATTGAATACGTAGAAGTCGTAGTCAATATCTCACATACTGCAAGAGGAGATCTCGAAATTATCCTAACTTCTCCAGATGGGACTGATTCCATACTTGCAGAAGAACATTCAGATTCCGGAAACGACTACACTGCTTGGTCGTTTGGATCCGTCCACCATATGGATGAATTCGCTCTCGGGGATTGGACGCTATCTGTTGAAGACAAGGCCAATGGAGATACAGGTACCTTCGATGACTGGCACCTAGTTTTCCATGGAGTCAATGAGGGTTGTGATACGGACGGAGATGGAATTAGTGACATGAATGAAACCAATATCCACAACACAAATCCAAATCTTGCAGATACCGATGGAGATGGGCTCAATGATGGAGACGAATTATTCAACGAATCTACCGACCCCCTGAATGCCGACTCTGACGGGGATGGGCTCAACGACGGTGTTGAGGTCCTTGTGAACGGCACCGATCCTAATCTTGCAGACACTGACGGAGACGGTTTGACCGATGGCCAAGAAGTCCTCATTCACAACAGCGACCCACTTGTTGTTGACGACGATGCTGATAGCGACCTATACTATTGGTTCCAAGATTGCGATGACACAGATCCCAACATTAACCCTGGTCGACCTGAACTGCTCAACGGAATTGACGACGATTGCGACACGACAATCGACGAAGGCTACAATTTCATTGATACTGATTCAGACGGCCTCTCGGATTATGACGAATACCATGTTTACGGAACTAACCACGCTAATTCGGATACCGACGGAGATGGATTAATTGATGGAGATGAAGTCAATATCCATTCCACCGACCCACTCGTCGCTGATCTTGATGCTGACAGTGATGGATACTATTGGTTCCAAGATTGCGATGACAACGAATCCGCGATTAACCCCGGAGCAATCGAGATTCTTGATGGCATCGATCAAAACTGTAATTCTCAAATCGATGAGACCTTCCTAACTACCGATCTTGACATGGATGGACTATATGATTACGAAGAATATCACAACTATTCCACCAACCCCATGAACAACGATACAGATGGAGATGGATTAGAGGATGGAGTAGAGGTTTTGCAGTACGCGACGAACCCGTTAGTCCCTGAAATCGATGCTGATTCAGATGGTACAATCTGGCTTTTCGACTGTAACGACAATGCTTCTACTGTCTATCCAGGTGCAACCGAACTCTGGAATAATATTGACGATGATTGTGACTCAATCATCGATGAGGACATCGATCGAGAGAGCGGACTTACACAGTATCCTTCGATTTTCATTGATCACATCATAACAGATGCCGAGATTACACTGAGTTTCTCCGGCATTCCAGAAGGTGTCGAATTCAATCAATCATGGACCCGAGATGGAGAAGTAATGAATGAAACTGGAGATACATTGACGATTCCACTCGTGGATTGTCTCAATCCTGCCGATGAGTTTGAGTCCATCCTCTGTGTCCAAGAACGTATTACTGTAGCATACCGGATTCACCTTGAGGATGCAAACAGCACCATCGAACTAGGTTGGACTGTGCGCTTAATCGCTAATACGCCACCTGAACCTGAACCTGAACCTACACCCGAGCCTGAACCGTTATGCGAGGAGGGTGAGACACAACCTGCAGGAGATGGTTGCAATGACTGTGTCTGTGATTCTGGCCAATGGGTATGCACAGAGATAGCTTGCCTGCCTGCAGATGATGATGACGATGATGAAACAAAGGCTTCCAATGAGGAGAGTAACTTCCTCGATACCTACGGAATACCTCAGGAGATACTCATTGGCATGGGGGTACTCTTTCTCCTGCTGGTGGTTGCTCTGATACTCCGTGGTGGGAATCGTTCAGATTATGTTGAGGCTTGGTCTCCACCTCCGATACATAACCGCCAACGTATCGGCTTCGATATCCCCGAAGCACCTGATTTCGGTGATGACCCATGGTCCGGTCGTTGATACTCAGGATTCGGCTTCTTCCTCTGCACTAACCTGTGCCACAGGTGGATTAATTTCTGAATGCCAGCCGCCATCGACGCTCCCTTCGAACCATTCGCCTTCAACTTGAATCTCGTCAACCTCAGTCTCCTCCCTCCAAGGAGGATCCCCATCTGTTCCAGATGGGACAAGAATACGGTCTTCATTCAACATCGATTCCACAGTTTTACGTCCACGATGTATTGGGAGAAGATGACCTACTGGCGCCCCAGAATTCACGTATGGATTCGTTGCTGTACAGATAAGGAGACCCTGAACAGGAGAGATTACGTTAGCAATTGCACCGGGACGCTCCGGATCAGTGATTGTAGCAACGATTTCACCCTCTTCCACAAATCTCCCTGCCGGCGTACGCATATCGAGAAGCCCCCCCTCATCTGCTCGAATCCATTGAGAACCGTGTGCCAGTAGCCGTGCCTGAGGACGAGAAGGATTGCCAGATATCATCGATAATGAACGCATGACATTCAAGATACCATAGAGGACAACTTGGACGGCTCCTGCATCGGAAGCATTTGCACCACCTCCCTCATAGGTCACATACCCTATATCCATCTCATTGGCTGAACGACGGAAAGAACCTCTGGGACCTAATGAATCAAGAATTACCTCGATTCCGAAAGCACGCGCTATCAGATTACTTGCAGGGTCTGCTAAATCAGCACGAATCTGTGGCAAATTAGTTCTTCCACGTGC
>JAZADD010000028.1:0-31767 GCA_036124005.1 Thermoplasmatota archaeon
TTCAGATGCAGCCTGTTCGTTGTCACCTACACCGTCTCCATCCGAATCTAGTGTTTCGGATGGATTCTCAGGGAAAGCATCAGCATTGTCCCCTACACCATCTGAATCTGAGTCAATTGTCTCACTCCCATCCGTAGGGAAGGCGTCCGCATTGTCTCCTACACCATCTGAATCTGAATCAAGTGTCTCACTCCCATCCGTAGGGAAGGCGTCCGCATTGTCACCAACCCCATCTAGGTCGGTATCCAAAGTCTCTGTAGCATCTGTTGGGAATACGTCCGCATTATCGCCAACACCATCACCGTCAGAATCTGCACTTTCTAAGGGATCTAGTGGGAAGGCGTCTCCATTGTCTCCTACACCATCTCCATCATTATCTGCGGTTTCATTTCCATCAGAAGGGAATACGTCTGCAGTGTCACCAACACCATCTAAATCAGAGTCTTTGGTCTCTGTTGAATCCGTAGGGAAGGCGTCCGCATTGTCTCCGACACCGTCCCCATCAGTATCTGCAGTTTCGGTTGCATCCGAAGGAAACTCATCTGCATTATCACCGACGCCGTCTGCATCAGTGTCAACCGTTTCAGTAGCATCAGTAGGGAAGGCATCGCCCTTGTCTCCAACGCCATCTCCATCGCTATCTGCAGTCTCAGTAGCATCAGTCGGGAAAGCGTCGCCATTGTCTCCAACGCCGTCTCCATCACTATCTGTAGTCTCATTCGGATCATTTGGGAATTCATCGGCATTGTCTCCTACACCATCGGAATCCTGATCACTGGTCTCAGAAGCATCAGTTGGGAAGGCGTCGCCATTATCACCAACACCATCGCCATCACTATCCGTATCCTCATTGGGATCAGTCGGGAAGGCGTCTTCGGAATCATAGACACCATCGCCATCGGAATCCTCATCGACAATGGTCACCTCTGGACTCATTACCAGAGTTCCATAATCCGTGCCATCGTAAGGCCTGACCTCAAACTTCCACTTGTCTCCAATCGATGTATCGGATGCGGGAATACTAGTCAATCCATCATAGCCAATTTCCAGTGATCCATTATGGTGCCAACGAATTTCAGTTCCCGTTTCTGGATCGCCGTCTGGATCACTATACGTGTACTGAGCGACAAGATCCACTCCCACTCCTGCAGTTGGATTGGGGTTGATTTCCACATTAGTAGCACTTGGAGCCGAATTTGATGGTGGTGTCTCAGGAATAGAAATTGTAGTTGAAGTCCAAGCATCCCCGGAATTTCCATTGTTACCATTTGCAGTTAGAACTGCGATTCCGACACTTGTTGTTCCACTTCCAGAGGAGGGTGCGGTCCAATCAAAAGACCAAGAACGGTAAGAATTCGTTGTATGAGTTGCGGATTGACCAGAACTGTCCACCGAAACGGCCATGATGCCTGCGCCGGGAGTTGAAAGAGTACCTTTGTCGACAACAACGTTGAATCCACCGTTATTTCCTGAAACCCCTCCAGAAACAGAAATTTGGATGTTGTATGTTTGCCCCGCTGTATAGGTTGAAGGGAAATTCTCACTAAGAGTTGGGGTGCTGCCACTGTAGTGACATGAACATCCATTTGCACCTTGATTATGCTTGCCACCTGAGTTTCCTTCAATGATTGGAATGGTCGTTAGTAACAGCATTGTAACTAGAATAATGACCATTCGGAGAGGACTCTGCATGGATTTGGATTTCCTCATCATTATTCAATACAATTGGTTCATTGTTTTGACAAATTGGAAATCACGGGTCGATCAATCACCTTGAGTGATACAACTAAGATAACCATCGAGAGTAAAAGCAAACCAATCGCTTGTTCTAGCCCGATTGCTGGTGCTACATCCATAACGAACTTGAATGGTAAGAGATCGAGAGCTGATTCTCCTCGTCCAAGTTGTCCACCAATAGAGCCAAGCATGACAACGCAACCAAACCCAGCCATGGCAATCCCTCCTTGCAAAGCGGCAAGACCACGATGTTCCCAAAGCCTAGAACCACACATTCTACGACCGGAAATCAAAGCTGACCAAAAGCCAATACAAAGCCCACTCAGTAGCATTTTGTTCACTGACATGGCACCCAAGGAATTCATTGATTCAGATGTCGTATAACCTGTGATAATTGCCGCAGGGATGGTGAACATCCCAAAGATTGCAGCGAAGTATGCTGCAGAGTCTAAGGTTGAGCCGAATTTCGATTTGAGACGCGAAGAAAGTCCAGGGAGGATTGAGAACGTCGAACAAACCAAAGTCGCAAGAGTTGATACGGCAAACGAACCGATGAGAAGTTCTGTGGAGATTGCATGAAAAACCGCTGGAGAAACCATCACAAATTACCTCCTGTGGAATCTCTTTCTGGATATTCTATGGTTTCAGAGTCGACCAAAGATATGGCTAATCGACGTTGAATCCCAATGAGAAGACCTGCTGTCGACATAGCTAACGCAATCATCAGAATTCGAGCCGGATTCACGTCAATTGTAGAGGTGTCCTCTGCACTTAGAGTCGTCCACGCCGTTGTAGTCTCGTGATCCTCGTTGGAGAGAAGCCAGCGGTATTCGATTATCACCGGACCCAAAGCAGCAGGAAGTGTGGCATTCCAAACATTGCCTTCTTCCGTAGCCTCGATGACATTGGTTTGTAATGACCCAGATACTCTCCATTCGAGTTGAGCATTTGTAACATTGAGGAGCATTGTTTCAATCATCGTCTCCTCACCTAATCCGCGCATAGTAGGGGGTTGCCATGATGCATCGACTTGAGGGAAGTTCTCTGGTATTGGACCCACCTCAATGTCGATTCCACCAGAAGCCTCGGTAGATGCAAGACGTGCTATCCCATCGCCTCCATGGTGTACACCGATGTGGAAAGTATGGTCGGATTCATCCATTGGAGCAGACAAGGCCCAAGATACCTCAACTCCCCGATTAGCATCCAGGACATGTCTCTCGATGTAATTCGAAGTTCCACCATTCGGATCAGATACGATGACCCAACCTGAATGATCTGGACTATCATCGGCACCAAAGGTCCCTACTGTAAGAAAGACCCCAATGAGCCTTGAATCGGAGAGTTCCATCCCTGTAATGGTCGCCGTCACTGTGAGTGGACCTCCGACGAAGGTTTCGTTACGATCTGCGACAAATACAATTTGAGCAGAGGAAGGGGCCGACATATCCGGATCAGCATGGCAAGCACCACCACAAGCAAAATCACGAGTAGAATCTCCATTTCCACCAGGATTGGCTTCGAATACAGGTGCCATCAAAAGACCAAGAAGTAAAATCACAGTGAAAACACGAATGATTCTCATTATCACGGCCTCCTTGGGAAGATAAATGAAAATCCAGTGATGAGTAATGAGATGATAATCCAACTAACAACAAAAGCAGATGCAAGATTACTGGTTTCATCCTGATTCAGAATGACATCTTGTGTCGTAAGTTGTATCGAATCCGAATTTGAAGATACTATCCGTTGATTCTCTACACCAGCAATATCTACTGTGACCATGTAGTAATAGTCACCTGCTAATTGGAAGGGGTCAAGGTACGTTGTTTCGTTTGTGGTCACGATTAGTACTGCCGACGTGAAATCTTGACGATCTTGAATCATCTTCGAAGAACGCCAAACATGGAAATTTGTTGACTCCCCAGACCATGTCCAATCCAACTGGACTGAATCCTCACCCTTGGTTACCGAAAAATCACTCACTGTCGCCCCAGGGGTAGCCTGAACAACTCTCTCAATCGAGTTAGAACCTCCATCTGAGTCCAACACAGTGAGATTGACCAATGTTGGTTCTGCATCGAAAACATAATCCAGTTTTGCACCCATATACGTGTCTTCTCCGATAACCCAGAACCATGCGATAATTGATCCATCCGAATCAACTGAATCAGATGCATCAAGCAATGTAACAGAGTCTACCAAAGCATTCTCATCGCCAGAGAAAAATGCAGTAGGCAAAAGGTTCCCAATCAACAGTTCAGGTACAACCACCTCGACTTCGCTACCTTGTCCATCATTCGCACTCACAATAGCGAACCAAGATTGACCCACAGAGAGCCATTCCGTTGGTACAATTGTCACATTATCAAGTGGACTAACACGAAAGCCGTCCCGGAACCAAGCAATACTTGTAGTTACTAAATCTCCATCTGAATCTCCAATTTCAAGATCTATTTCTAACGGATGGAGCGCATCCGGTTCATCATTTGCAGATGACAAAATCTTGGCATCTATACTAGGTAGCGAATTACCGATAGTCAAGATGTTTGAACGATGATTGGGAGCCGGATTGGCATGATTAGTACTAGTTGCTCCATCAGAATCTTCGAGCACAATTTCAGCCTGCCAATTCTGACCGCGCAACGTGTGGGCCGAAGCAATCGTTGGTAGATCTTCGTGATCTATTATCCGTTCACCATCAAGAAACCAATGGACGTGAACGATACTAAGAGGGTCTTCATCAGGATCTAACCAAGTGTATTCTACTTCAAGTTGAGAGATTGTAGTTGCATCTTCTGGACCAAGTGAGAAGTTCAGTAATTCAGGTGGGGAGTTCATGATATTTCGAGGAGAAGAAGCGGTCCACGGAGACATATCGATACCGTCACTCGCTCGAACTCTTACGGTCCAGATATCTCCTTTTGATGTGTGTGAAGCATTGATTGTCATAGAACCATCATGCTCAGGAGCGTGTACTCCATCAACGCTCCACTCGATTTCAGTAGTAGTGAGTGAGTCACCATCTGCGTCGTCATAGATGAAGTCGAGGTGTAGATTCTCAGTAGAAATCGGAGAAGCAGGATCAATCGTCAACGAAGTTATCGAAGGTGCTGTGTTGGCAAAACCAATTGATACAGTCACATTTGAGGATAGGCCAATTCCCAAACCATCGGAAGGTGTAACGGACACTTTCCAGAGATCTGCTGTCCTTGTGTACAAATGTGATATCATCAATAAATCATCAAATTCAGAGATGTGAGCCCCGTCCAAATACCACTGGATAGTCGTCCCAGATTCAGGATCTAAATCTGCATCCTCAAACAGGTACTGCACAGTTAGGTTATCGCTTTGAGAAGGAGAGATGGGAGTTATGCTTACTGCACTCGCCGTCGGAAGAGCGTTGCCGATAATTATCGAACCTATACTCTCCGAGATACCTGAATTTACTCCATCCGAGGGAGTTACAGTGACACTCCATATCTCTCCTCGAGACAACATAGATCCCGATATTGTCAATGAATCCATAGCTTCGGTAACTGTCACGCCATCGCGTGTCCATTCGATTGAGGTTCCAGATTCTGAATCACCCTCAGGATCATCATACGTGTAAGTCAGACTGAGTCCCGTTAAAACGGTCGGTGTAACAGGATTAACCTGAAGATTGGATACTGTCGGAGGTGAATTCTGTGAGGTTGCTTCGGGGATTTGGATGCTGTAACTGTTCCAAACATCGTTAGATGTGGAGCCGAGGCCATTGACTGCATTACCTGCTCCACTGATTGTGACGGTACCTGTGCCTACAACGGGGGCGGTCCAATCGACGCTCCAATTACGCGATGAACTTGAGGAATGAGTGACTTTTCCAAAATCGATTTTTGCATTCGAACTAGGATTGGAGAAGGTACCAGCAGTTGAACGCATCGAGAATCCACCTTCGTCACCCGTAACCGTACTTGAGGCGACGGTGATTGACAGTGAGTAAGTTGTGCCCGGCGTATACGATGTCGGTTGACCTATGACCGAAATCGTGGTTGACGAATCCTGACTTCCGTGGCATCCACAAGAAGTACCGGTATTGCCCTGAGACTGACTATTTGCAGCTGGTGCTAGAACGACGAACAACAGGAGGGCGATGGTGACCACTGCTCCTGTGCGATTCATCAAGCAGAGTTCAGTGCTGGAGGTTATCATCATTCGTCCAAGCCGGTAGGTCTAGACCCAATCTCATGGAGCCGTTGCATTCATGGACGGTTTGCAACAGCGCGGAAGTATGAGCAGACCGATTGAGAAGGTTGCCATCGTCGGCGCAGGTAACATGGGGAGTGGAATTGCCCAGAAGACGGCTCAGGAACGATTCGATGTGCAGATGGTCGATCGAGAAGAAAAATGGGTTGAACGGGGCCAAAACATCATCTCGGAATTCCTCTCTGAAGCGGTGGAACGACGGATTTTCTCAGAATCGCAGGTAGAGGAAATTAAGGGAAGAATTACGGGAGTTGTCGGCGTTGAAAACGTTGCACAAGACACTGACCTTGTGATTGAAGCCGTGTTTGAAGACTTTGATATTAAGTCAGCAGTATTCCACACCCTTGACGCAAGCTGTGGCGAGAAAACCATTCTCGCATCTAATACCTCATCTCTTAGTGTCAACGATCTCTCTCAAGCAACCGCTCGTCCAGATCGCTTCGTTGGACTGCACTTTTTCTACCATCCTGCCAAGAATCGATTGGTTGAAGTCATTCCATCAGATGATTCCTCAGAGGACACTATTGCACGTGTTGTACAGTATTGCAAACAACTTGGAAAGGTCGTTATCGTTTGCAAGGACCGTCCAGGATTCGTCGTAAATCGGTTCTTCGTACCATGGCTAAACGAAGCATGTCTCCTAATGGAAGAGGGCATCGGTACACCTGCACAGATAGATGCAGTCGCGTGTGAGGCATTCAGCATCGGAATGGGACCATTTGCACTGATGAACCTCACCGGACCCCCCATAGCTCTGCATTCTACAGACTATCTTGCGGAGCAATTGGATACGCCCCGCTATACAGGAGCACAGAACCTTCGTGACCTAGTTGAAGCGAACGCAAAATGGGATATTGGAGAAGACCTTTCTTGCAATGAGGAAGCAGCAATCACCATTCGTGAACGTCTTCTAGGAACTGTTTTTGCTATCGCTGCTCAGATTGTTGAGGAAGAAATCTGCTCAATGGAGGATGTAGACCGAGGAGCGAAGGTGGGCCTTCGTTGGGCGGTTGGTCCGTTTGAACTCATGAACGAAGTCGGTGTTTCTGAAGCTCATCGAATGGCCGCTGACTACACCGCATTGCACTCCGAAGATGACGGATTCAACCTCCCTGATTTCCTTGGTACAAAGGCTGAGACTGGACATCCATGGGTGTTTGAATTCGTGGATGCAGAAATTCGTGGAACGATAGCCACTGTCAACATCAATCGACCCGAGGCGATGAATGCATTGAATGAGACTGTTGTCGAACAACTAGGCGCAGTCATGGACGCATTAAATCAAGACAATTCCGTTGACACTATTGTCCTAGAAGGTGCTGGAAAGGCATTCGTGGCTGGTGCTGATGTGAAATTCTTCGTCGATCGACTCGACGAAAATGAATTTCCTAAAATCTACGACTTCACTGCCGAGGGGCATGCTGTCTTTGAAAAAATCGAAAACAGTCCAAAAACGACTGTCGCACTTACTACTGGCTTAGCACTTGGGGGTGGGTTGGAACTGGCTCTGGCATGCGATTATCGCGTTGGTACAAGGAGAACACAATTCCGTTTCCCTGAGACTAGTATCGGAATCTATCCGGGACTCGGTGGAACCCAGAGAACAGCCAAGATATGTGGCCTTCCCGCCGCTCGATGGGCGGTACTCGCTGGCAACTGGATGGGGCCTCAAGAAGCGGTAGATCTTGGCCTATTGACACACTTCGTTGATCCAGCAGACGTTGATTCAACTGTTGAGATGATTGCTTCAAACGGTAAGCCTGTCCAGAAGTACACTGGCCATCCTGCCCGACTCTCGGATGCTGTCAAAGCAGCTATCGCCTTCTACTCCGATGAGAACGTGAAGGCCATCCTTGGAGGAAAAGACCCAGTGACGCTAGTGGATGAGACCTATGCCGGACGTCAAATGAAACAACTCGCCCGTACTGCTCCTATCGCTCTTCGAATGGCGAGTGAACTAATCGATATCGCAGGAGCGAGTGAACTATCAGATGGTTTAGACAAAGAACTTGAGCACCTTGAAACCATCTTTGCCACTAAGGATGCCTATGAAGGTCTTTCAGCCCTAATCCAGGGCCGTCGTCCGTCCTATACCAACGAATGATGGGGTTCAATTCTCAACACTGAGGGGTCAATGGTGAGGAGCATACCAAGGTGCACGCCAGTTTTTAATTGCGCTAATCATGAATTCCTTTACCTTCGACATAAATTCACCACCACTTTAGGAGCCGATCGAACAAACGTCCTTCACGCTCTTCCTTAGCCGTCATTTTGGTGCTCCAATCATCCATCCAATTCTCCATATATCGGTCCATTTGTATCACTTCTGAAATTAGGTTCCAATTTCACACTATACTTGTGCACAGTACTATATCAATCTATGACTAAACGTGTTGCTACTAGGGTGCAATTTATACACCAAATGCCTCTAGATACACCATGGTTGAGCCCTCAATGAGTATCAAATCGGATGATTTAGCGTCAATCAATACGATAATCGGTCAAGTCAGAAGTCACGGCAGTGATATTCGATCAACTCTAGAAAAATACAGCGATAATGAAACACATGACATCGCTTGGGAAGTTCAAGCTGGTGTAGAGGCACTCGAGGTTTTTGGGTCACGATGGACCATCGAGATTCTTGCTGCGCTCTACATTGCTGGAGAACGTCGATTCAATGAATTGCGCCATCTCCTTAATGGCATCAGCAGTCGAACACTATCGGACAAGTTGCGTGCTTGCAAGGAAGTTGGACTAATTGATCGCATCGTAATCGAAGGGCCTCCTGTCCGCGTATCATACAAACTCACAGAACATGGCATGCGGTGTGGAAAACTACTCAGTCCACTTGTTGCATACATGAAGATCCGTAATGGTGCAATTATCCAAGAAGATGTCTGAACATCGAACCAATGGCTTGAAGTTCGTTCGGATGGAAACGTAACACATGCCCCTGCTCCGTCAATGGCATCAACGCCACCCATGGGTCCTCGGTGGAATCATTGGTGTGGCGAGCGGTATCGCAGGATTGGGAGCCAATCTTACTGGATTTGGAGCCTCAGGCGCCATCAGTTCACCCAATGATCATTGGGAACATCCACTGCGAAAAAGAGTCCTAGCTCTGCTTGAACGTAAGCCTGGACTCCCATATCGAGAATTACAACGTGAACTCAATGCAGCCAACGGTACACTTCGGCACCATCTTGATGTTCTAATTGCTGAACAATCTGTTACTGTTGTTCACGTCAATGGACGATCATGCCATTATGCAGGTGCGCCTGCTCAAATGGAAATCCTATCCGGTATCACCGTAGGTGGTGATGACGAACGTGCTGCTGCAATGATGCCCGTCGGTTTATCCACAGTCCAACGGCTCGTAGTAGCTCATCTTTGCCGAGATGAACTGCCTCGATCTCAGGCACAACTTGCCCGAAACCTTGGACGTTCGCGTGCATCGGTTCATTCGGCAATAACTGTCCTCAGGAGGCGTGGGATTATGCACAATAGTGACCTTCAACTCGCACCCCATCTCGCAGGACTACGAAATGGCAACATCGAATATGATTGGTTGGATGAAGCCATTAGATCTTAAATCAACGTCCTTTCGGATTTCTTCGTCCGAATCCTCTTGAGCCTGAACTAGAGAAGAAGGTCCGTGTTCATCCTGAAGCTTGAGGAACATCCGATGCCAGTTGGCACAGATGATCCTGATGTTTACCTAGCTTGGATTCTCGATTCTCTCGGACTTGTCCGTCGACGAGGACAAGGCGACTCTGTCGAAGATTCCCGTGGGGCCCTTCATCGACTAATGCGAGACCAATTCTTCGCAGAGCCACGAAAAGGATGGGATTCTCGGGCTCTTCAGGAAGCATCAGGGTTGAGTTCGACTGCATTACATCATCAACTTGTCAAATTGAGAACGGCCGGCCTCCTTAGTGTCAAAACCGAAGGAGGATGGAAGCGCCACTTTGTTCGAAACGGTTCATTGCCAAACATGATTGAATTGATTTCTGGCCAAGCTAGGACGATATTGAAACAACGCCTTGATGTTCTTAATGACCACATCATAGAATCTGATGAACGGATGGTTCTAGATGCTTTACAACATGGAACTGAAGATTTACCATTTCGTATTACTATCGCCGAATCAGGACCAGAAGAACCCGGCGATGATGATTTACACCATCTAATGCAAGATTTTGGCTACACTGGATCACAGGGTCGTATCGATGATGATCTCGCATCAAGAATCTTTGAAATTCTTTCAACGTCCTTACGACCGATTACAGCTGATCATATCATGGAGAAGACCCATCAAACACGAACGCGGATTCTGGGGATTCTCGACCGATTTCGTGCTAGCCACATGGTTGAACGTGTCCTGCTCAGCGACCGAATCCCACATGATGTGTTCGTCGGCCTCACGCACCAATGGACAAGCCGAGGTGAGCGCTGGCTGATGGGTCGTGGAGGTTTGGGGCGATTGGAAGAATCGGTGTCTGACCAAATCATCGAGGCACTGAAGCACGATTCGCTCACTACAGAGTTAGTGGAAACGAACCTTACGGAAGTAAGTCTTGAGGCACAATGTCTCCTTGTCAACACTCTCGGTGGGCGCGTACCATACGGTTATCGAATGGCTGGAAAAGATGGAATTGCAGTAAAACGACGGATTGAAGATCGAGTTGATCGGCTACTACGGCGATTGGAAATGGTTTCCGATACACTCGATGAACTCATGTAGTTAGAGTAATTCCTCGCATCGAAGTTTCTAGGAACTCCTCAACGGATGCGATCAAATCTTTTGGTTCAAGGGTACGATGGAGACGTACGCGCATCTCGCTTGCACCGGCTATTCCCTTGGTAAACGAGATTGCATGCCTCTTGAGGTGATTGTTGCGCCTGTCACCGTACGCCTCTTCCGCTAATTCACAGTAGCGTCGCCAAGCCCAGAGTTTGATTGCTGCGCGTTCACCACCAGGTGCAGCCTGTGCTTCTAGATCTGCCCATGGAGCTGAACCAGTAGACCACCCTAACCCGGCTTTTATTCGATGGAAAATGTCTGGATTGCCAATCGCTGCACGACCAATCATCAAACCTGCCGCATTCGTGACCTCGAGACAATTTCTTGCTGAAGATGCATCGATGACATCACCATTAGCAATCACTGGAATTGACAACGCATCTACCATCTCCCTAATCTGATACCAATCGGCATTTCCCGAGTACCGTTGGCGCAAGGTCCTACCATGAACTGCGATTCGTAAGATGCCTTCTGCCTCTAAGCGATGAGCGATATTGAGAGCAGTGTTTGGACCTGAGCCAGTACCAAGTCTCACCTTGACACTCACTGGAACATCGCTCGCTGCAATACATGCACGTACCATTGATACAAGTCGATCAGGGTCGCCAAGAAGGGCAGCCCCTGCTGAGTTCCTACACACTTTCGGAGCAGGGCATCCAAAGTTGAGGTCAATTACATCGGCAACAGATGACAAAGCCCGTGTAGTGCCAACCATCTCCTCCTCGACACCTCCGAAAATTTGTGGAATAAACGGAAATTCCCGCGGATCGGATTCAAGACGTCGCCAGCTTCGGGCATCATCACGGTTCAAACCGGCAGCAGCTGTGAATTCCGTGACAGTGATATCAGCACCACACTCTCGGGCAAGAAGCCGGAAAGGAAGATCCGTTACTCCTGCCATAGGCGCGAGGAACAAAGGGACCGGTTCCATAACCATGGGGAGGGGCAGTAGGTCTTGACAGTGACGAAGAATCAGAAGGCAGACTCCCAGTCCTCAATCTTCTCGGCTTTCGCCCAATCTCCATCTGATACGCGGCCTTGTGCCTTGACTACCTCGCGGGCAAGAAGCCAGTAAACCAAAGCAAGACTACGGCGACCCTTGTTGTTAGCTGGAAGAACAAGGTCGACAAAACGGAGTGTATTGTTAGCATCACAGATGCCTACTACAGGAAGTCCAGTGTTGACTGCCTCTGAGAGTGCCTGTTGATCCGCCTGAGGATCTGTTACGATAATGACCTCGGGTTCTATGTAACTACGTAGACGGGGATTTGTCAGAGTACCAGGGATGAATCGGCCAACAATATGCCGTGCACCAATCGCCTGAGCAAAACGACGAGCGGGGCGCTGGCCGTACTGGCGAGCACTAACGACAAGAATATTCTCTGGCTTGAAACGACTTAGGAAGTTAGCGACTGTGAAGAAACGACTGTTTGTCTGCTCAAGATCTATCAAATAGAGGCCGGTACCTTCCTGCTTTTCTGCCTCAAGAAAGGGGGTCATATGTGCGCTACTCTGTTGGGTTCCGATGTGCACGAAATGCTGCTCATACATATCGCGGGGAATGAGGTAATCGACTTCCATCATGTGGCTCAGCAACGCGCCCACTTTCCGCCCATTCATAACCACTTCGCTGTGTCTTCGCACTTCAATCTCGCACAATTCGTACCAAGACCTTAGATGTAAGAGCGCAAAACTGACCCCGTGAACCTGTCTAAATCCCTGCGCCTCCCCCTCATGGAAGGCCATAAAACCGAGCATGGTTTTTGGGTAGATTCTGAAGGAGAAACGATTCACGTCTCAGCATCAGATGTAGAACGATTCGTATACTGTCCGATGAGTTGGAGGTTGTCCCAAGAAGGTGTACCTGCTAAAGGAGAAGAAGTTCGCCGTGGTATCGAAGAACATGAAAAACTCCACGTGATGATTATCGAAAGGAATCAGGCGCGGGAACGATTCACCAAAAACCTCGTCATCTGGTCTTGGTGGTTCTCAGTAGTACTTACCCTCGCCGCTGATACGGCTGCGTTCTATTTCGTTCAAGATGGTACAATTGATGATCAAATCGCAAAATCCATTGGAGGATACCTAGTACTTCTCGCCCTTGTTTGGCTGATACTTGCTATCGCTCTACTCTTCCTCCCTTGGAGGACATGGATTGGTTGGGATGAGGAACTTATTGATGCGCCAAAAAGCCTCTCTGATATCGAAGATCATCTCAATCCTCTATCGAAACCATGGCGACTTTCTCAAGAAGGATGGTTCACTTTTGGTCGGCCAGAAGCGTTGATTATGTTCGCAGCAGTCGCCTTGAGTCTTCATGGAATTGCCCTAAATTTCGCTGACAATCGGAGTATGGCGACCTTTGCTCTGCTTGTAATTGCCCTTGTATGGACATTACTTGCCAATACGCGATTACAAGCAGCATTACGTGCAAACCAGAATATCGAGAAAAAGGACGAGGAGATTGGCATGGACGGATTAGGTGAGATTCGGTATAGTGATGGAGGAGGGGCTCTTCTTCTTGAAGACCCAGAATCAGGCCTTAGAGGCCGACCTGATCAGATTACAAAAATTGGAGATGATTTGATTCCTGTTGAGTTCAAGTCAGGTAGAACTCCGAAGAATCCACACAAGAGTCACCGCTTCCAAGTGTTGGCATATCTACAACTAATCACTGCAATCACTGGAAAATCACCACCCTTCGGCCTTCTTAGATATGGTTCTGAATCTGTTCATTCAATCGAATGGAATGTTTCCTCGAAACAAGAGATAATGGATACAGTGATCGAGATTCAACGAACAATGGTAGAAGGTGGAGCGAAACGCGACCATGAGCGACCGGGGAAATGCATGCATTGTTCACGACGAGAGGAATGTCCTGACCGGATTGATGTCATTCAAGCAGAATAAGATCGGTACACTCGCCATCCTCATGTACCTCATCGAAGTGGACACATGGTCGAGTTACTGTAACGTAAACAGTGAAGGAATCGTAGACATCTAAGATATCCACAGGCGCTTCGATACCAATCCCTTGTGCATCAATTGTGAGTTGCCAATCTCCCGTCTCAAAGGGTGATGATGCTTCATTCACATATCTGAAGCGCGTTTGCTCATAGTTGACTGTAGTTCTTTCAGTCCAAAATGGAGTACCTGTGGGGTACTCTCCAGGTTCCCATAAAGCAGCTTCAGCGTAACGAACATCAACAAGATCCTGTATGCCAGGGAATGTGTCATTCACTGTATCTGACCAAGGGAATGTAGCATCGAAGAGAATCTCAAACTCACTCACAGTTGGATCTATTGGAACATCCGTCTGATTGGTGTATTGTACTGCTTGTGTATTCTGGGTATCAAAGGTATACGCCCACCCTTCAGTAGATTGGCGATTATACTCCTCGTACTCTGCCCTCATCCCTTCCATCAATTCACGACTCGTAACCAAGCTCAGACATCCTGGGCTAAGCATCACAAGGACAAGTAAAGATGCGAGGAGAGAGCGGCGGCGTAGAGCGTTTTTCTGCCTCATCTCATCCCCTCGTTATTCGCCTGTCTGCACTCATAGGGTTCGTCAATGCTACGCTCTGACCCACTCTGTCATCACTCAGGCAATCAATGAAGAGCGGAGCCTCCCATTCAATCCTGCGATTCTTCCGAACCTTCGGATTTTTCCTTCCTTCGTAAACTTCTACGGCGCTTTGGCTTATTTTCAGGTTCCTGAGATTGAGAATCATCGGTGAGGCCTTCAGTGTGACCAGCTTCAGCCGATAATGATGAAAAATCGCTTACACGATCTGTATCAATCTCTTTTCCGACCTGAGATGATGGGTCGGAGAGTTCGTCATAGACGACTTCCTCACCTGGCATTACACCTTGTTCTCCAGTCAAATCGTAGAGATCCTGGCGAATATTTGCATCACTCGCACTCAATTCAACCTCATCGTCCTTGAGAGCACGACGTTTTCCTTTCTCAACAAGGAAGGAATCGAGATCGCGCCCAGATTCAAGTTGAGCCTGAAGTGCTGTCTCTACAATTTCTTCACTCATCTCATCATCCTCGGTTATGGCGATATTACGCTCATATTCCTCCTCGATATTACGGATCTGGGCCTCAGCGCTCTCCAAGCCCTCTTCCCAATCATCTTCAACGGCATCCTCTGATACACCGAAAGCCTGGATTTGATCGCCAAAGTCACTAGTACCAACAACAATCTCGTCCTCATCTTCTTCCTCCTCTGGCTCATCTTCCGGAATAGGAATAATTCGGCGTTCCCTCTGCTCATAGTGATCACTGACCTCTTGACCTGCACCACAATATGGACAATTGTCCATGGAAGAAGGCACTGGACTACCACAATTTCCGCAATCATGGAACTTTTGGAATCCCTTACGAAGTTCGAAATCGCAATACGGGCAGGCTTCTTCATCACCTTCAATTTCACCTCCACAAGCAGGGCACAGATCAAAGGTTTCACGCTCAGTGTTCTCAATTACACGACGAGTTAGAATAACCGCAGCAACGAGGGCAAGAATACCAAGTAAACCTAGAACAATGAGAAGTGTAAATCCGAGAGTTCGGTTCGCTTCGTTTGGATCAATCTGCTCTTCGGTCAAGGCTGCGACTGTCCAAACAGAAGTTTTGGATGGGACGGTTCCATTCAGAGCGATGATTGCTAATTGTAAGTCACCCACTTGTGTTGGTGTAACCTCACAGGTCACAATGTCATTGTCACCAACTTGAGGGAGGTTTACCACAGTAGTTCCAAGATCGACTCCAGTTGATTGATCTCTACAAACAAAGGTCTCGATACCGGACCCTTCCTGAGCCGTGACGGTCACCGAATATACGGCGACTTCATTTGGACGCAGAGGAGGATCGACACTCCAACTCTCGTCTGAGAGGAAACGTATCTTGAGGTCACTCACCAATTGCACTGAACCGGTGGCGGTGTTGTCTTCTGTGGATGAATCGTAACTGTTACTGTTTGCAACCCATGTAGCAGTGAAAGGAATCTCTCTAGTGATATCTCCACGGGCAACCCCACTGAACTCAATGCTGATACTTCCCGATTCCGTTGCAGATGGTGCCGGAATTGACCGACCAATTGGAGTAAGAGGCTCGCCATCAAAAGTTGCACTCATCTCACCAATAACAGTCAATGAACCGACATTCTGTACACTAACAGTGAATGTAACAGGGTCACCGTCCTTTACCTGCTGAGGAGAGGCCACCGCCAACGAGGAAACCACAACATTGGGTTCTGGATAGAGAATAATTGAGAATGACTCCTTATTGTCGAAGGTGCTAATCTCCTGAAGCGTTCCTGAAGCGTCGATGACTGCATCGAGCATAATTTCCCCTTCAGTCTCAAGGAACATGGTGTCATCCAATGTAGCAGTCCAAGCCGAGGAAGCTTGACCATCTGCGAACTCAACTGAGATGGAGTGAACTAGTGGCCCATCGTTAGCACGCTTGAACTGCAAAGGTACACTAGCAGATCCTGAGCCACCTTGGCGAAGTATCGTGCCAGAGAGTGTCCATGGCCCAGTGAGAGCACTGATGGGGGTATCGACAAGGATTCCAGATTCATCATGGAAGAAATTGGGGGGATCCTGAATAACGAGTTGAGTTGTTTGCTCGTTGTCATCAGTTTGTGATTCCAACACTCCATCGTTCTGATTGCTATTGACTACAACCGTTAGTGCAGAATCTGCGGTTGGAGCACTCATGGTTCGATTAATCCAAACTGATTGGCCAGGAGATAGAGGTGAAACTGGATATTCGCTTGGACTTGCCTCACCAATAGCGAATGAAATGCTATTAGCAGCGGCAGATGCGCCCCCAATATTGTCCACACGGACATTTGCGCTAAATGAGTCACCGGGGTAATATGGACCAGGCGGGTCGACTAGAAGTGAACCAATTACCAAATTTGGACGATCTGCAACGGTAAATGTCCTTGATTGGCTAGCAGCAATACCATCTGATGAGAAATCGACTGTGATGACCATCGATCCTGCTGCGGTCAAATCTGTCACGGTCTGAGTCGTGGCTGTACCTCCGGCAGCAACTGAGATGAAGGACCCCTCATGAATATTGGAAGAATCCTTGCTCATCTCCCAATATACTGACGCCGTCTCAGATCCCGCATTGTGAATGGTTACCTCAATAGTAACCGATGCTCCATTCTCAAGATTACCAACAATCTGGATGTCCGCTTCTTCCACCGAAATATCTCCCGCAGAGGATGCAACTACCACACCTAACACAGGACTGAACAGGAGCATGGCCACGATGAGAGCGGGTCTCATGCTGCACGATGGGACATCGGGGCACTTCAACGCTCCCGCTGCGTTCAGCGTGAAAGGATTGAAGGGCGTGCGCTTGTACATCTGGAGCGTTACATGCAGCGTATCGTCCCATCCGTGTTCCTCGTGACCTTGATGCTTCTGAGCATTGGTACGACCTTTGCAAGCGCCACAGACGCTAGAAATGGGCAACTGGACTTCGTGAATCCTCCTGAAGTGAACGAAGTAGTCGGAGGAGTTCAAACAATTCAGGTCGTCAATATTGACGGATTGGATTCCGTACTTGTTGAAGTCGAGGAAAACGGGGCTTGGGTTGAAGTCGATAATCTCTCAACATCTCCTTGGTCGACCAATTGGGATACTACTGGACATAATGATGGCGACTATCGTCTCCGTATTACTGGACACCAAACCGACGGTAGTGCGAATGTGGTCGTAACAACGGGGATATTCACAGTCGACAACACTGCTCCCTCTTCCCTTAGCTTCACCGTGGACAATGCAATTCTTGGCGATGGTTCTAGCACATCGAACCGCGCTTGGTTCAATATTGATGCAAACGGTGTCATGATCTTCCGATGGTCAGCAACCGATGACAATCTCGAAAAAGCGGTTATTACATCTGCTCCGGGTACAGGAAATCCTCCATCTGATGGGCCAGGTACACTTCTAAACCGCTGGTCTTGGGCTCCGGGCGACCTTGACGAAGGAGCTCATGATATGGTTGTAACCGTTCATGATAAAGCAGGAAACACAGCGACTAGAACCCTGTATCTTGGTATCGATCGAAGTGGACCAAGTATTGGAACCCCCGTCTTCTCCATACCAACCGAAACTTGGACCGATCAATCCTTCGTCACTGTAGGCGGTTTCTCCTCAGGCGCTACCGACTCAGGAGGTAGCGGGATTGACCATTATGAATGGCTTGCAGGCGATGATGATTGGTCAAATCTGGGAACTGGTGCTAGTACAACTCTTCCACTGACTGAAGGGCAAGTCACCATGAGTTTTCGGGCCGTAGATAGGCTCGGAAACGCCGGTATTGCAACCGATCATGTATTCTGGACCGATCGCACTAATGCGGTCTCCGGTGGATGGTCAGTTCCCGAAATCACCTCTAGGACAATGACAGATGTCACTGTTTCACTTCTCGCAACCGACAGTCATTCTGGTCTCGATGTAGGTAATACAACTCTACGCTATGGTTTTGACGGGGATGGAGCCGGTAGTATTCCGGATATCACCAATCGCTGGCTGGATCTTGGTACTGGTATGAATGCCACTCTTTCCTCTGGTGCACCATCAGGTATAGACTGGAGCACAAAAGAAGGTGATTGGCTTGCTCTCTCTGCTGTAATGATTGATGTTGCAGGAAATCAGGTTATCAGCCCACCTACCTATGTGCGCGTTGTACCTGGAATCGACTTCACCCTTGAGGATGTCAATGTGGATCGATTGATTGTCGCTGCAAATACAGGTGACCAAATCAATGTCACTGGAACAGTTGTATCCAATCAGGTACATACAGGATCTCTTGTGGTTCGACTTGAAATGGCCCCTAGTGATCGAACCTCGGACACCAATTGGACTACACTTGAGACTCGAACACTTGAAGCAGGGGATTTGTATCAAATGCGAGCGGAACTTGAGCCTTTCAACGTCCAACTCCTAGCCGCTGGCGAGTATGATCTTAGACTTGTTGTAGACCCCGATGATACTATCCCAGAGAAAGATGAAGGGAACAACGAGGAATATCTCATGATTAGTGGTGCTAGACCTAGAACTATCGAGGCAGTATCTGGATTCATGCCGGCATTGATTCTGATTGTTCTCGTTGCTGGTTGGATGGCCTGGACAATGCGACCAGGTAAAAACGAGTGATTCACTCTTCCTCGTATCTTACCGACTCATCTTCTGCAAGTTCCATCATCTCTGAAACCGCGTCCTCATCCTCAGGGTTTACTTGGATGCCTTTGAATCGCCTTTGATTCCGACGTTCTCGTGCTGCAGCAAGTCCAGGAACAAGTTCATCGAAGCCTGTAGAGCCAGTGGCTCGACGTTCCGAATGCATCGGAAGTGTCTGACGTTCAATCTTCTGACGGCGCTTCTCTTTTTCGAGGAACTTCAGAACAGTACCATGCTCCGCACCTCCAAGAAGGCGCTCAACGGCAGCAGATCCAACCGCTAACGATTCAATATCACCAACTACGAGAATAGTAGACCGGTAAACAACAATCTCAACTCCGCTCAACTCCTCCACAAGTTCACGAATGCGTCCCTCTCTCCCAATCACACGTCCTCGCATGCGCTTGATTTGATTTGGTTGGCGACCCACCCATTCACGTATATCGTACATTCTAAGGTGCACATTGTCGTCCAGCAATTGAATTGCTCTCTGTGGAGACATGCCGCGCCCTATCGCACGGATTAGATCTGGCATCTTCAGACGAATGATTGGGTCACTTTCATCGTTCCATTCTGCAGATATTTCACCACTGTCTGAATCGATGTGCAGTTGGCATCTAGCCTCCTCTTCGAGAGCTCGCTTAGTGTCTCCGCCCTTGCCGATCAGGACACCAATGCGATCCTTGGCAATCCGCGCAAGCAACTCCATCGGACCTGCGTCCTCCGCTAATCCACTTGAACCCGATGGGTGACTTAATCCTCAAGAACACGGAGTAAAGTATCCTCGAAAGTGGCATTCACTCCAAGACGAGTAGCCCAACGACAGACATTTCGTACATCACGAATCAGGAACTCCTGTGAATTCGGATGCGCCGTCTTCACTGCTTGTCCGACATCGATAACCCAAGGCTCGCCATCATGCCACAGAACATTATACTCTGAGAGGTCTGCATGGACTATTTCCGCAACATTCCAAGCAACTCGCATGAAATCTACCAGTTCATTGAACACAGCTTCTGGATTTTCAAGTTCAATATCGCGTATTCGAGGGCTTGGCCCTTGAGGCGTTCCTAGGTATTCCATTACGAGTACATTGCGATACACACCATAAGCTGCAGGTACCTGCAAACCACAATTCTCCAGCCGCTTAAGATTACGATGTTCCTTGCGTACCCAAATAGTCACCAGTTCACGATGACGACGACTCAATCCACCGAATCTTGGGTCCCCTTCGATGTATTTTGTTAGACTCTTGAAGACCGCATTGGTAGTATGGAAAATTTTCACTGCACGAGGTCCATTCGGACTTGTTGCGTAGAATACATGCGCCTCTTTACCACTAGCAATTGGAAACTCAATTGTATCGACTTCCCCCTGGCGCATCAATTTGTAGATAGCTAGGAGTGTAGACCGGTCAAAGACCTGGTCGAATACTCGACGATCTACCCATTCGTACTGACCTTTGCCAAGAACACCATCGAGTCGATGTTCAATCTCCTGAAACATCCTCTTCATCTTAGGCTGTTCCATCCATTCAGTGGCATACCCGCCTTCGCCATGCATCTCTTTCGGATCAATCTCTTCGAGTTCATCCTCGAAGGAATCATCGTCGTCCAAGACTTCACCTCATCCGAAGAAGGAGTCAATGTCCATGTCATCGTCGTCATCATCGAATTCTGAATTATCAGATGACTGAGCCGATTCAGGAGATGGAGGTTGTTCATCTACCTCGTCAGGAATTTCTTCTACCTCTGAATCATCACTTGCAAGTGTATCATCAACATCTTCTTCGTCTTCTGTAGTGTCGAAAAGTGAATCATCACCGTCATCACCATCTCCAAAGAGGCCGTCATCATCGTCATCATCACTTGATGCAAATATGCCGCTATCATCTCCAATTTCAACGGGATCTTCGGTTGTACCGAATACATCAACAATAGGGGGAAGTTGGCCCTTCCGAGACAAGTACATTGCTTGAGTCTTAGAATAGCGAGTGATTACGTTCGCACGATCGTCCTGATATTCCCACGGCTGTACTACGATTAGATCCTCTTCACGGACCCATTGTCTGCGACGCATCTTACCAGGGATACGAGCGATGCGTACCTCTCCATCCTCGCAGATTGCACGAACACGGCGTCCTCCAAGCATCTGATCGGCAATGGCAAACATCTCGTTCACCTTGCGTTTTGGAAGGGGTACTCGAATACGGCTGGTGCCTTCTCCAGACTCCATCTGGGCGAGGAGTTCCTCGTCCACCTTCTCTTCACGACGACGGCCCATCTAACTCAGGCTGCAGCCCACCCAATAAAAACAGGCACGTTCAAGAGAGGACTTCAGACACGTAGTAGTTCCTGTGCTGCCATGGTCGCCATATCGACAAGCGTCTGACTGAATGGGCCTAATCCTGCAAGCACAGTCAAGAACAAACAGAGGATTACGGCGAGACGAATCATAGGTGCCTCTGGAAGAGGACGGATAGAACGTGGAGTTTCAAAGAACATCACCTGACCTACCCGTAGATAGTAGAATAGAGACAAGGCACTGTTGACTGCCATCGCAACAGCCAACCAGAACACCCAGTGAACGCTAGACAACCACTCGACAGCCCCTCCCGCAGAGAGTGAGCCACTTGCAGTGCTAGCTGTCACAATACCATCAATCACAAGGAACTTCGACAAGAACCCGGATAGTGGAGGGACTCCTGCAAGGGCGAGCATAAACACGAACATGGCTGCTGCTATAATCGGATCACGTCGACCAAGCCCGTAGAGAGACTCCATCTTATTCGCATCATCACCCTTCATCTCTGTGAGAGTGAGGACAAGGAATGCTCCGGACTTGAAGAAGGCTAGAACAAGGAGATGGAAAACCACGGCTGTGATTAGAAGACGAGAGGTCGCTGCGCCAGCCATACCAGATCCAAGTGCTGCCAAAGCCGCGAGAAGATATCCCGCGTGAGCGACACTAGAGTATGCAAGCATCCGCTTGGGGTTCTCTGTAGAGAGTGCGGCAAGGTTACCCCATGTCATAGTAATCACCGAAAGGATGCCTACTAGAAGGAGCCAAGTAGCTTCGACTCCATACTCAGGCATCGCCATCACAACAAGGACTCGAATGAGAGCTGCGAAACCCATCGCCTTAGAGGCTGTAGCAAGGATTAGTGCCATCGGAGCAGAGGTGCCAGAGTAAGCATCAGGGGCCGCAAAGTGGAAGGGGACCGCACTAATCTTGAATCCAAACCCAACAAGTACCATACCGAAACCGATAGCGGCCAATGGATCCACCGAATCCATCGCTTGCCAAGTCGCAGCAAGACCATTGGGGCCCACCAGTGAGAGTGAAGCAGTAGCATAGTCTGAAGCAGAACCACTCCAGATGTAAAGCAAAGACATACCATAGAGAGTAATCGCACTTGCAACTGAACCTGTCAGGAAGTACTTCGTCGCGGCTTCACCACTAGTCTCATCCTCCTTCAAGAACGCAACAAGAACATAGATTGCGAGAGATGCTAACTCGAGTCCAATGAACAACAAGAAAAGATGTGTTGAAAGGGCAACAATACTCATACCAAGCGCGACGAAGAGAATGAGAAGATGGAAATCCCCCTGACGACGATTGTTTAGAAGACGGCGAATCGCATGAATTCGAGTCGCACCGGTATCATCTGGATGAGGCGCTTTTGCGTCAACAAAGGCAGGCATTCGATTTATCATCGCCGCAGTCCCAAGAAGAAGTGCGAAGAAGAAAATCGTAGTAAACAGTCGACTGTAAGGATCTGATCGGAGTATGTAATCCGAACCAAGGCAACCCTGCTGAATCGCTCCACTAGCTGAAATACAGACATTAACGAGTTCATGGCCATCGACAAATGTCATCAAACTCGCAGCCATGCTGAGCAATAGAACGAACATCGAAATCACGCCTGGAATCAATGGATCACTAGTCATTGTGAAACGACGTCCACCGAGGAAAACCGGAATTCGGTACTTTGTCATTGGAATACGAAGTGTCGCATTACCTAGATTGGGAACCACAATCAGGAGGACGATACCAATGAGAATCGTCATCTCAGGACGAAGTACCTCACCTAATAGTGGACTAGCTAGAAGCGGTGATTCGATGTTCATGGAGTCACCTCCAGTTGAGTCAGTGCATCGATGAGAACCTCGCTCACCAAGCCACTACTCCAGTTCGACATCATATCAAAGAAAATCGCTGGTAAAATACCGAAGAGAATAGCAAGAGCACCAAGAATGAACATACCGGCGTTTTCATGCCACGTGATATCGCGTGGTTCCTCACCATGCATAGTATCTGGGAGGATGCCCCGATGTGGATCGCTGCTTTCGAAGATAGTTCGTTGCATAGACCACAGGTAATATGCTGCAGTGAGAATGAGAGTCAGGGCAGGGATGAGAACCCACCAACCAAAGGTCATCCAGAATGCTATCATAATGGCAACCTCAGCAACGAATCCGGCAAGTAGCGGTAGCCCAAGGCTCGCCATCCAACCAAGCATCATGTGTCCAGCCATGAACGGGCTATGATGAGCAAGACCTCGCATTGAACCGATTTCAAGCGTGTGATAATGATGCTTGAACGAACCACAAACTGCGAAGAGAAGAGGCGAGATTAGCCCATGAGCGAACATCATGAATAGAGCGCCTGCGATTCCAAGCGGTTGCATAGTTGCAATTCCAAGGAAAATTAAGCCCATATGGGACACTGACGAGTATGCAACCATTCGCTTGAGATTCGTTTGGCCAAGACATACCCACGCACCATAGAACAAACTGGCCATGCCGAGGAATACCAAGAGTGGAATCATGGTTATCGTCTCCTGTGGGAAAAACGAGACAGCGATGCGCAGGAATCCATAGGCTCCCATTTTCAGCATAACTCCTGCAAGGAGCATTGACCCAGCCGTAGGTGCCTGAACGTGTGCATCAGGCAACCATGTATGCACTGGTACGCTAGGCATCTTAGTTGCGAATCCAACCAATAAGAGCAAGAATACGACCATTCTCAAACCGGCTGAATCGATTAACGTCGATTGTTGCATCAGGGAAATCATATCGAAATGATGGCCTGTCAAAGTACCTGTAAAATCACCAGCAGGAGCACTGTGGAAGTATACAATCAGGATACCAATGAGCATCAAGATGCTCGCTGAGAATGTATAGATGAAGAATTTCATTGCAGCATATCGGCGATCTGAACCTCCCCAAACAAGAATCAGGAAAAACATCGGTACGAGTGTCAATTCCCAAAACGCATAGAACATGAATAAATCAAGAACTACGAATACACCAAGGAGGGCCCCTTCCATAATCAGTATCAGGCTGTGGAATTGCGCACCCTTTTCCGCATCCCATTGCACGAGCATTGAGAGTGGAATAAGCAACGTCGTCAACCAAACCATGGGATAGGAAAGTGCATCGATACCGATATGCCAAGTGACTCCGATACTGGAAATCAGTGAAACCGGGGTGTTCTCGAGAACATATGCATTTTGACCACCGAAATTTCCTGCAGCCCATGTGTCAATCCAATCGGTCTCAAACCCAATTTGGGTTGCAAGAAGGAAGAGAATGATTGCGATACCAAGATTAGCGTAACGAATCAAATCGGTTGCCTTCTCCTTGGTCTGGTTCGGAACTATCTCATGAAGGAAGAGAAGCATAAGCCCCGCTGCGAGCGGAGTCAAAGTGAGAATCTCTAACGAATTCAAACACTCACCCCCATGAGAATGAAAGTAATGCTCAATGCGCCCACAGCAGCATACAAGATGTAGTCACGAGCACTTCCTGTAGTAAGTAAGCGGATTCGCTGGCTTGCACCTTGAGAACCGCGTTCGACTCCTTTCACAATGCCATCAATGACGCGCTTGTCAAACCAGGCGCTAAAGCATGAAAATGGCAACACAGTTCTACGAATTATCTCATCATAGAGGTCATCGATGTAAAGGCGATTCTCCAATGCCCGTGCAAGCGAGGAAGAAGCCATCTTGGAAGCATCCATGCGGCTTGGCCGGCCTGAAAGATTGACCAACCATCCAACGAGAGGGAAAGCTTCAGCACCCTCTTTGAGAGATCCGCCGTGGACACGCATAGCGAACCAAGGTCCAAGCAAAAAGGCGAGAACAATCGTCGTGTAACCGACTGCCATCATGTTCGGATCCGACGGTAAGAAGGCGTGCTCAAGGGCGTAAACAAATGCATCAATTACCGAAGGATCGTAACTGTAAGAGTCATACAACTTCAACTCATCATACTTGCCACCGAGGTATTTCACCACGCCAAACATCGTCAATAGAAGGCCAGTGAAGGCCGTCACGATTGAGAGTGTCACAAGTGGAGTCTTAATCCATGGCGTAGTCTCATGGACATGATCAACTACGTCGGACTTTGGTGCTCCTGCAAAGGTCATCATCCACATGCGAGTCATGTAGAAACCGGTCATACCAGCCGTCATGAGGACGAGTAGGGCAGGTCCAAGCATCAGGGGTTCGTTCTCAAAGAATGCCTTCCAAGTATAGCCAACAATTCCTTCCTTCGACCAGAATCCCCCAATCAATGGAATGCCGATAATTGACATGGAGCCCAGCATCATCGCAGTGGAGGTTACAGGAAGATGGGCTGCAAGACCACCCATGTTCCGCATATCTTGGGGGTCGAAGCTGTCATGACCACCATGAGATTCGACACGTCCTCCAATCAGGAAATCCATCATGTAGGAATCAAGTTCGATTGGGTCAATCTGGCCGTCATCGTTGCGATCCATTGCTGCAATCATTGCATCTATGGCGGATTCCTCTTCAACAATTCCAACACCCATGAGGCCGGAACGAAGTTCGTCAAGATCGAGCGTGCGGCTATCATCAACATCAAGCGCGGCGAAAAATTCTCGAAGAGTCAAACTTTCACTTCTCAGATGTTTAACAAGAGCAACAAGCGCCATGGGAACTTCACTCAAATTATCATCTTCACCATGATCGTGATTATCGTGATGCAAGTGATCATGTGCGTGATGAACCTCATGAATCACAGATCCTGAAGCCATGAACAGCATACCCTTCGCCATCGCGTGGTTGAACAGATGGAAAAGAGAAGATCCTAGTACAACGATGCCGGCAGTGTGCATCGCATCCCCTTCTTGGTTGAGGAACCAAAGGGCTGCACCTAATCCAGTGAAAATGTAAGCCAATTGACTCATTGTAGAATATGCGAGTACTTTCTTGATATCGTTCTGAACGAAAGCAATTCCTGCAGCCATGAATGCAGTAATTCCTCCAACCCATGCAATCAGGATACCAATGTTCTCAAGACCTGCCAAACCTCCATGAGCGACATCAAAGAATGGGACCATTCGGGCAACTAGATAGAGACCTGCATTCACCATCGTCGCAGCATGGATTAGCGCTGATACAGGAGTGGGGCCTTCCATCGCATCAGGTAACCACACGTGGAGGGGGAACTGGGCCGACTTGCCCACTGCCCCAATGAAGAGCATAACAAGAGCCCAACCAAGGAGTTCGACATCAACAGGTACTCCATTGACACCGGTCGATGGATCATCGAAAACGACACCGAAATTAAGTGAGCCGTAGATTCTGTACAGGATTAGGAGGCCTACCATTAGGAAGACGTCGCCAACACGCGTTGTCATGAACGCCTTCTTTGCCGCTGATGCAGCACTCGGTTTCCAATAATAGAATCCAATAAGTAAGTAGGAACAAAGCCCCATAATCTCCCAGAAAATGAACAACCAGAGGAAATTATCCGCAAGTACCATGCCGAACATACCCGCGGTGAAAAGGAGATATTCTGCAAAGAAACGATGATTACGATTCTCATTAATCTCATCTGTAGTCATGTAACCGATTGCAAACCAACAGATTAGGAAAGTCAGGAATGTGGCAACAAATAGCAGCATAAGGGTGACTTGGTCAATCCAGACACCAAAGGTAATGTCCTCAAAACCAGGAACGAGCATCCATCCAGCCTCTGTGTGAGCTAAAACATCAAACGAAATCCAGCTCAGTAGATTTACTGCTGTGTCACTAGACAATTGCGCTGATCCACAAAGGTGATCGACGAGGACCCAAATACCGACGCCGAGTGTTACAGTCATTGTCATAAGGGCAGGAATTCCACCTTCCTTCAGTGTGTTCTTCCAGAATGCATGTCCATTCCATACTTGACCTACGATTAGGATAATTGGGAATGCGACCATCGGGGCTGCAATAATGAGGAACGACCACTCGGCCGATCCATCTCCACTACCGAACGCAAGACCCAATGGGATCAATAGCGCGGGTAGCAAGAATACTAGAAGACGAGATTCGTTCTGCGTTTCTCCCATCTTAATCACCTCAGTGCTTCAACAAATCAACTTCGTCAAGGTTGATTGTCTCCCTAGTGCTATACAATGATAGGAAAATTGCGAGTCCGACAGCTACCTCAGCAGCAGCAATTGCAATTGCAATCGAAATGAAGACCCATCCTTCGACATTACCTGTCTGCATCGAAACCGCTACAAAATTCAGGTTCACTGCATTCAACATTATCTCGATACACATCAAAACGATGATTGCGTGCTTTCGGGTGAAAGCACCCGCTAGTCCGATGAAGAACAGAATAGTAGACAGGCCTGCGACATATCCTGGATCAATCATTCCTCTTCACCTCCAGTGAGATTACGGGCTTGTTTTGCCCATTCATCTCGCTTAACTCGGCCAGGGAAGAACTCGATTGCAACGTTGACTTCCTCTTCTATTTCAGAGGTCATGTTAGCCAATTGACTAAACTTGTAGATTCCAAGCGCATTCAATTTCTCAGCAATGAACGGTCCAATACCCTTGATTTCTTGCAAATCGTCGGCTTCAGAAGCACTTGCAACACCAAGAATGCCAAAATCAATGCCTTCTGCCTTCTGGGCAACTCGCTCAAGTTCTTCGGCTTTCTTCAAAGCCTTCTCATCGAGTTTTGCGTCCATTCCAAGCAAAATTTTGGCCTGCGCAACCCATTGATCTCGCTTGACGCGACCTGGGAAGAATTCGATGGCTTCGTTGACTTGTGTCTCAAGTTTGGCAGTCATATTGGCCAGTTGACGATACGTGGTAATGCCGAGCGCATTCAACTTCTCTTCGATGAAAGGCCCAATGCCCTTGATGACCTGAAGGTCGTCTTGCGCCGTCAAGGTCGCGGATGCAGCGAACACGCGCGTCACGCCGGACACACCGGTCAGAGCGTTGCCGTCCTTGCCGGTCCACGAAATTCTGGTCGCCCCCTTTCCGTCATGGATCGAGGCAGAACCTTGCTCTTCGAAGTCAGCCGCGTTGGCCACCTCAAGCGTCGTGGCCCCTTTCTTGACCTCTTCTTTGAGTTCAGTGCTGGAGGCTTTTCCGATGACCTTGAAGTCGATTTGCTTGGCACGCTCTTTCACACGCTCAAGTTCCTCTTGCTTCTTGGCTTCCTTGGTCGAGGCGGGCTTCTTGGCCTTCGCTTTCTTCTCGGCAGCGGCAGCAGCGGCGGCTTCTTCTTCCGCCTTCTTGGCAGCTTCCGCTTCCTCAGCAGCCTGGGCTTCAGCGTCCGCCTTGGCCTTCGCTTCCTTCTCGGCAGCGGCAGCGGCAGCAGCGGCTTCCTTGGCAGCCTTCTCTTCTGCTTCCTTAGCTTCAGTTTCGGCCTTTTCAGCAGCTTCTCGCTCCTTACGAATCTTGTTCATCCTACGCTTGTCTTCTTTGATTTCGACCGACCAAGACAGATAGACTGATGCCTTTCCGAGTTTGAGCAGCCCTTCGTAGGTACCACCTGGATAAGTTGGATCTTCGCTATCATCGAATACGAAGCGGAGTCGGAGACGCCCTTCTTCATCAGCTTTGAGATTGAATCCTGGCTCTTCGGTGCTTCCATCGACCTCAAACATGCGGAATCGCTTGTCGTTGGTTGATTCAGCCAAGTCGAGTAAGCTCACACGAATTTCTGGAGACATGTTGTCGATGCTGATGGTTTCCTTTGCTTCAACCGTGCTTCCAGCCTTCAACGCCTTGACAGGCTTGAGGACAAACGGATCAGCATTGGTACCAGCACCAGAGAGGAACGCTGGGTCAGAGGTTGTGTTCTCTGGCTCGGGACCAACAAGATCTACACGTTCTCTATATCCAAGCAGCAGAATGGTCAGGAGTAAAAGCAGGAATGGGAACAAGCACATCCACATTGAATAACCAGAGGATCCTGAATCTAAACACGAGTCAATCCAACTATCTCTTCCTGAGATGCCGTCTCTAGGATCTGAACCACACTGCAATTCTTCCGCATCTGAGTGTCCGTCATTATCGTCGTCCTCATCCGCGGTCAAGTTCCCAGCATAGCCTTCTGGTAGTTCATCGGGCATGCCGTCGCCATCCAAATCGTCGAGCACCGTCACCGAGAGCACGAAAGACGCGCTATGGGCCGAGTTATTCGCCCAGACAGTGACGTTCATCGGTCCGTCCGCTTCTGTCGGAGTGCCACGTATGCTTCCATCAAGGTAAACCTCACGCGCGGGGCTCCATCCGAAAGTCAGCCCTTCTGGTAATTCACCTTCAATCTCCCATGACGTCACGTCACCACTACCGTTGATCAAAGGCAGGAAGGGATCCATCGTCTTGTTCACGAAGAGGTCCAGGTATTGCGTCGGGTAATCCAGCGTAAACGGCAGGTCAAGGGACGGATCAAGCGCATCGCAGATGCCGTCGTTGTCGGCATCGGCGGGCACACTCATGTTGTCCAAAGGATTCGACGTGCCACACGCCACTTCGTCGGCATCCGACCAACCGTCGTCGTCGTCATCGAGGTCTTCCACCAGCGGTGGAGTGCTAGTGGAAGTCACGCCTGGCACCAGAGTGTCGGGCATGCCGTCACCATCGGTGTCCACCGCGCCAGCAGGATCGAGCGGGAATGCGTCAGGACCGCCCACGCATCCACCGTTGGCGGGTGCTTGTGGTCCGTCGCAGATACCGTCACCATCACTGTCAGGGTTGATTGGGCTGGTGCCGGTGGGTAAACCGAGCTCGTCGTCGTTTAGGATGCCGTCGCCGTCCATGTCGTCGTCCATTTGATCACAGATGCCGTCACCGTCCATGTCGTCAGGCATGCTCGTCGCGTTGAGCGGATCGCTCTGGCAGGCAACTTCCATCGTGTCGAGGTAGCCGTCGTTGTCGTCGTCGTCGTCCGCCGTCAGGCCGCCGGGACCGTCAGGGTCCTCGTCGGGGTAGGCATCGCCGTCCGTGTTCACGGGCACTTCAGGGTCGAGTGGGTCGGTGTCGGGTCCAGCGAAACACGCACCGTCGCCGGTACCGTTGCCGTCGCAGAAACCATCGCCGTCCGTGTCTGGATTGTATGGGTCAGAACCAATGAGGTTCTCGTTGTCGTCGGACAGACCGTCGTTATCGTCGTCCTCGTCTTCGATCAGCGTGTACGGTGCTTGGCCCGTGTCGGGGTAGTCATCGGGCAATTGGTCGGGCATGCCGTCGCCGTCAAAGTCCTCCAAAACCTCGAGCCAGAAGGTGGCTTCAATCGAGAAGGCGGGGTCGGTCGTGTTCGCCCAGATAGTGTACGTCGTGTTGTCAATCGCTTCGGTTGGAGTTCCGGTGATGATGCCGGTGGCCGGGTCGAGCATCAAGCCTGCGGGCAGGACGGGTGAGACCTCCCACGTGGCGCCAGCCACTGCGTTAGGCGGCTGAATCGGCGCCGTCTGAGAGTTGTTCACCAAGACGGTCGGGCCGAGTGGGCCTGTTCCAACAGGGTTGGAGTCAGGACCGGCCAAGCAAACCGGAGGCACCGCGTTAGGACCGTCGCAGACGCCGTCGCCGTCGGTGTCGGGGTTGAGGGAATCCGTGCCGATATCGTCGGTGCCGTTGTAGACGCCGGTGCCCGTCTCAGACAGGTCGGAGGCGCCGTCACCGTCGTCGTCCAGGTCTTCCACCAGTTCGCCACTGGCCGGATAGTCCTCAGGCAGCTCGTTGGGCAGACCGTCGCCGTCCGTGTCTTCAAGCACTTCGAGGTTGAAGGAGAAGAACAGAGCACCGGAGGTGGCGTTGCCGTACACCGTGTATTCGGTCAGCGGAACCACTTCGGTCGGTGTGCCGCTGATGATGCCAGTCACAGGGTCGATCGAAAGACCTGCAGGCAAGGCCGGGTGAACCTCGTAGGTGCCATCAGGGATGGTGTACTTCGGCGTCAGCGAGACCATGACTGAGTTGTTGACCGCATAGAGGTCGCCTTCGGCGGTCAGCCCAAGCGGCGTATCGTCGGGGCCGGCCACGCAGATGGGCGGCACCGCGTTGGGACCGTCACAGATACCGTCGTTGTCGGTGTCCGGGTCAAGCGGATCGGTGCCCGTGTCGGTTGCATCGACGTACAGGCCCGTGTCTGTCTCGTTCACGTCGTCCAAGCCGTCACCATCGTCGTCTTCGTCTTCGACCAGGGGTGGAACACTCGTGGAACTGCCGTCGATGGTGTCGGGCATACCGTCACCGTCGGTGTCCGTATCGGCCGACGGGTCAAGCGGGAAGGCGTCAGGTCCGGCCGTGCACACGCCGCCAACCGCGTTGGGGCCGTCACACATACCGTCGCCGTCGGTGTCCGGGTTAGTCGGATTCGTGCCGTCATTCACCTCATCGGCGTCCAACGTACCGTCAGCGTCGTCGTCGAGGTCTTCGACAAGTCCGGGTGAATCAGGGTTGTTCGGATCGTAATCGCTCGGCAAGGTGTCGGGCA
>JAZADD010000029.1:0-54197 GCA_036124005.1 Thermoplasmatota archaeon
GCATGTCAACCGCTTTGTTTCAGGGGAACGCGCCTTGACAGAGTTCCATATTATGGCAGTTCCAGGGGGTTTTTCATTTGGAGATCACCTTGGTAGTGGTAGACTTCTCGGCAACCGCCTTCGATTTGGGATGCGTGAACAGGTTCGTTCATTCGTTCATTCTGGAGGCCTTGTAATCGGTATTTGCAATGGTTTCCAAGTACTTGTCAAAATGGGTCTATTGCCTGGAGATGATGATGTGAGTTTAGAACAGCAAGCATCCCTTGCTCTCAACGATTCAGGACACTACGAAGATCGATGGGTAACACTTGAATTCAACTCTGAATCACCCTGTGTTTGGACGAATGGACTTGAACGAATTCGTGTACCGGTTCGCCATGGTGAAGGGAAATTTGTCTCTTCAGCGCCTTTACTAGATCATTGGGATAGTGCAGGCCAAATCGTGGTCAGATATGTCGATCCAGACTCCACATATCCTTCTTCATCCGATGAACCCCTTCCATACCCAATATCACCGAATGCAAGTATGAGGAACATTGCAGGTGTATGCGATCCAACGGGTCGCATCTTTGGGCTAATGCCTCATCCTGAAGCCAATCATTCCACTTGGTTGGGTGCAACATGGACTCGAGAACTCACAGCATCCGAACATGGTGAAGGCGAAGGGCTTGCAATTTTCCGTAATGCTGTTGATTATGTAGAAAAGAACCTCAAATAACCAACATACTAAATTCACTCCATGTCCAAACCAGAAGATGTGGTTTTGACAGTGGAAAATCCAGTTATTTTGGATGAACCCGAAACCAAAAAACCGTATACTGCGGGCATCATCTTCTTTTCCATTTTGGCTTTTTTCGCTTTAACGAATTGGTGGGGAAGTTTTGATCCTACTAGTTGTTTTTGTGGATTAACATCAATTTTAGTTGGCCTGATTCTAATGTTGCTTGACTTATACCAATCCAAGGCCTCCAAATTGAAAAGTGGAAAATCAACCATTCCAGAGAATATATCCATCGTTGTCACAATTTTATTCTTGGCATTATTATTGATGGCATTCGCCCTCGCCTACTTTTTCATGTACGAGTTCAATGGAATTGTGTAATACTCACCATTTTCAGTCTGAATCAATCAAATCGTCAAGCTCACTTAACTCATCAGCAAACTCACTTCGCTTCTTCTTCCGCTGATCGATAAGTTCCTCAATAATCTCTTCAGATGCTTCTTCCCCAGTTCGTCGAACTTCTTCTTCGGCTCGAAATCTATCCATAAGTTCTCGATCTTCTCCTAATCGTTCAGATCTATCCACTGTTGGGATTGGACGAGATGGACGCGTTCGTTGTCCGGTATCGTAATCTCTGGTTGAACCAGATTCAACCAATTCGATTGCATCGTGTAAAGCATCACCATCTTCGGAAATAGAATCTAATTCGGTCTTTCTTAGGTTTGAATCTCTAGATGACTTCCTTGCCAATTCGAATGCCTTCATCACTTCTTCTTCCGTAGGTGGAGGCCGATGGCCTCTATGAGCACTGAGCAATCTTACAGCCTCTTTCAAGAATGGACCATGTACTGGATCATGGTCATGCCTCTCGGGTTCTGACGTTAGAATCATGAGGTCTTTTGCGAGTTGATCAATGGGGCCTTCTGCTGTTTTTGACAAACGCTCCCTAACCCGTTTGTGCGTTGAGATACAATCTCTACATCGCGCACTCCCCTCTTGATCGGGGGCATCACAGAGAAGACAGCAGATGGTGAACCCCATCTGCTGCATTGCCCGTCTTGGGAGCGACATCAACACTTACTCTCATGCACTGCCCAAGAACCCTCGGCTGACCCGTCGCATTGATTCGTTGAAGGAGAATCGCGGAACGATGGCGGAACCGACATTGTTCACCCGGATTATCCGGGGCGAGATACCTGCACACATTATTGCTCGAAGCGAACATTGGGTCGCATTCCTCGATATCTACCCACGTCGCCCCGGCCATACTCTCGTAGTTCCAATCGAAGAAGTAAGTCATTTGAGCGAATTAAGTGTGGAATCTCGTCGTCATTTATTGGATGGTGTAATTGAAACTCAACGTATTCTTTCCCAACGATTTGAAACCGAAGATTTTCTTGTTGGTATCCATGATGGATCTAACGCCGGGCAAGAAGTACCTCATGTGCATATTCACATAATCCCACGAACTTTAGGCGACGGCGGTCGCACCCTTCTTGCTTGTTGGCCAAATGCTCCAGCACCAGGCGGACATCCCGATTTTGAAGCCTTACAGGAAATGGCTGATTCCTTGAACACGTGAGGTCGAATTATGTCAACACCAAGTGGGCTGGATATTCAACGATCTTCTGCTGCGTATGATCCAGAGGTTGCTACTTCTGCATCATCTCGCCGCCTCAATCGAAAAGGCCTCGAACGAGTTAGATGGAAACATGATGGTACTCATCCAGGCAGCCCACTTGCTTGGAAAGCTCTCCGAAGCATGTTACGCCTTTCTTGGTTTACCCAATTTCGAAACAGAGAGATCAGTGGTGCAGAAACCATCGACCCAGAACGTGGATTGGTGGCTCTTGCTTGGCATACAGCAGGCCTTGTAGATCCAATGGTAATCGTCCAATCTTGTGAAAAGAGATTCATCATGGTCGGACGACATGATTTGATGACTCGCCCAATCATTGGTCGTTGGGCAAGATCAATCGGCTCCCAACCAGTTCTAAGGCAACGTGAAATCGATGAAGGAACCACAGATGCTAATTTCGCTCGTGAAATCAATCACCGTAGTTTGCTAACAGTAGCACACACAATATCTGGAGGGCATGGTTGCGTGATTATGCCTGAAGGGACAAGTCAAATCAATCCACGAATGATGCCATTGAGATCAGGTCCGATGCGCATCGCACTCAATGCAGCAGCAGCAGCACAGGCACGAGACCGCCCCCTTCCTTCGATTCGACCAGTAGGCCTTCATTTCCGGGAGGCATGGAAGTTCAGGACAGATTGCTACGTTGAATTTGGTCAAGAAATCTCCATCGATGATATTGTTGATGACGAAGTGGTAGAGTCTCTTCTAGAAGGAGAGTGGACAGAACCGAATTTTGATTCTGTTAACACCTTACGAAACAGAATCAAAGAATCATTAGATATCTTAACTCCAGATGCGGATGATTGGGATGAATTCCATTCTTGGTCGGTTATTTCTCATATAGAGAAAGATGCCGAGAATACTCCTCATGAAAACTGGTCAAGTGAAGTTCATGGCATCCGTTCAGTCCGCGATCGTCTTCGTTCAGGTGAGATTGAACCAGAAATTATGGAACCAGCATCACGAATTCAAAGTATTTTGAAATCCTCCTCACTCGATCCTCGATCTGTTGGTGCAGAGGGTGTAAGAACACCATCTCCAATGAAGTGGTTTGGTGTAATATGGGCCCTTTTCCTTATGCTCTTGAGTGCCCCATTGGCAATTTTCACATTACCTCAGGCACTACTTGCATGGTATATCGGAAATAATTCCGATGAGGGATTAGATGCACGGAGCACATTCCATATCATGGCCGTTACATTCTCTCCAGTTTTGATTTGGCCGTACCTTATTTTTGCAACCTCTAGCTACCTTTTACTGAATTATACTGAACTAATTACTTGGCAGATTATCACATACTCAGTCATTTGTAGCATTGCCATGATTCCATTTCTGCACATATCTAACCTAATTTTCCTTAGAGGCTATGATGCATTCTTTGACTTCTTTACTGCTCTATCTCAATCACGATTGAGACGAAATATGGGAAGTAGGGTAAAGGAAGATGTGGATATAATCCTCGCATTCCTGAAATAGGTCGAGTGGGAGGCAAGGTTATGGATACAAAGGAGGCAATCGACCTTATCGAGCAATGGCTCGCGGAAGAAGGCCTCCAGAGCAAGAGTTTAGTTGATGCACGTGCCCAAAAACATCTCCACGTTCGCTATCCTCCCTCAAGAAACGGCCATCTATTCAACATAGTAATTCCAAAGGGAAGAAATCTCGTAATTATTGGGTCAGTTACTCGTGTAGATGCTGCCCAACAAGATGAGATGGCTTCTCATGCACAAGCAGATTCAGTTAGTTGGGAGGGGTGGTTGCATGAGACACGCCTCTCCTTAATTCGGGGGCAATTTGACTGGACAATTCATGTTGGTAAGAACGAAACGTCCTCATCAGGCCCCCTTCAGGCATTCAACATCTCTCGCCCAATCTGGTTTGATGGCCTTAACCAACATCGTTTTCTTGACACACTTCGAAGGATTTGGCTTAGTAAATTAGGCATCATTCATGAGATACGTTTTGCGTATGGGCAAGGGTCCGGTACCCCCGGACCAGTAGATGATTGGGCTAAGTCCGCTCAAACACCGAACGGCCAATCAACTCCAGAGGTTGAGTTTCAAGAAGAATTACCCTTCGGCTCTTCCTTCGACGTCGATGAATGGGCCTAACTCTAACGTGACCCGAAGTGGTTTCGCTTAAGTAGTGGTGGAGCCGGTATCCAAGTGTCCAACGGTAGGTGTGCCAAGATGACTTACAGAGCGAAAACGAACAGCATTCTCCTAACTATTCTCATGGTCCTTAGTACGACCTTGATCCTCCCATCCGATGAGGTCGAGGCGGCAGAGGTAGTGATTACCGACGCTGTCCGCGTCGTTGACGGAGGCCAAATGAACGAACGCATGGTATCCATGGCGGCAGACAGTGAAGGAAATATCCACTTCGTTTGGAGTCGTAACACACAACACCTCTACTACACTATGCTGGATCCTCGAGCAGATATTGATGGCGATGGCCAAGCAGACCCTCTCATCGATGTGACTCAAATCTCAAACCCTGGAACGCACCGCGCTTGGCACCCAGATATTGCAATTGATTCCTTGGACCGAGTTCATGTTACTTGGACAGATAAGTCTAGTCAACATGCAATCAAGTACACCGTTCTTGATCCAAAACTTGCACCACGTGATGGGAGTCAAGCGGATGATACTGTGATTTCCGTAGTTAACGACATGGTCGTAAGCCAACGTCAGCAGAATCGTGATTGGCCAGCCATTGCAATCGATTCACAAGACAATGCGCATATTGTTTGGGAGGATTCCTTTGATCCTCTCGAGAAGTTCTACTTCCAGCCTCAGATTTACTATTCAATGATTGAATTCGATGGTTCTGTAGCTACTACAGCTATTGACGACTCAATGTTGACTCCAATCATTGGACACAAAGGCCACCCAGATGTTGCAGTGGATGCTGATGATTACGTGCAGGTTGTCTGGGATGACACACGTGGCGGTAAGGTGGAAATGGTAGTTCCAATCGATACTTCAGGATCTATGTATTCAGAGTGGGCAGATGTCTGCACTGTGTTTTATGGTGGAAGTTTCAGCAGTGGTGGATATTTCCGTGGTATTAAGCCAATGTTAGAAGATGCAAACATCACAGTGTATGAGACGATTTACGCCATTCTTGGATACGGCATCCCGTCTGCAGGTCAGGGTAATACCTGTTCGACTGCATATCAGACAGGTGGAAGCGGCTCACAAGGCCCACGAGCAACACATCTTGGTCAGTACCCTGGAGACGATTCCGGCGGTATTCGAAAGTTGCAGAACTTCATTTTCAATGGTGCTTCAGTAACCGGCTCTTCAGGTGAAGATTGGGGCCCATCATCAACTTGGGCTTGTCTTTCATGGAAGGACGCATCAGGTAACGTACCAGGTAACCCTCCTACCGCTTCGGATCACAAGTGGAATCCAAATGCAACCAAGATTGTAATTCCAATTTCCGACGAAGGTCCACGAAATGGTGACCCCGCTCAACAATCCGATGACACACAGAGTATCAACGAGGCTCATGATGCCTGTGTCAGAGCAGGCGTCGTACCAGTGCCCATGGCAGGTAGTACATGGGGAGGGGGGACTCAGATTCAATCACACATGTCAGATCTTGCGAACTGCCCTAATGGTGTGGTAAACACCAATCCTAGAATTTGTCCCGGTTCAACCATTCGAAATACGGATGCAGGTGGAGAGGTATACAATTTCCCAGCATCTGGAGGAGGCTCACAACAAATGCAACTTCTTGTGGAGGCAATGGTCTACCTTGCAACGAACAATTCACGTGAAATTTTCATGACAGTACTCGCTCCACACGCCCTTCTAGATAATCCATCACCTGGATGGCAAAAGGGCGATTCAGCAACCACTACTACAAGTAGCGCATATACAGAGGATGTTGGCCCAGCCATGGATTCACAAGGTTATGGCCACTTCGTTGTCGTAAACGATACTCGCGTGACTCTTGATGACGCTTTCAGCTTCCATCCAGCAATTGCTATCGATAGTCAAGGAAATACCCACATTGCTTGGATGGATGGTCGTGGTTATGGATTCGAGAAGAATGTAAATTATGAGGTATTCTACACCCGTCTACGACTTCGTGGTGCTGCGGAATGGAATGGTGTTGAGGGAGGCCTTCCTTCTTATGGAATCAAGCAAATTGTTGACACACGGATATCCGAGTATGAAGGCTCCGGGGGCATCCAACAAGGAAATCCATTCGCGCCATCGTCCTATATGCCAGCAATCTTGACAGATGCTCGAGATAATATCCACATTACTTGGTTGGAAAACAGCAATTCGTCTCAAGGCGAGGCAATCATGTACACTCGTCTCAATCATACGAATGATCAACCATCTTGGCCATTGAACTCAATCGCATCATCAGTTCTTGATCCATGGGAACCAACTGAGGTTACAACATGGAATTCAGATAAGTTAGGTCCAAACTCAGGCAATGCACCTGAGTTGAGTCAACCCCCTGCATTTGCAAATGATTTGGGGAGTGGTGCCCATATTGCTTGGTCTGATACGAACAAGTGTAATGACGAGTCGAACTCGAACACATACACACTTTGCTATGTGCACGTTCTTACAGGACAAGTAGAGGTTGGTTTGCAAGATGGCGAGACATTCTACCATGTCATCGAACCGGGTGAGGAAACAATGTACAACCTCAGTGTCAACAATACAACACCCGGCCCTCCGGAGCTTGTTGCTGACACTTTCTCTCTGAACCTTAGTGGGGTTCCACTAAACTGGTCTGCAACTGTTTACTTCTCTAGTAACCATACGACAATATTCCCTGATACACCAATCCATCTACTTGGTGGTGAACGTGTTGAGGTCTACATGCGTGTCATTGCACCATCTATCTATCAGGCCGATGCGGACGAAGTTGCAAACATCATCGTCTCTGCAGTATCATACAAAGATCCAGCAATTCGAAGCGATCGATTAACGAGTACACTGATGGATGTTGTTCACGGGATTGCATTGGATACAAGCCATACACAGAGCGATGTCGAGCAAGGTGGAACAGCAATTTTCTCAATAACAATTACGAATACAGGCAACGTCTATGACACCTTCCAATTCTATGATCCGAATAGTCTCGAAGGTCAACAAGAATGGCTTCTACCTTATGGTTGGGGTGTGAAGTTCCCGTTGAGTGTTTCACTTGAGCCAGGGGCATCGGTTACAAAGAACCTCGAAGTGAATATTCCAACGACACAAGAACCTGGAACATGGGTAATATTCGTCAAAGGGTGGTCTATGGGAGAGCCTGTAAAATCCGTTGAGAAAGGCACTTATGATATTCTTGAACTGTGGATCAACGTATCCATTCGTTCAACAGGAAATATCGTATTCGAGATATTTGATACTTCAGAAGAAGTACTTCCAGGTGAATGTGCAGAATATGTGATCAAGGTCACCAAGTACTTCGCACCAGGGCACCTCATCTTCACATTACCAGGTGGGCCCGAAGAACGCAACACTTCGATTCCAGAGCACATTTGGCGGCAAGATCATTGGACAGTAACTCTCGACTTCCTCAATGCTCCTGACTATGATGAAAATACAAGATACGAACCCGGTGTTCCAAGGTATTGGGATCAGACTGAGCGCCCGTACGAGGTGACTGCAGAGGTGTGCGCACCCACTTTGGCGGATGCCGGACTTGGTCCAGCAGTGAAGGTCAAGGCGTATCTCCAAGGTTCACCCAAGGTTTCCGATGAAGAGATTCTCTCAACTATGGTGAAGCATGTATACGATATTGATGCGAGCACAGAATCACTGGAAAATGACATGAATCCAGGCGAGACTTGGGCAGTACCAATCAATATTCAAAATGATGGAAATGGTCCAGATCGTTATGACATGCGTGTTACTGAGATTGCAGACTCTCAAGGATTCGCCCAACCATGGGATGTTGAAATATTCCGTTCTGATATGAGTGAATTAGCACGAGACACTAATCAGACAGTCATGGTTCATGTGAATGCACCATCTGAGGTTGCAGCAGGAGACTATCAAGTCACACTCTCAATTTTCTCTGAAGAGGCCTTTGATGGAACCCGTCTTAGAGATATTATTCCACTGACTGTGACAATCAATGAGTTCCATGATATCCAACTTACACTCGACCCATTCGTTGAGAGTGCAGTAAAGACTACGGCACCAGGTCGAACAGTTCGATTCATCCTTAATTTGACGAATAATGGAAATGTCCCTGATGTCCCAACTCTCCATAACCACACCAAGAAGGGTGGAGAATGGGATCCAACACCTGGTCTGAATGAGTTAGCTGGCTGGGCTTCTGGTGATGGAACATCTCAAGCAGTAGAATTTGCAATTCTCGATGGTTTCGAAACAGAGTACCCAATTGAAATTTCTTGCCTCACAGTTGCGAGTGGAGAGACTCCACCTGTATACGAGTGCTACTATGATGAGTTCACAGGAACCTGGTATTTCCCGCCAATGCCTGCTTATACTACAATTCAGATAGTTGCTATCATCAATGTCGGTAGTGATGCAGCCCTCGGAGATCAGACAATAGGAATCAAATCCCTTTCAGAATTTGGCGACGCCTTTGAAGGAGGAGACCATGATGAGACTCCTGAATGGGCCGATTCCTGTTCTATCGATTCAGATAATGATGGCTTGCCAGACAACGACATTGGTTGTGACACCAATGAACAGATTCTCCACCTTCGTCTACGGGCTCCAGACCTAATCTTTGTTGGAGAAGCTTCCATTGGAGACACTAGCAGAGAAGTTGGTGAGATGATACCGGTAACCGTTCAAATCCAGAATATTGGAAACGTCCATGCTACAGATGTCAACATCATCCTTTGTGTGGGCAAGATGGATGACATCAAGGCAGACGGATGTAGTGAGGAACACATCGTCTATCGCCGAGTTATTGGTGCTTTGATGCCAACGAGTCCGGATGCAAGTAGCGAGGCTCCAGAGATTACACTACTCTACCCTGTGACTGCAGGTAGTGAGCAGGTTGTCGTCGTCATTGATCCAGAGAGGACCATTGTTGAGAGCAGCGACGACAATAACTATCTCGATATCCAAGAAGACCTCCAATCCGAGAACCCAATTATGGACGTGGCTCTTGTTGTCGTCGGTAAATGGTCAGTTCCAACTATCATTATGGCAGCAACGGCTGGTTTGATTGGTGTTGCAGGCCTGATGATGCTATCCCGTCGTAAGGAGGCCTTGGATCGTGTTGCAGAACAGAGCAGCATCCTCCAAGGTGTCGATGAAGACGCTCGCTTTTGATGACAAAGTGTCCCTTTCCATGGGATACTGAATTGGAAGAGCGTTAGCGTTGTACTAACCACCAAGGAAGAGGTGTATTGTTAGTTACTGGAAGAAACGTATCTTGGTCCATGATTCCAATTCTAGGGATGATACCATTCATCACAGCCTCCATGTTCAATTCCATCGGAGCCATTGCTACCGCCATTGCATCAAGATCAACGGGGCGGCGCGGGTCTTCGAGCATTGTATGGACAATACTTCTCTCTTGGTAATCTTCGAATTCACCTTCGACAGATCTCGACACTCGTTTCATTACGTGTTGATGAAGGGCAACAAGAGCATTCCTTTGATCATCCAAACGATCTAACATTTCTTGAATATGTGTAATACATTCAGCCGCTTCAGAAATGGCTAATCTTCTCCTACCGCCTATGTGTGTAGCAATTTGAATTGCAGTATCTGGAAGCCCATGGATATTAGAGATATTCAACGGGCCGCCACGTGGTAGCTGTGAATGCTTTGTTCTGAATAAATCTGGTCCGAGATCCATTCTCAAGCTGAAGGATTGTTTTACACTGTAAATTCGTTTTGGTGGGCCCCCCTTCTCAGAGGCAACCTTCTCAGAATTAACGAAACCTGCTTCTTCAAGCACATTGAGATGTTTGACTACTGCTTGTTGACTAACATCAAGTTGCGATGCAAGTTGCCAACCATAGTGGGGCTCACGAACAAGCCGCTTGAGAATCTCACGCCGTGTCTCATTGCTGAGGATGTCGAGCGCGGCCTCGAATCCAATCATCGCTCCCCAACCTATGGTTGTGTAGTGGAAGGCCTAGTAAAAACTCGATGCTATGTTGTAGACACACTAACCGGTATCCCAAGCCTTCCAATCATCTTCATCCTCATCTTGCATTTTATCACTAGAATTAGTGACATCACCCATAACCACTGAATCGTTAATCGTAATATTCTGTATTATTGTTTGATTTTTATTTGAATTATCAGTGAAAGGTGGGGGCACTTCCTTCACAGGTTTGGCACCCTTTGCATCTTCAGGCATCATCATACCTTGCCTGATTAGGAAGAGCTCATCAGTGGTAGGGATGGTGTTGGAAGGCATCGTTATACCTCTATTTCCAAGAGCCCCCTCCTTCTGTTTCCGAGTTAGGAGATGTATAATTCCAGCAATTGGAAGTAGCAAAACCCCGAAACAACATGCAAAGGAGGCAACTAGGAGAGTAGGCTCCCGTGTTGCAGCTAGATCACCTTCATGATCATCAACAATGTACAATTTAGATGTGACATTCTGATTCTCAAAAGTGAAATTCTCAGTATTTTCAGTTGTGTAGGTGCCGATTGTATCATAGATGATTGCCCCATTTTCTCCAGTTCTCGGCGGGTGCATCCATGTAGGGGCATCAATCACCATTTCGTTTCCTTTAGAATCGACAATTCTTACATCGTCATCTAATGCTTCATCTCCGACTTCATTGACGATTCTCAGGAGTGTATACGTTCTTCCAGACTGTAATTCTAGGTCGAGAGAACCACCCTCTTCAACAACACCTTTGTTCAATTGTTCAGGGTCTAGAATATCTTCAATAGCATCCATTGAGGTTGCAAATGAGATTAACGAAATTGCAAGCAGACCTGCTGCAACAAGTGAAACCAAGCGGGCCCAGGAGCGCCCCCCCTTCTCTGCCATGACACCCAACTGAGGGGACTTCTCTTGAGTTCTCGTCTTGATTTGACAAATCTTTCAGATACTCAAACCGAATCCTGCTAATTTTTCTGGAAGGTAGGTATCTGTGACGAAATCAAGACCATATTTTGCAAGTGCCTGTTGTTCAGCCTTCTTACCTTCATCAAGCATCATTTGGATTTGCCCTTGCCATTCGCTAGTTGCGAATCGAGGATCAGTCAATTCAGCCTTCAATGCTTCAACGTCTTTCGGTGTGAGTTTGTCAGAAGGAAGGTCATATGCTAGGATATCGTCTGCAGTGATTCCAAGATAGGTAGAGCTAGGAGTTGCGAGATATTCTGAGATGTGAGCGGTTTTTATCGCACCATAAGCAATACTTGCAAAAATTCTGAACGACCAGGGGTCACAGTCAGCAAATACCATTACAGGCTTTTTCCATGTTTCAGACATACGCTTAATCATTCTACGAGTTGATCTAGCAGGCTGTCCCTTTAGATGAATTAATGCACAACGAGCAGCTTCATCGAATCCATTCTCAACCAATCGATCAAACATACCACCAGTTTCGATAGCCATGATGAAATCAATGTCCTCATCAATGAGACGAATCTTTTCAGGTTCGACATTGTAAGGCAGACCATATCCGGAATCACCCACATCGTCTCTGCAATTGATACGCATCCAATCTCCACGACGATTACGTTCTTCGATAGTTACGTTACCAATCATCCTCGCTCCATCTTCTTCAGGTCTAAGCTTGAAGTCTTCTCGCATACAACGTGTGACGATTTCGAGGTCCTCGGCGATATTGTTACTTTCGTTTTGAGTTCCAAACTTACCCAAACCCCATGCTTCTGAGATATAGTACATCTCCCTTAGAGTAGACGATTTCGCACTGTCAATCATCTCCTCTATGAAATCAATTACATGTAAAGCGCGTAGTAATTGGCGAGCAGAACCAAGACTCGTTGCATCTCGAATAGTCTGCTTCTTTCCATATTTGTAAACACCAAGTCGCTTGTTGAATTCGATATTTGTCTTTGAACGAACAGGCAAAGTCATGGTGGGAGGCTCTCCTTTCAACATCTTGTCATGCATTTCGGCAGCGACTTGATTCAGACTCTCAATGACTTCTTCTCTGGATTTTGCTTCTGACATCATTCATCCCCCCATTCTCCGAGCCCAGTTTGCCTCGAAGTATCAGATTGGGTCGCATCGCTCAATTCTTCACGATCTAGTGTTCCACTATTGTCAACATCATGTTGTGCGATAATTTGTTCAGCATTATTTTGACTCAATTTTTCACCTATTGGGCCAGTCATTGCATTCTGAAGTTCTTCAGCATCAAGGTCACCTGAATTATCTACATCGTGTTCCATTGCATCATCAATGGCCATACTACTTTCCTCAAGCGCTTTTTGTGTTGCAATTTCTTCTTCAGTTCTGATTTGTTCGAGAATCTCTTCATCAATTTTTGAAGCCCCTATGATATCCCCCGAACCCCGGAAGAAAACTTCAGTTGAATTCCAATCATTATGCTCTAAACCTTGTATTGCGAACTCAATACATCCTGCCTCACCAGGGGGAATTGTATCCAATTTCCAACACCAAATTCCCTTTACTTCTCGGCGGCCACCGAGCTCATTCTCGACGAAATGTGCATTACTTGTTTCAGGATATTGAGCAAGAATGGAGTAAGCCCGCGGTCGGGCAGTGTAATTGTGAATTTTGATTCGGCAACGATGTACCTTTGCTTCTTTATCCCATACAACTTCATCTTCACAAAAGACAGCATTCATGATTCGAGTGATGACAGGCGCAAGGTCCGGTTCGTCTCTATCTAACAAACTCGAAGCCTTCTTTGAAATTGCAGGAAGTATTTCGTTAACAAGCTCAAATTTTTCTTGTGCTTTGGCTTTTTGAGCACTCTTTTTTCGATGGTTTTTCAGATGCCGACCAACTTCTTGGAGAGCAAGCCGAATTTCATTGAATACCTCTTCATTGTCTGCAACTGCTTCTTTTGCCTCTGAAGTGAATTGAACATTTGTACTTGCAAGATGGACGAGAATTGTTGCTGCACCCTTTGGCACACCCTTCCCTCCAGGTTGCTCCAATCCGTATCCCTTCCAAGATACAGATTCAATCGCTTTTGTAAGCAGACACCCACCTTGTTGGTACATCAATGGAACACGATTTGCGAATCGCAATACATCAACTGCACCATCAGCAGGCACATCATTACGCCCAAAGATTAGGCCGACTTCGACTTGGAATGGGTTCCCGAGAGAGACGTTTGGGGGGCGAGTTACAGTTGCTACGAAAGCTGAATCAACGGCTTTGGACAACCCCTTTTTGATTAGAAGATCCTCAATTGGGGAAAGGCAGTCAGTCGGTGGAGCCATGAGCCGAACGGTGTTGAATGCATTCAGGATTCTTTGGGCCTCTTCAGGCGATATTTCACTTGGAGTAGCCGCAGCATCCACATCAGCATGAGCCAAAGTTTCCTTCATTGCCCGCATTGGAACTCCTGAAAAGGTATGCCTTAGGAATAGACTCATACGTCGCTCGGTAGAATCACGAAGAAGTCGATTCAAGGCACCAATCTCAAGGCCATGGGGGTGTGGTTTGATACTTCGAACAGGACGTGGAAGACGATCTGTAACCCGTTCGGCCTCGAAATCCTCGATGATTTCCCCATTTTCATCTATTGCTCGATATCGAATTGTTGCATGTGGATTTACGATTGATGTCATACGCAAATATTGCCCCACACTTTTCCGCCCGCGCTGAAATTTTGCTTTCATAGGTGCTTCAACCCTCAACCCATGTTCGACAGGAATACCATTACTATCGAGAAAATCATGTGTCCGTTCCCTATTCGATACAATTGCAGCATTCTTCTTTGTATCCAATCCAATATCCATTTGCAACGCGGTTGCTTCTTTGGAAATTTTTGATGTGACACGCGTCGTTTTACCCGTAGTCAACTGACTATACATCACGACACCCGTGATTCCTATCCCTTGTTGCCCCCTAGTTTGTCGGATAGTGTGGAACCTAGAACCAAACAGAAGACTTCCGAACACCTTCTCTATTGATTTTGAAGGGATTCCAGGACCATTGTCTTGCGAAATCATGATGACACGATCAGGTTTTTTTGGAACCTTTCGAAGCTCAATTGAGATTTCTGGAAGTATTCGATGTTCTTCGCATGCGTCAAGAGAGTTGTCTACAGCTTCCTTGACCGCTGTGATGATAGATCGTTGGAGTGTGTCATAACCCAGAAAATGCTTGTTTTTCTCGAAAAACTCACTGATACTTGCTTGCTTCATTGTGCTGGTCGCGCGCTTTGCCAATGAGACACCCCCTGCTGCGGTCCTCCCACGGCCGAATGCCGTAGGGCCACTCACAGAACGAAAGGCTTCGTTTGTCGAGGGTTATTGAAGTATCATCATTGTAGCATTCAATAATTTGGGAATATGGCCGCCATCATTAGTCACGGTGGTAATTACTACCTCGTTCAATTTCAGAAGCGCGATAGAGTTGTTCAAGGAGGACGACAGCAGCCATTTCGTAAGTCATCGTCAAAGGTCCAAGACCTAGAGTATCGTGTTTGCTAGAGAATTCATCTCGCCATCCATCGACCGGTCCAACAGCAAGATGGATTGTTTTTGCACCACTTCTCCATTGATTCCATCGTTGAACGAGATCTTTCGTTGAGATAGATGGAGCACGCTCGTCAAGAAGAATCAATACCCCATTCTCCGAATCCTTCAGTAATCGATTTTGATAGGCATCATGATCCATACGTGATGGATGCCGAATAAGGCGAACCCCCCTCCCCTCCAATCTTTCTCCGTACATGTCAATTAGTTGTGAGTAAGCACCCACTCTTGCTTTACCGTGGATGTGGACCACGATGCGCGCCATGATTAGTAGCGATGAAGAGAGGGTATTTACTTCCTTCAATGCGTATTTCTTCTTTCATTAGTGAATCATTAGTCGATGCTTGAAAGACCCCCGCCTACTCTCAATTGTCATGGGATGGTGGCCATTCAAGCGAAGACAGCCTGTTGCCGGCAGTGACGACCCTCATATGCGCGGCTCTCGGATGTGGCTAATCGATCTTCAAGAGGCTTGTGAAAGAGAATATCAGAATCCTGCTGCAGGTAAGGTGAAAGTTAGAGAATTACAGGTCGAATGGACAGAAGCCCATACACGTGGAGAAATTAGTGACGAACTCCTTGAAGGGCTTGATCGCCGAGCTTTTCGATTGATTCGCTCCAATCCTGAAGAATGGTTACGGTGGCTTGACGATATCGAATTTTGGAAACCTGGATGGCGTGGAGACGACGGAGTGCCAACCACGGATTGAAGTCCTACCGCCTTTTGCTCTGCTTATGCTCCTATGGGTCCTCCTCTTCGTTGGGGTAGCTCTCGCCCTCTTTGTCTATGCACGCCACCAACCATTTCCAGAACATGGTTTCACTGCAGGTGGCATATTCCTCTTTGTTGGTTTTGTTCTCTACATTGCTATGGGCGCAGATCGCGCAACAACCCCCATTGTTCCTCCAACACTTGCCATTTTTTTTGGAGGCCTGTTTACGATTATTGGTGGTCGACACATGGCTCGTACTCAGCGTGACGTCATCGTAGCTCCATTTAGCGGAATTCTCCTTGTAGCAGGAATTTTTGGACTTGTTACTTTGAATTGGATAGAACAGAGCACAGTTGAACAAATTGGGAATTTTATAATCGCCTCCTTGTTTCTCTTGCTTGAGATTTATTTGCTCTTCCGTGGGTTAGTTGTAGGTGTTCAAGGTGTGACTTGGTCACAATCTGGTCTTCGTCAAATTCAACGAGGATTAATCCACGGGCCCCGAGGAGCAATATCTCATTTTGAACGCTCTTGGGATATGCAGGACCCTGTTCTGAATGTAATGGCTCACGCTGCTTTAGCCAAAATTCATAGTAAAATCGGAGAAATATCAGAATCTGAAATGCATGAAGATCGTTTACGCCGTCTTGGGGGTTGGGATGTGGTAGATGCCTCTTGGATTGGAATTATTGATTCAAGTTTAGCATCTATATCCAATCATCCAGAGAATCAATCTGAAGAATAACTCTGGATGATACAAGAAAGACAGGCATTGATAACCCACCAGAACCAATATTGTATCGTGGATTGGGATATTTCACGTAATTCTTGGAGCAATGGATCGATTCTTTTTTGGCTCCTGAGCACTTGGTTTGGAGCTAATTTGATTCTTCAAGCAGCATGGATGGGATTGTATGGGGCACCTTTGGATGCACAAATTTTGTTTGATGCGTTTGGTCCTTATGCGTGGTGGATTGCCGGCGTTGAAGTATTTCTTTGGTTGGTTCTTTCTGTTGTTGCATTACGTCGACTTTTCTCGAAGCTTCGAAACGCCTCATCTAGACATGCGCATTCAAGAGCCGTCGAACCTGTCTAATGTTCGGGAATCGAGATGGTGCGAATCACAAGGGTCCATACAGGCAATGGTGATGGGGGAGAGACTGACCTCCTGACTGGCGAACGGGTGCCTAAGTCTAATGCACGTGTTGAGATGTACGGAACAATCGATGAACTAAATTCCCTCATTGGTTGGGTTCGGATGGAACTTTCTCGGCTACCTAAGCAACATTCTGACGGAGGAGTCCGTGTGCCGGCCCTCCGTATCGAAGAGGAATTAGATCCAATGCTTTCAATTATTCAACAGGAGTTATTCGATATTGGAGGCGAATCTGCAGGCACTCCCAGTGCTTTACCTGAGCAAATGTCTCTTGTTGAGATGAAACATGCTGACCGCCTCGTACAAGAGATGAATCATTGGACTGATCAGCAACCCCCCCTCAGTTCTTTCATTATACCTTCTGGTTCACCAGTTGTTGTAGCCCTCCATGTAGTGCGCACAGTTGCCCGCCGTTCAGAGAGATGCGCCGTCAATTTGGTTGAACTTGAAGGTGCAGGCGCAGTCCGCCCAGTTGTTCTTGCTTACCTCAATCGTCTTTCAGATTGGATGTTTGTTGCTGCACGGCACGTGACCCAGATTCTTGCTGAGGAAGAGGTCCTTTGGGTGCCTTTAGGTGCAAGAGATTCAGATGCCTAAAATTTGCCTCGCCCCTTGTAAAATTACTTTTTCTTCTGTAAAAGTAATCCAATCTATTGCTTCATCCACTTCTACCCACATGTAATCAGTGTGTTCGTGAGATAGTGTTACATCGAAAGTTTTTGTTTTTGCAGGGAACCAATGCACTTGTTTTTCTCGTTTGCTGCCCCGTCGAGAATAGGTGTATTGTGTAGTTTGTGACCAAGTTCCGATGACTACAGCATCACAAATTCCAGTTTCTTCCTTTAGTTCTCTTAATGCTGTATCACGCAGACCCGAATCCGCCCCTTCGACATGTCCTTTTGGGAAACCCCAATGGCCTTGAGGATAACGAAGTAGGAGTACTAAATCACCGTTAGCAAGAACGAGTCCACAGGAAGTCTCCATGAAAGTTCTATGAATGCCTCCCCCTTCACTCTTCGGCCGAAAGGGACTTCAAACTCACACCAAAGGCAAGCCCATGACAGGTCGCCTTTCGATGTTACAGAGCATCGAACCACATCGAATTTTGACTGATGGCGATCTCGATGGAATTACTGCAGCTGGGATTCTATTACGAGCTTTCCCTAATCTAATTGTAGAATTTGGTCATCCTGGTGGAATCCGTGCAGGGGTATTCGATCATCAAATTGACTCTCATACTATCATATGCGATTTACCAAGTCACCCTGCATGTGGGGCTGTAATAGACCATCATGAAACGAATCGTGCTGATGTTGAAGGTGTTCTCAATCTTTGGAAAGCAACACCCTCAGCAGCGCGCATAGCCTTTGAGATAGTAGGAGAATCAGAAGATGTATCGGATTTGCAAGAACTAATTGATTGGGTTGACATTCTCGATGGTGGTATGGTTTCTCGAGATGACTTTCTATCAAACCATCCAATGGTTGTTCTTGGCCGGAGTATCGAGGCTTCTGAAAGACCAGAAGCCGCTCATAAGATTGTACAGGGAATAGCAGAAGGCTGGGGGATTGAACGCATCCTTGTCGATCCATTAGTTGCCGAGTCCATCCATCGTAGAGAGATGGAATCATCAAAGATTACAACAATTATTCATGATTCACTCACTGTAGTAAATCGTATTGCTATTGTCCGATTTGATGGGACAGGCCTTCGAACGAATGGATATCGAATTACTGCAGAAGCTGGTGATGACTGTGATGCCTGTATCGTGATTCATGGAGATGTGAATGGTTCCTTGACAGGTTCAATTCCACCTCTTAGTGCTTCTTTTTACACAAATTCATTTCTTCATCCAAACGGTGGCTTAGTTGATTTGACCTGTCTTGCTACATCTTTCGATGATCACGGAGGGGGGCATCGGGATGCATGCGGATGTCGTATTCAACCACTTAGTGAAGATGGAATTAGAGAAGATCGCGAGGTTGAGACGAAAGATATAGATCGAAATATTGCAGCTTGGGTAGATATATGGTCAAATGAACGAATTAGAAATAATGAATTTTAGGGTTGAATAATCTGAATTACTCGAAGAAAACCAAGAAACATTACAGCAATTAGAAGCGCTAACAACAGACTCCCGGCTCGTCGATGAATACCTTTTATTTTGGCGTTTGGAGTTTTTTCTTCGCGTTGACTGACCATACGTTTCCCAGTTTGAGTCATGTAGAATGTCAGAAATGCGAGAGTTAAACCTAGCCAACCATGAAGACTAAACAATTCACGAAAATCCGCTTCGAGGTTGACATACCGGTGGATATTGGCAAAGATGGCAAACAGAATGACTCCCAAAATCGCTGGTAGTGCCCATCTACCTTGGCGCTCATGTTCAGCAACAACCTCCTCTCGCTTCCGGTCACGAATTCTTGACCACGCCCTTCCGCGTTTGAGATGTATTGCCTTGATAGTACTCCAATGCCGGTACAACCAGAATCCGAATACTGTTGCAATAAGAGGATGAAGCAAGAGAATTACGAGATCCACCACTTCCATAGTGTGTGGGATGAAGGTTCAGAACATCATTCTGAGGGTCCAGAATCGCCGAACATAGCGAATCGTTGATGTATCTCGGCCGTGGGCACTCGGCCGTTGGTATGTGTTGAGTATGGAAACCTACTTGCGAGATTGCATCGAAGCCAGCCGTCGCGCAGGTGAAGATCCGAATTCTCGTAGCCGTCAACTTGTGAACCATCCGTCTTTCACTCTTCTCGATAAGGCATGGAAGCCGCTGGCAATGGCCATAGCTCAGAAAGAAGAACCACGTAATCCAGAAGAGGAGACTCAGGTTAAGGCAACCCGCCGACGAGGCGTTCGTCGACGAGGTGCACGTGGAGCGAGTGGAATTGAAGCATTTCTTGAGCCTATAGATGCGATTCGAAAATCGTCAGAGAGTCCAGCATACCGCCTCGCAGTTTTATTGATTCACAAAGGACGCGATTCAAAGACATGGAAGGCTGAAGACGATTCACTCATCGATGAATTACGATCTACTTGCAATTCTGGAGTTCATCCAGTATGGGCACTGGCAGCAAGGGAGTGTCCACTAATCGCAATGCTTGGTGCTTTTCCGAGCACGACTCCACAAATCAATGAGGAAAAGCAATCTCTAGATTGGATAGGGGGTCTAAGGAGAGACCCATCAGATCTCGAAGGTCTAGGCATCTGGTTAGAGACTGTAGAGCACTTTGAATTGGATTCCCAATCTATTCTTGAATTACAACGCCTTGCGAAAGGCCTCCAAGGCCGAATTCGTTTAACGCAAATTCGCAAAGATACTCCAAAGATACTGAGTACATCTTCAACCCCTTCTCTTGTTCTCATCGACGCTCTCCTTTATCTTGCATCAAATCAACCCCATTTAGCAGTGAAACGAATTGCAGAAGCGAATATCAAGGACAAAAATCTACAATCCATTTCTAATGATTTACATTGTTTTGCAAGTCTGCAATCTGGCAATCTTGATGCCTGGATGGATTGTGCATGTGTAACTGAGACTGATGATTTGTCTTTAGCGATGTTAACTACAGCGTGGACAAATCCAATTGAACGGGATCTTGAATTGTCCACTATAGAGTCAGGAATTTTCCATCTTGAGAAAAACAAGTTACGAATTCCAGATTCACTTCAGTGGATGCTCATTCGCGCTCTTGCTGCTAAAGGAGATATTGAAGAGGCAACGAAACTCATCATGGATGCTAAGATAGAAGATTCAACATCTTTCATGGCAGCATCTCGTATGGCTAAAGGCCATGAAATGCTTGTTGAGCGTTTGTGTGGGCTAGCAATCAATTATGACGTCAACACCTGGTCTAGTATCGTTATTGACAAAGAAATCCCAATACAGATTAGAGTATGTTGCGCGACTCTTCTCTCTCAATATCAGTTGGATTCATCAATACTTTCTCAGGTAATTGAAATCCTAGTAAATGGAAACGATATCGAATCCTTAGCCCAGATAATTTACAAGAATCAGATTCAAGGGAATGAACACCCCTATCCTATCTTACTCACCTCATCACTTGCTCCAGCAAATCTTCCGATAGAGGTACTTTCTTGGATTCAAGAACAGGCGATAGAGGCGCATGACATTGTTGAATCCACCGATCCCCCCTCTTATCTTTCGATTAATGAGGCAGCACTAATCCGTCTACTTGATGGCGCTCGAGCTGATCTTGATGAGATTCAGGGACGTCTTCCAGAGAGTGGCTCAGAAGTCCTTCGAGAGGCTAGACGTGCCTTGATGGATGGTGGAGATGGCTTAGTCCGAGAGCAACGAGTAGATGCGCTAGAACTTTCTCTCGACGAGGCGAATCTCCCTTCTCTCGAACGTGCTCTTTTCCTTGCAATCGTTGACCTACTCCGAATGAATCGTGTAAGCAACGATGTACAGATGACTGATTTGCCGCGAAAAGATCGAGCATATACGATTCTGGACACTCTTATCTCAAATCGTTTCAGCGCCCGTTTCTTTCCTCTTGTAATGGATTTGATTATGGAGCACGAAGTACCTTCGTCGGAACTCGTTTCATGGCTTCAAACTCATCTTCCTCGTTCTGAATGGGCCCCGGTAGCCAATGCAGCAATCTATGTTCGTGAAGGCCGACATCTCGATGCGGCTCGCCTTTACAAGCAAGCAGCACCCCGCTTCCAAAATCCACCCCATAGGGATTTTGAACGAGCAACGTTACTCTATCGTAAGGCTTTGATTAATTTCGCACTTTCAAAGCGGTGGTCAGAGGCGGTTGCTCTTCTCGATGAACACGAGGAATTAGCAGCTACAATCACATCTCGATTTCAACTCTATCTGAAGGTCTCCTATGCTTTTGATAAGATGCCTAAATCAGGGGCTAGAAGCAACCGCTCCCGCAATTTACCTAAGCACCTGATTCTTGATTTCGCTGACTCTCGCCTTCCATCTGTTGAGGCAGACACATCAGATGACGATGGCGCAAAGAAAAGGGAGCGTGAACGTCGAAAAGAAGACATCATTGAGTCTCTAATGGCCTATCCTTCTTCGCGTAGTTTGCCAGAGGAACCATTTATTGGAAGAGTTCGTGCAGCATTGAACCATATTCAACGTATAACATCGTCACGACGATACCACATCGAAACACGTTTCCGTAATGCCTTGAATGATTTCGCCCGCCCTCAGGAGGTGGCCGGAATTGCATTGGAGGTTGCACCCGAGGATCCCCTCCGTGCATTGAGAATGATGGAGCACGCAATCAATGTTAGTTCACATTACAGTGGCCGCGAACAAGCCTCATTGAAGGCCGCAATGCATGCAATGTATCAGCAACATGAGAACCAAATTCCAGTCAAAGAACGACGAGGTTTCAATTCACTAGAACTCCCTCCCCTCATTGTTATTGACACAAACCTCCTTCTCGATGGTCTCGCATCAGAGATACTTCGGCGGATAGCGGTGGATAGAAATGGTTTGGTGAATCCAAACTCATCTTTGATGTTCCACCAAATTCTTCGCCATCATCGTGGGAATACGAATCGAATCCGGACCTTTGTACCATCTACTGCTCTAAATGAGTTCAGATCACGAATTATGAATGCCGAAACTGGCGAATATGATCCAAGAAGAGCGCTGAGTCTCATCTACAATATCCGTCGGCATATCAATCTCGATGCATATCATGCCATCATCACACCCCAGGTGCTTGAAGAAATTCATCTTGATATTCTTGAAGAGTTCAGAGATTGGACAGTACCCGCGGAGGATGGATTCCATGAGGCAGTCCTTGCTCAAACTACAGATGTCATAAATTTCTTGCAAACACATCGTTCGATATACAAACAAGTAACGATATTCAAGGCCCGTCGAGGAGGCGCAGATAAGAGAACCATTCTAACAGAAGACGGGATGGAAATATCAGAAGCAGGAATTTTCCCCGAACCAGGTGACCTTGACATTATGAAGACAGCAACGAAACTGGCATCTGACTGCCTTGAACGGGTGGGGGCTGTCGTCATTGCCACCCGTGATTCTGACTTTACCCTACTTGCTCGTGCACTTGAGGAAACACTAGGAGTAGGTGTTGCGAAGAATGCCATTGAGTTGGAACAGTGGTTGTGAAATGTCTCGTATCGATATTCAAGTGGAAGCAAATAGCGACCTACTCAGCATTCTCCGAATAGTCCACGATAACACAACGAGTAATCGTCTAAGACGTATGATCGATGACGGCCGCGTACACATCGATGGAGAAGTATGCCGAGTCGCCCGAACTCCAGTGGTAATCGGACAGAAGGTTTCGATTCTCCCTCGTGCGCAGGGGGATGCCCCAAAGCGTCAATCTCGAAGCTCACTTGAACTACCAATAATTCTCTACGAAGACGATTGTTTACTGGTGGTTGAAAAACCTGCAAGCCTCTTGTCTGTTGCAACGTCTAAGGGTAAGGAAAAAGATACGATGCATGCCCGGGCATTCGAATATACTGCAATTGAAGGAGGCCGGGTGTTCATTGTCCACCGCTTAGACCGAGAGACTTCTGGATGTATGCTATTTGCAAAGGATGAACGGACTAAACAACATCTTCAGGAACAATTCGCAGATCGTTCTATTCAGCGAATTTATCATGCAATACTACTCGGTCATCTACCAGAGGATACAGGTCTTGCTAGAGATTGGATTCAAGAGTCTAAAGATCTCCGGGTAAGAATCGCTCCACATCGTAATGTTGCAAATGCAAAGGAGGCGATTACACATTGGAAAGTTGAGGATACATCAGAAACGCACACTCTCGCACGCCTTGATATTCGAACCGGACGAAGAGCCCAAATTCGCCTCCAGATGGCTGCACGTAACGCGCCAGTCGTTGGTGATACCATGCATGGACAAGGTCGAGCCAAAACCGGCCGTCTTTGTTTACATGCTTCATCATTGAGATTTATTCATCCGAATGGAGAAACTCTACAAGTCAAATCTGAGATTCCGAATATATTTCGTCGTGTTATGAAGCGTGGTCATTGAGAAATCCGTTGCCAGACGCCAACATATCGATCAATATCTGGCCAATCTTCAAGCACAATTGCTTGGAAAATTACCACCTCTAACGAAGAGAACCGTTCCATGAGCCATTTCCTAGAAAGTGGCCAAGGCAGAGTCGATACCTCCTCAGTTCGATTTGTTGCTTCTCGACCGATACTGATTAGGCGCCCCCCTGGTTTGAGTAATGTTGGCAGTACCTTTGCAGCCTCCTCCCTTATTTCAACAGGTATTGCTTGCAAGATGTGGATTTCTATTACTAAATCGAAATTTTCAATCCACTTTTCAGGAGGTTTGGTAACATCTTCAACTTCCCAATGTACTGATGAGTTTGGAAATCGTTCTTTGCACCAAGCTATGCAAGAATCTGACAGATCGAAAGCAACAACTTCCCAACCCATTTTTTCTAGATATATGGCATCATCACCAAGTCCGCAGCCTACCATTAGTGCACGACCCGGTGCAAGACTCTCGCGTTCTAACTCATCTTTTAGAATTGGATTGACGCCCATTCTTGCCCATGGAATCAGCGCTGAATCTCCTTCAGCACTAGCATACAGATCTTCGAACCAACGTAGTGGTTCTCCATCATTTTCAGCAGCTATCGATAAGGCTTGCAAGCGCAGTTTGACCTCATCATCCTCTTGCCTTTCAGCCCAATCATCATCCATACAGATTCACCTAGGATCTAAGAGGTTACAAATGGCCTCATCTATTGATTCCAGTTTTAGATTTGATTGAGTGGTATGGCCATCAACTAATCGTTTGATTTCGATATTACCCGCTTCAATATCCCGTTCACCGATAATCATGACTAAATCAACACCAATTCCATTCGCCCAGCGCATTGCTCGTTTGAGGCCCCTGTCTCGAACTTCAAGGTGGATAATATGGCCTTTGTTTCGAAGACCTCCTACGATCGGAAGTACCTGTCTATTTACCTCGCCAAGAGGGATTACAGCGATTTGACCTTGGCTTTGTTTCTGAATACTAACACCCTCATTTTCCATCGCTAACAATACTCTATCAAAACCCAAACCAAATCCACAACATGGATCCAAGTCAGGCTGACCGAATAGATGCATCAGACTGTAAGACCCTCCACCGAGGACTTGACTCTCTCCCCGAAGGGAAGGGACGTGAAATTCAAACACCATTCCAGTGTAGTAATCTAGGCCACGAGAAATAGTAAAGTCAATTTCGAGATTTGGAGGAGCAGGTGCTAGATCTTCGAGGGCATCAATAGTTGCCTGAAAATTATCCAATTCGTTTTGGTCAAATGCTTTTCGTGCAGTTTCAATAGCTTCAGTGTTACCTTGCGCAAGAATGAAATTCTCCAAGTTTTCAGTCGCCGAGGTTGGAGATTTTTCTGTGAAAGTTGAATCATAGGGGTTGTGCCTCATTTGCAAATCCCAGAAATCATCCAACGCCTCCTGTGACTGTCTCGCTTTGTCAAGAAGGCGCATTAATTCTTCAACATCACAATCGTCTGTAGTATAATGATCCAGTATCGATCGAAGAATGCCAACATGTCCTATTCTGACAGTCCAGTCTTGTAATCCTGTAGCCTGCATCATCCGGATAGCGAGTGCTATTACTTCTGCCTCAACCAGTGGTCCAGAAGCTCCAATGTGTTCGATACCGTATTGGTAGAATTCCCTGTACCGTCCCTTTTTGGATTCTTCATATCGGAAACATTGCCCGAAGTACGATAATCGAAGTGGTTTGGCATCTGCACGCATTGAATCCGCAACCATTCGCATAACGGGGGCTGTTAATTCGGGACGGAGCGTGAGGTCGCGATCCGATCGATCCTTGAATGCATACAACTGATTGACAACCTCAGGCCCAGATTTTGCTGTGAATAAATCAAGACGTTCGAAGATTGGTGTTTGTACCCGATTATATCCATGAGAATTGGCTACGTTATCGAGCTCATGCTCTAGACCCAAACGCTCTGCCATTTCTTTCACACCGAAGTCACGTGTACCTCGGGGGCGCTCAACCATGCACGTCTACTTTGGACTAGGGTTCATCAGCCTTCGTCCACGGAGCATTAGGAGATATAACAAGACAGAACCAACTACGAATGCAGCAGATTTCCAATAGGAATCGATTGTTTCCCAAGAGAGAAATTCGTATGTGGTGTTTATTTCGAGGATTACAACTCTATACCAATCGATTACAACATAGATTAGGGCAATTCCTCCACCTATGAGGCCATGCCACCACAAAGGGCCTTTTTCTGAGCGCTTCCATTCCATTAACAAGATTATCTGAGGAACGATATGGGATATTGAAAGTGCAACAACCCATCCGATTGAAATTACAGGAAAGTAAACCCTAGCAAATGCAAACCAAAATCCGATCATAGTTCCAAATGCCAAACAAATAGCTGCACCAAGGGTAACATCAGCCCCTTTTCGAATCAGATTATTTTCAGGCCAGTAGCTATGTAGAAAAGCAAGAACTACAGAAAGAGTGGCTAGTTCAATCGACCACTGAGTAGCATAGAGGTAGAGATACCTTGGGCCATTGAGATAGACGGGAGCAACCATCATTGGTAGCATGATAGCAATCGAGATTAGGCGAACCCGTTGCTTTTCCATAGTAGGACTCAATGATTCACATGTATGAGATGATTGCCGTACCAAATTCACTACATTTCAGAAGCGTAGCATCATCCATTAGTCGTTCAAAATCGTAAGTTACGGTTTTAGCTGAAATCGCTCCTTCCATTCCTTTCACTATGAGATCAGCAGCCTCTCCCCATCCCATGTGACGCAGCATCATTTCAGCGGATAGAATTAGTGAACCAGGGTTCACTTTGTCCTGTCCGGTATACTTCGGTGCCGTACCATGGGTTGCTTCGAAGATTGAAATCCCAGTGTCGTAGTTGATATTCGCTCCTGGAGCAATTCCAATTCCACCAACTTGAGCAGCAAGCGCATCAGAGATGTAGTCGCCATTGAGGTTCATCGTTGCGAGTACAGTATACTCTCTTGGCCTAGTTAGGACTTGTTGGAGCATAGCATCCGCAATCACGTCTTTGATTACAATTGTGTTACCAGTCCTTGGATTCTTGAGAGTACACCATGGCCCACCATCAAGCTCTTCTGCTCCAAATTCTTCCTTTGCAAGAGAGTAACCCCAGTCCCTGAATCCCCCTTCAGTGAATTTCATGATATTTCCTTTATGGACTAGAGTAACACTCGGCTTGTCTTCATCAATTGCGTACTGAATAGCCGCTCGAACAATACGCGCAGTCCCCTCTTTGCTAATTGGTTTGATACCGATACCCGAGGTCTCTGGAAACCGAATTTTATCCACACCCATTTCATTCTGCAGGAATGCGATGACTTTCTGAACCTCTGCTGAACCGGCTTCCCATTCAATACCAGCATAGACATCTTCACTATTCTCACGGAAAATGATCATGTCTACAGATCCAGGGTCACGCACCGGACTTGGCGTCCCAGAGTACCAGCGCACAGGTCGCACACATGCGTACAAATCCAACTTTTGTCGAAGAGCTACATTGAGACTACGAATTCCACCGCCAACAGGAGTAGTAAGCGGCCCCTTGATTGAAACAAGGCCAGTTCGGATTGCGTCTAGAGTAGCTTCGGGGAGCCATTCGCCAGTGGTGTTGAAAGCCTTCTCTCCAGCGAGAACTTCATTCCATACAATCCCCTTTTCACCAGCGTAAGCCTTCTCGACAGCAGCATTGACGACATTAATCATCACAGGCGTAATATCGATTCCAATACCATCTCCTTCGATGTAGTGCACAATCGGATTATTTGGCACACTCAATTGCCCATTCTGCATAGTAATCGCATCTCCATCGCGGCTCATGTCCGAGGCATCATTGCCTTGTTCATCAATGAACCGCCTAAGGTGATGGGTCATTCGTCGCAGTCAAGAAAGGCCATCGGTGTGGTATCGTTAACACTGAATGCCGGGTCATGGAAGAATGAACCGTCTTCCTGCTGCCACCACCAACGACCCTCTGGGTCAATGTAAGCGGTGTGTCCTGTAGACTGATCGTACACCCCACCACTGACGAGATGGTTGTAATCTGGGACATGCAAAGTTTCTGCTTGATGTTGAGTGGTGTGCGCCAATTCTGAATCGTTTAATTCATCTTCTGAATCTTCTTCCACATCTTCATCGGTAAGGCCTTGTGCTCGTAATCGAATTGCAAGCATGACTGTGAAAATCAATAGAGATACGATGGCGAGAGCCAAAATCAGGCCTTGTAGTGTGTTGACCCATCCATTTCCTTTTGATTCTGGATTTTCATTGTCCAGTGTTTCGATGTTTTCAGATTCATCTGGGGGCGCATCGATTTGAAATTGCAAAACAGTCTGCAAATTTGCCCCATCCGTCACGCGAACAAATAATTCTGTATTGTTCCAATCCCACCACAAAATCAAACCATCTTCCCTATGTGTATTCCAAGTTAAATTATCATCAGACCACTCAATGCTTGATGGCCCACTCCCGAACCCATCATCAATCGTCAACTCAACAAACAATTGAGGTATTGGCGAGCGTGAGGCATTGAGATGCTCAATGGAAACTATCGGTACGTTTCTATCAACACGAATCCAAGTTGCATTCACGGATCCGATGTTTCCTGCTTCGTCGACGGCTCGAACCTCAAACGAATATCGACCATCCATGAACATCGTCAGATTCACAATCGATTCATTTTGTGTTACTGGAGCCCACAAACCACCTGCCCATCGGACTTCATAGTGTGAAATTCCAGACAGATCATCAGCAACAGGTTGCCAATAAATCGTGAGTTCATCAGCGTATTCCCATCCATCCATCGGAGTGATTTGAGGTGCTGGAGGTGGATTCAAATCTGTCTCAATACTTGCATTTGCCGTGACGAATTTCAATTGATAGGGGCCACCAGGCATTGCTGGATCCCAAGTAACTCGAATGTGGTACAACAATCCAACACCATCAAAATCATTGTTCAATGCTGAAATTGTCACCCACCGGACATCATCATCGACAATTCCTTGCCCAAGTGCACCTGAACCATTCAGTACGGTGATATCTAGATGTGCACCTTCAGCACTCAATGCAATAGACGTTCTGTTTCCTGAATCGATGACAACCGCATACCAGTCGACTACATCTAAACCGATTAGACAACCATCTAACGTGAGATTTGCATTCGCGCCCAAATGATGTGCTGACGAACGTGTCGACGCTGCATCCGATTCAAAGCCACCATCGGTTTGCGGATTATCACATCCAGAGAGCGTCTCACCTGCTGGAGGAGGGCTGCTTGAATCAATCATGAATGTTGAATTAGATATACGAATATTGTTTGATTCATCATCCTCATAGTGCTCATCTCCAGAATCAATGACTAGAACAACCCACCAAACACCATCTATATCGCCAACCAAATTGACAACTTGTGAATCGGCGATGGTTGAGCCACCCAACAGTGTTGGTACTCGAGATTGTGAAAGGCGGATGTCTCCACTTCCCAATGCACGATCTTGAGAAAGCCAAATCTCGATGTCGAAACCGAGGGAACCTTGACCCAGATTCTCGACCCCCCATCCAATCGATACCGTCTGTCCAGGTTCGGCCGAAAGTGGTGGTTCAATCCATGCGGCTAGAAGGTCGAGGGCCGGTGCTGAAATCGTGAAGGAGGTGCTTGCAGCTACATTGTTCGACTCGTCGTCCTCTTCGATCTCAGATGCTGTGTCGACAATAACAACCCAGTGAAAATCTCCAATATGTTGACCGGGGATGATGATATTTCGTACAATATTAGCCGAAGAACCACTAGTTAACGGATCAACTCGAAAACTGTCCACTTGTGTGTCATCGGTTCCCGACTGGGCATCAAGTGATAACAACAGATGTGCAGTGAAAGAAGGAGCATCAGAACCACCTATATTGCTGAGATTGATGAATACGGTACTCGATTGGCCACTCACGGCATTGTTGGAATAGCCTATTGAATCGATTACAATATCCGCTTGTTCTAAGCAAAACTGTCCACTCGATGGGATTGCATTGTTTGTTTCATCCATCTCTACAATCGAGTTGTTTGGGTCGACAAGAATACCCCAATACCAACAACCATCTCCGAGATTGGATGGGATGCCAAGGTTAACTGATCCTGACCATGCAGCACTTTGTGCAATGGGGCCAGTCACATCTGAACCGACCAGCACATCGTTTCCGACTCCACTGATTGAAGAATCACTGGAAAGATAGATGCTGTAATCGACACTGGCGACATCCTCCAATCCGATATTTGAAATTTGAACGGAAACCTGTGCCGTTCCACCCCGAACACCTGATGCTGGCCCAGATATAGACGTGGGTTCCAGATCGGGAGCACAATCGATTACAGTCAATTGGGCACTGTTTGTGGCTACGATGTTGTTGTTTTCGTCGGATTCTGAAATATAGTCTCCATAATCCACGTAGAGGCCGACATAGTATGTGCCTGGCGCGATAGTCGTCGGTAGGGTTGCCTGAATATTTGAGTGCGTGTAGGATGGGACATTTGCTGCTCCACTTGCATATCCAAGAGAGGTGCCAGTATAGATTGCTGAAACGGAATTTCCAGTCGAGACTAGGACTTCATAATAGTGAGAGCCCGCATTATCAGTACCCAAATTGGTTACACTCAATGTGATGTAAATATCCGAACCTTCGCAAACTTGACGATATCCAGAATCTACTGAAATCGAGGTTGCCTCCAAATCGTAATCTGGAACTGTGATGTAGAGTGAATTTCCTACTTCGATGTTATTGGTCTCATCACCTTCCGACACTCGACTAGTAGAATCTACAATGATTCCGAAATAATAGGTCCCTTGAGCCAAATTGCTGGGCAGCGTCGGACTATATGTCCCACTTCGATATGATCCACCGGAAATACTACTCGCCTGTTGGGTGGACCCTAATTTCGTATCACTGGTTGTGATTGTAGAATCGGTTGAAAGATACATTTCCCAGTAGAACCATCCGGAGGCATCATCTCCGGCATTGTCGATTCTCCAAGAAATACTCACTTGTTGGCTAGCTTGAGCTGTACTTGGTCCAGACGGACTGTCTGGAACCAAATCAGCAGGCTCTTCGATATCGATTCGTGAGCTGGAGGAAACGACGTTGTTCGTCTCATCCAATTCATTTACACTGCCGCGATTATCAGCGATTAGGCCAAGATAGTAGTATCCTGGATTCATACCAGTTGGGATCGGAACATTGTATTCGTAACCAGAACGGTAAGCACCACCACTGATACTGCTCTCACTGAATTCATCGACGAATGTGTCCGATGTGGTGATGGTTGAATCAGTCGAAAGATACAGTTTCCAGTAAAACGAACCAGAATAATCAGTTCCGATATTGTCAATCCGATATTGCACAGTGACGGTATCTCCCATGATTGCAGAAGATGATGAGGTGCTTACCGACGTGGCCTCCAAATCTGGTAGATCCTCTTGAAGTGTAATTTGATTACAAGTCCGAGCATTGTTCGATTCGCTAGCTTCGTCGACATCAGAATCGACATCGAGGATGTACCCCCAATAATAGGTCCCAGCATTCATGGAAGACGGGATTCGTGTGCTACTGGATAGAGAATCAGTCCGATAACTACCAGAACCCAAACTGGACGAGTATTGATCACTCCCAACTTGTGTGTCACTAGTTGTGATGGTGGAATCCGTGGAGAGATACATTGCCCAGTAAAATGTGCCCGTTGATTGGCCGTGACTGTTGGAAGCATCATTTTCATACTGAATTGAAATCGATGATGATAGATAGTCTCCAACCGTGCCAGTGGTTGGCGTAGAACACGAAGATGAGGTGGTTCGAGGAACCAAATCAGCTAATTCATAGACGCGGACTCGGCCCGAATCGTAATCATCATTGTTGTTTTCATCAGATTCACTGACCTGGCCATTGATATCGACAATCATGCCGACATAGTAGTAACCACCAGTGATTGATGATGGAATAGTTACACTCTTGGTTGATGAACGGGTACTGCCTGAGGAAATGCTCGACTGCGACCAATCGTCCAACAAAAGGTCACTGGTTGTAATTGTCGTATCTGTGGACAAATACAATCCCCATCGGAACGAACCTGATGATGAATCTCCTTCGTTTTTGATTCTCGTACTGATACTTTTGGAATCCCCAGCATCTGCTGAAGTCCAAGACGCTGAGAGATAGTCAACTGTGAGATCAGGACCACTTCGGACCCCAGTCTCCATCGGAGCATCAGCCAGACTCAATTCTTCGACTTTGGAGACTGGCGTCAAGGCCAATAACATCGAAAAAAGTGCCAAAAGTGCGACGAATCGAATCGTGCTTGCTCTGGGCACCATGGTCGCTCTCCGTAACAGTTGTTGGACCTATATCTTGTGGTGGGCCGCCCAATCTTCTAAGCGTAATGACTCGGTCAGTAGGCTATGAAAGGAGAAGTTCGCTGGACAGCCGAGGACGGATATGTTGGTACTACTTCAGGTGGCAAATCATTTGAGATATATGGTGAAACATCTCCAAGTCCAATGGAAATGGTGCTACATGCTCATGCAGCATGCTCTTTGATTGATGTAAAAGATGGATTGAAGCATAGAATAGAGAATGTAGATTACATAACAATTGAAATCGAATCTGAAAGAGCCCAAGAATCTCCTAAAGTTTTCACCGCCGTTGTAATGAAATATATTGTCAAAGGAGAAGTCCCTGAGAAATTACTTGATAGGTTAATTGAATCCAGTCATGAAAAATTTTGTAGTGTTGGGAAAATGATTACTAGATCTGGAGCAACACTTGATTGGACTATGGAAATCCGCCCTTAATTAGAGGCCGAGCAATTTCTTTGGGTGATCAAAGAAATCCGGCAAATCATCTTCAGGAGCCCCATCTCCTTCCATCCAACATCCTTCAGCAAATGCTTGACCTAGGCCAATCAGATCCATCCACTTGTATACATCCTTCCAACCAGATCGAGTTAAACCGACATCAAGTGCCGAGCGACCAAGCCGTCGAGCATGTTGTTCTGCCTTTTCAGGAAACCAAGTTTCTAGTTCCTGCACATAAGATCGGAGTGCAGACACACCAGCTCCAACACCTTGAGAAATCAGGGGCATTGTTTCTACATGCTCCATTTCGAGAGATTCTCTTGTGTGATTTTCAACACCCAACAAATTAGCCAAGCGATTCAACAATTTATGTCCGTCTTCATTTAACGCATCATCAGACCAACCATAACGAAGTCCGATTGAGTATGGATGCACCATTCAATTCACCCAAGTAAATCATCAACTAGTTGCAGATGCCGCTCGAAACTGATTCCCAATTCATCTCGTTTTTTGGCAAGGAGCCTGACTTCTGCAGGGTCAAGAATACCATCCACCCACACTGTTTGTAGAAGCATCGTATAGGTAGATTCAGCCTCATTCATATCTTCATGATTCGTCTCATTTAGGTCGCTATTTTCACTTTCTACAGTTCCTATTTCGTCCTCTACATCATCCATAAGGTCCGAGAGAGCATCATATCCATTCACTCCATCCTCTTTCTTTGGGGTTTTATTGCTTTGAGAGCCGATACCTAATTCTTCAAAGGGATCAACATCACTATGATCTTCCGACTCAATTGAAGCACTAGGCAAACCGAACTCATCATCTTCATTTTCATCGTCCATGATGTCTGAGAACTATTGGGGGTTGTTCAAATCATCTTGTTCCCGCGTGTAAAAAAAAAATGATTTTTTACATCATTTCACTCTTCTTCCGGGTAACAGAATTGCATTAGGGAATGGCCAATGGAAGCAACCCTTCCCTAAATCATCATTAACTATCGATTGAGCCATGAGACTCCCGCGCTCAGATAACATTGCGCAACCAGTTGGTATGGACATTAAGAGAGGTGAAGAAGGCATGCAAACCACGATGAATGGAAGCAACGATGGAACGAGCGGGATGAATATTGAACGTAGATTCACGACTCTTGGTGATGACCCGTTTGATGCTTTTGAGTGGATGACAACAAGTATCCAAATCAAAAATCAGGACGGAACAGTCGCACACACTATGGAAGATGTTTGTTTTCCCGTAGGATTTGAGGGAGTTCCAGGAACCGTTGCTGCGCAAAAATACCTTCGAAAGGCAGGGGTTCCAGCCGTATTACGGCCAGTTCCTGAGGAAAATGTTCCAACTTGGCTTCAACGTTCAGCTCCTGATGATGAGAAGTTGCAGACCATGGACCCCGAGGATCGTTATTGTGCTGAAACAGATTTTCGTCAAATGTTTAGACGCCTTGCAGGGACTTGGACATATTGGGGCTGGAAATACGGATATTTTGCATCAGAGGCTGATGCCCGATCTTACTTTGATGAGATGTGTTACTTGATTGCAAGTCAACGTTCAGCCCCTAATAGCCCCCAATGGTTCAACACTGGTTTGCATTGGGCCTATGGAATTGAAGGCAACCCACAAGGGCATAAGTACGTAGATCCAGAAACAGGTATTCTAACTGAATCAACCAATTCTTATGAGCATCCCCAGCCCCATGCTTGCTTTATTCAGAGCGTGGCGGACTCTCTTGTTGGAGGCACTGAATCTATCATGGGCCTTTGGGAACGGGAAGCGCTATTGTTCAAGTTTGGTTCAGGAACTGGCTCTAATTTCAGTAATATTAGAGGCAAGGAAGAACCACTCTCTGGAGGCGGTCGCTCATCAGGCCTCCTTTCTTTCCTCAAGATTGGCGATCGTGCTGCAGGCGCAATCAAATCAGGGGGAACCACCCGACGTGCAGCGAAAATGGTCACACTTGATCTTGATCACCCTGATATTGAGGAATACATCAATTGGAAGGCCTCGGAGGAAGAGAAAGTATCGGCTCTCATTATAGGCAGCAATCAATTGCAAAAACATGCAAATGCCCTGCTAGCAGCTATGTGGTCCGAGGGCACTGAAATTGCTGCAACAGACCCTGAGATGAATGAACCCCTCAAGCGTGCTATGATTGCGGCTGTGAAGGATAATGTTCCTCAACCACATATCAAGCGAATTATAGATCTTGCAGGCCAAGGATGGCGTTCGGTTAATTTCGAACGATTTGATTCAGATTGGCAGGGCGAAGGATACATCACAGTATCGGGTCAGAATAGCAACAATTCTGTTCGCGTCCCTAACGAGTTTATGGATGCGGTTGAAGCTGGCAAGGATTGGAATCTTATTTGGCGGACTGAGAAGGAGAAAGCACTTGCTGAGGGTCGTGACCCCGAGCCATGCAAGACCCTTCCAGCGCAGGAACTCTGGGATCAAATAGCGTATACTGCTTGGGCCTGTGCAGACCCAGGTGTCCAATTTGATTCCACAATTAATGAATGGCACACTTGTCCTGAGGGTGGCAGAATTAATGGATCAAATCCTTGTTCAGAATACATGTTTTTGGATGATACAGCATGTAATTTAGCAAGCATCAATCTTCTAGAGTACTATGATACAAACTCTAGAACCTTCCAAATTGAGGATTTCCAACATAGTGTTCGTCTTTGGACTGCAACCCTTGAGATATCCGTTCTAATGGCACAGTTTCCTTCAGCAGAGATCGCTCAGAAGTCCTACGAGTATAGGACCCTTGGTCTTGGGTACTGTAATTTGGGCTCCTTGCTCATGCACATGGGGATTCCCTATGATGATGATCGAGCACGCTCAATTTGTGGAGCCCTCACAGCGATTATGTGCGGTGAATCCTATGCAACTAGTGCAGAACTCGCTAGCATTCTAGGACCATTCCCTCGCTATGAAGAAAATAGAGAGCACATGCTTCGTGTAATTCGAAACCATCGCCGTGCAGCATACGACGTTGAGTCGAAAGAGTATGAAGATCTCAGTGTGAAGCCATTAGGAATCGACTCATCTCTATGCCCTGATGATCTTCTTGATGCCGCTCGCGAATCTTGGGATCGTGCATTGAATCTCGGTTCAGAATATGGTTTTAGAAACGCCCAGACTACGGTGATTGCACCTACTGGAACCATCGGCCTAGTAATGGCTTGTGACACCACTGGAGTGGAACCATCATTCTCTCTAATCCAGTTCAAGTCCCTTGCTGGTGGAGGTATGTTGAAAATTATCAACAATGGTGTGAAACTCGCCCTCTCCGAACTAGGGTATAACGATGAGGAAATCAATGATATAGAGTCCTATGTCATGGGAACAAATAGCATCGATCGTTGTGAAACAGTAACGCGTGAACGCCTAATGAAGGCAGGTTTCACAGAAGCTGAATTTGCTAGAGTTGAAGATGCAATTGGTGGAGCTTATGATATTCGCGGAGCCTTTAGTCCCAGTAGTTTGGGTGAGGCATTCTGCACTGACACTCTCGGATTGAATCAAGATCAAATTGAGAACCCATTCTTTGATGTTCTAGGCCACATTGGGTTCACTTCTACCGAGATTGAGAGCGCAAACGACCATGTTTTCGGTCGTATGACTATTGAAAATGCACCACATCTCAAGGAAGAACATCTCGAGGTCTTCGATTGTGCGACTCCAGGCGGGAAGTATGGAACACGTTCCATTGCGTGGCCTGCTCATGTTCGGATGATGGCTGCCGCTCAACCATTCATCTCAGGTGCTATTTCGAAGACTGTAAATCTCCCATCTGATGCCACTATCGATGATATACGTGATGTGTACAATCTATCTCATTCTACTATGAATAAGGCAACTGCGGTATACAGGGATCAGAGTAAACTCTCGCAGCCATTGATGAACAAACTTGTTGATACAACTTCGATGGATGATATGGATGAAAACGACTCGTCTGTTACAACTGCCGAACAAGCGGTTGAGCAGGTTAAGGCGGCTTTACCATTACCAGATCAGCAAGCACAACCCATTGCAGAAGCCTTTGTTCAGAATTACATTGCAACCCGTCGCCCCCTCCCTGATGTTCGTCAATCAAAGGTGATGAAGGCACGTGTTGGAGGGCACACAGTCTATCTTTCATCGAGTATGTATGAAGACGGACGACTTGGTGAGATTATGCTAACAACTTCGAAGGAAGGAATGGCTTGGCGCTCATTGTTGAATCAATTCGCAATCGCAGTTTCCATCGGTCTTCAGTATGGTGTACCTTTGGATGCTTTCGTTAAGTCATTTACTTTCCAGAAGTTCGAGCCAAGTGGCATGGTAGCAGGTGGTTCAGGCCGTGTAAAGATGGCTACTTCTATTGTAGATTATATCTTCAGGGAATTAGCAATTACACATTTGAATCGTGATGATTTAGCTCATGTAACAGAGGAAGATCTTGACACGACATCCATTAGTCGTCCGGAGTCAACGCCAGATGGAATATCCCGTACAATGGGGTCCCAACGCAACGTACAGACCACTTTGGATAGTATGATGAATATCCAGGAACTCAACGAACAACCTGAGGATTCCATTGGTGGTGCTGAACTTAGTGCGGAAGAGAATGCAATGCGCAGTGCCCGCGCTCTTGGTTTTACAGGAGATATTTGTACTAATTGTGGAGGAAGTCAAATGGTTCGTAATGGAACATGCCTCAAGTGCAACGAGTGTGGCGAGACTACTGGCTGTTCCTGATTATTCAGAAAGGCGAAACTCGATTCCATTTTCTGCAAGTTGCTTGACCAATTTAGCCCCTGCACTTGGATTTATTTCCGCCATCTCATTTGCGAAACGTTCGACTCTTACTCGAGAAGCATCATCATTCATTTTAATCAGATTCAGAAGAATTCCCTTTTCATCAATTGGATCGATTTGCATCGCCATCCTCAGACCTGAATCCACAAATCTTCTTCTGACTCGCGGATCCCTATGTTGACTTGCCATCATTGCCCTCATCATGAACGCGAGTGGATCATGATGAGCAAGAACGGGCAGGGCACTGGTTGCAATTACAGCGGCATCCCCCTCATTCTTTAGACTGAAATCAATAATCCTCAATCCTATTTTGATTGATTCTGAGACAATACGTTCTGCAAGTGAAGCGATGTTGATACGTTCTTTTTCATTACCATCTGCAAGGATTTTGTTCACTATCATCTCTGCTCGGGGTGTATCTGTTCGAAGAAGATGGGGGATAATTTGGATTAAGATTGCAGACCGCCCCCCTTCTTTCAATCCACTCTCAATTCTTTCTCCCATTCTTAGTGGGACATAGAGGTAACTTCGATTGACAATCTCTATCCACCAAGATTTTGGGAGTGGAGAACCTTCTTTGATTGAATCTACAATGTCTAGTAACCAAGCGGCTGCAATCGCACCATCGACATGTACGGCAACGTCTTCTTCTTGATTTTGAGATCCATCCCAATCAAGATAATGGGGGCCAGATGCGGCCTTTGTTTGCCACCTACCAGGGGGACGTCCGAGAGCAATTGATTCGAGGAGATGAAATCCATCTTCTTGTATACATGAAGGACGTAAGAGGCAGGCTCCTGTGAATAATGCCATTCCCCAAAACCATCGATCTGAATCCGGTGCAATTTCATCGAGACCAGATTGTAGCCATTCAGTAATCCTCTCCTTGAGAAAATGGTCTGCTAGACTCTCTTGGGATTCAAGGATATATCGATTGAGGGCCCTTTCTTCATCGATTGCTCGTCGAACATAATCGGGTCTTTCTAATTCCAGATGGGTGACGATTATTCGTTTGAATCCCGCTTTATCTAATGCATCAACAGTGATAGCTTGTTGTGCAATAGTTTCTGGAGACGGTTCGATTACAGGAATGCCCTCAAACAGATGTGGCGGCGGGGGAAAGGGAGCATGAGATACCCCAGTTTGTACAAGTTCTGTTAGTAAGTCATGGGAAGTCTGCCAGAGTAGCGCCATCGGCTCTCTCCGATTCAATTTGACCCCATCCTCTCAAGTCTCTGAGAATACTTCAGGGTGCCATGCTGTGATGTATCCTGTGAATGCACTGACCATTACAGTTAGAGGGCTGGCGAGATACAACCGACCCGGACCTGAACGGCCCTGAAAGTTACGATTAATCGCAGAAATTGTGACTTGGTTCGGATTATTACTGATACCAGGCCCTGCTCCAATACAAGCACCGCAACCAGGATCAATGAGGTGAATACCCACCTCTTCAAAGAGAACCGTCCACCCCATCCTTTCGGAAAGTTGCTTGACTGATCCGGATCCGAATTGGATGTAGCACTCAACACCATCTGCAACTTTCAAACCAGCATCACGTGCGGCTTTAGCGACTTTTGCATAGTAGGAGAAATCATCATCTTTGCCTGCAGTACACGATCCTGCATAGGCTATGTCGATAGGAACCTTTCCAATTTCATCGATGTACGCTCCATTGGTCGGGTCCGACGGTATTCCTTTGTCGGGATCTCCAGGGTGAGCAACCATTGGTCTAATTTTGTCAAGGTCGATAGTATGGATTCCTCCATGATAGACAGCATCCTCATCAGGGAACACAAACGCGTTTCTAATCTGTTCTTCATTCAAATCATTTCGTCGTTCTAATAACCAATCAATGGTTAATTGATCAGGGTCACAGATTCCGGTTTTAGCACTACATTCAGTGGCCATATTGCATAGTGTTGCTCGTTCATCCATGGAGATAGAAGCAAGTCCTGGGCCACCAAATTCCATTGATCGGTCTAGCGTGTCAGAGTGTTTTGCATAATGCCACAGGATGTGAAGAATAACATCTTTGGCTGTACAACCAGGATTCAAACTTCCAGTTAATTCAAATCTGATACTTTCAGGGACTTTGACGAAGGCAAATTGATTGTGAACCAAGTTTGCATATTCGGTTGAACCGACACCATAAGTCAACGCGTTTGAGGCGCCCCCCATGCAAGTGTGACTATCAGTAGCTTGAATGAAATCCCCAACATCAATGAATTCCTCTCTGGCAACTTGATGACAAATTCCGGGGCTTACACCATTCTTGGCAGAGTAATCACGAACACCTGTATGTTTTTGAAAGGCTACTTGCAAATCCCTCAATGTTTGAATTTTATCGACAAATGGTCCAAACCTTGGTACGTCAGTTGCATAGAGTAAATGGTCCTCAAATACAGCAAATTTGGGTGGATTTGGCAAGGTATAATCTGCACCATATTCGGCTGCAAGGAAATTGTGAACTTGGGCAGTTGTAAACTCATGACTATAGCCTCCGTCAACAGTTGCTAATACAGCATCTCCTGGAGAAACATAACACGGAACATCCCCTCTTCCAATCAATTTGTTTGCAATAATCTTCTCAGCCATCGTCATACCGCGTCGTACAGTAGAAACAGCCGGCAACTCAATTTGCCCACTTTTCAATTTTTTAGCAAAAGGAAGAATACCACCATTTTCTAAAATCAATTTAGTGACAGAATCGTATTTTTGTGTGAATTCCGTAAGTGGAATAGATTCTCCATTTTGCAATCGTTCCAACATTTGGTGATCACCCATTACTTGTCCAAGGTTGATGTTATTTCGTTCATGGATGGGGGCAAATGATGCTGCAATTACAACCCGAATCCCAGACCACCTTTCGCATTGAGGAGCAGTTTCACGACTACTCCCGGTCCCTTTTCGATGCCCACTTACAATTACTTTGAATCCCCCCTCTTTTAGCGCACCTGGATTGAACACACGCTCTCCTTCATGAAGTAGGCCAGCATACGCATTTTCTGCGATTTTTGCAGGATCGTGATCAAAGCAAACCCATGCCGGCGTCATAACATCTGTATTGATGTCATCCAGTAGGTCATCTATGGTGAGATCAGTCATTTTGAGATTCAATCCATTGTATAGCTGTTGACGAATTAAGTCCAGATCTTTGGTTAAAAACAGTACACGGGCCTCTGAATCTAGTCTAATAGATTCAGGGGGCCAGACCTCAGTCATGTGGTTTCACCAACCCCACCATGTGTTCAGCCTATTTGACCATTAGCCGTTGATTCTTGGATTGGAAACCCTTCACAATTAGATTCAGAATAAGATAAAAAACATCCATAAGGATTTAAATACTTTAGCCAGCCGAGCAATAATATCTTCGGAGATGATTCAAATGTCTGATGCACAAGTGGAAGATATCGTCAAATGCCCAGAATGTGGTAGCAGAGACCTCGATCGAGATGAGACACGCGGAGAAATTGTCTGCTCGATGTGTGGTTTGGTGGTTGAGGACAATGTCATTGATCAGGGCGCCGAATGGCGTGTTTTCAGTCCAGAACAGGGCGATCAGAGAGCCAGAACTGGAGCACCTATGACTGTAATGCTCCACGATAAAGGACTCTCTACTGACATCGATTGGCAGAATAAGGACTACTCTGGTAAGACAATCTCCTCTAGATATCGAAGTCAATTCTATCGGATGAGGAAGTGGCAAAAACGCTCTCGTGTATCTAATGCAACGGAGCGAAATCTTGCTATGGCACTCGCAGAACTAGATCGAATGGCGAGCCGTCTAAATCTTCCTAAATCAATTCGTGAAGCTGCTGCTGTTAACTACAAACGCGCAGTGGAGGCTCGACTTATCCGCGGGCGCTCCATAGAAGGCGTTGCTGCAGCTAGCCTATATGCTGCTTGCAGGCAATGTGGAAACCCACGAACTCTTGATGAAATCAGCACAGCATCTAGGACGGGTCGGAAGGAGATTGGGCGCACTTACCGATTTATGGTTAGAGAACTCCGAATGAAAATCCCTCATACAACACCTGAGATGTACATCCCTCGATTTTGTTCCGGCCTCGATTTAGATGCAGAAGTACAATCCAAAGCGTACGAATTAATTCAGAAGGCCCAAGAAAAAGAGTTGACCAGTGGGCGAGGTCCAACTGGGATAGCAGCCTCGATTATTTACATTGCATCGGTTCTCTGTGGCAAGCGGCGAACGCAGCGAGAAGTAGCCGAAGTCGCTGGAGTTACTGAAGTTACAATCCGAAATCGATACAAGGAATTAATCCAAAATTTGAATATTGAATTAGAAATTTAATTCGGTACTCTAATAATGATTGATTGATATATTCTGGATGGGGAAAGATATGCGGGAAAAAGGCATGTCCGCAGGATCAAATCAGGATTTTTTAGTAGATTCAACCGATGAAATATACGAAAAATTTCAGAAATTATCTTCCACATTAAGCAATCCATCATACGAACCAAGTTCAATGTTGAGTGAACGAATCCGTTCATATCTCAAGGATGAATTACCCCAAGAGATTGAGCGCGGAGTAGAGGAATTACAAGAAAAAGAATCCAATCTTGAACTTCCATCACTTTTGAAAACCGCTCGTAACTATTTACAAAAAAATGAATGGAATTTTGAAATTCTTCCTGATCACAGCACAATAGCTCTTGGTTTTGAGGGAGTAAATGGTGAATGGCATTGTATGATTCAGACTCGTGAATCAGAGGAACAGATGATTTTTTATTCTTCTTTGAGTGAAAATATTCCAACAAATAAAATTGATACAATGATGAGATTCATCACGATGGTGAATTATCGATTAGTTGTTGGTAATTTTGAGTTAGATGTTACTGATGGAGAATTAAATTACAAAACGTCGTTGGATTTGGAGGGTGTACATTTGAATCATGAGATGATTCGCAACATTATTCACACGAATCTAGCAACTTTTGATCGCCATCTCCCTGGAATCAAAATTATTCTTGATGGGGGATTAACGGAACAGGCGATGGATGCAATTGAGATGAATCAGTCTTCAGGTACCCATTCCATATCATGATGGGGCCCAATTCCCTCGATTTCGAATACGTCGGATACTATTGCAAAACCACATCTTTGGTACATTGGAACAGCCCGAATCCTTGCATTGCACCAAATCCCTGTGTTATGAGAGGCCGCAAATTCTTGAAGAAAATTCACGATTTTTGTTCCAATGCCTTGATTCCGTACCCCCTCGTCCACGGCCATTCCTCGAATACGGTAAATCGCACCGTCTCGTGGGTCTGTTTGTAAAGTGGCACAACCAACCATTCGACTACCAATATGTGCGACAACGAATTTTGTTTTGGGGTCTTCATCAATCCCATGATAGTGTGCAGTTTCAAGAGGAAGTCCGATACGGAGAACTCTCCATCTAAGATTGAGATGATCGTCGTCGACAGAATCCGCCCACGAATACCGTGCCTCCATGCCTTGTCCAATATCTCTCAACGCAAATAGCCACCGGGAGACCCAACCCCTGAAACGATGGAGGGCAGTCCCACGTCTAATGGTGGAGGATACATCCGACTCAATGATTCATCCTACATCGATTATTGGTGAAGATGTAAAACTCGGTTATGGAGTCCGAATCTGGCATTTTTGTCACATTCGAGAAGGCGCTCGAATAGGAGCCAACTCTTCGCTTGGACAGAATGTTGTCGTTGGCCCAGATGTTGAAATTGGTTCAGGCTGCCGAATCCAAAACAATGTTTCCATTTTTTCCGGAGTCACATTGGAATCAGATGTATTCATTGGCCCATCTTGTGTATTTACGAATGTGCTAACTCCGCGAGCCAGTATCAACCGTCACTCGGAATTTGCATCGACATTAGTCCGTCAGGGTGCCACGATTGGTGCTAACGCTACTATTCTATGTGGGATTGAAATTGGCCAATTTGCAATGATTGGTGCAGGTAGCGTGGTCACGCGCACGGTGCCACCCCATGCTCTGGTAGTAGGGAATCCAGCAAGGCAAATAGGATGGGTGGGGCAATCCGGTGAGACTTTGAATTCTGATTTGATTTGTCCAAAAACAGGAGAGAAGCATATCATCGAGAACGATATCCTCCGCAGGGAGGGAGTGGATAGATGAAGTGGATTAGCCTATTGTTGGCATTCATGTTTGTCGGTTGCATTGGTGCCTCTCCAGAGCCTGAAGATCCCTACCATGGTATCGAATGGACGGGAACCAATCCGGCTCCGTTGTTTATGTTGGAGTCTTCAGATGGTGAACTTTGGTCACTTGAAGATCAGCGGAATAAGACAATTGTTCTCGCTTTTACCTATACTCGTTGCTATGCTACGTGTCCAGTGACTTCTGCTACGTTAGCTGCTATTCATGAATCCCTTTCAGATGAGGAAAAGAGTCGAATCGAGTTTGTCTCAGTCACCATTGATCCCTGGCATGATTCTCCATCGGTCTTGACTAATTGGACTGAGGAACGTGGGTATGAATGGCCTCATCTAACAGGTGCTCCAGAGGCTGTTGTTCCAGTGTTAAATGAATATGGAGTCGCCCCTGTAGATTTCGAAGACGATTCTGAAGAAGGATACGGATTTAGTCATACACAGCCGACTTACATCATCGATGGAAATGGTAACGCATTGGTACTTTGGACTGAGCCAGATTTACCATTAGATCTCTTCCTTGAGGACCTTCGACTCATTGCGGGGTGATATTCTGATGAATGTCCGCCGTCGAGCGACTTGGGCACTTCTATTGGTCACTCTTCTTTGGGGAGGGACCTTCATTTGGATGCAGCAAGCGTTGGATGCGAGTGCAACTTTGACGCCTTCATTAGCGGAAAATGATGCAGCGGTCTTCTTCGTTCTAATGAGATTTCTAATTGCTTCTGCAGTACTTCCTCTAGTTCTTAGTGAGGCACGAAAAGGCCTGTTGAACGCTTCTAATTGGAAGGCAGGCTCTTTGCTTGGGGTTCTGATTTGGGGTGGATTCCTGTTACAGATGATTGGTCTAACTGATGTTACACCCGCCGTATCCGCTTTTCTGACAAGCCTCTACGTTGTGTTCACATCTTTGATTGCTATGTTACTTACTCGCCGACTTCTTTCTCTTCCAGCAATAGTCGGTGTTGTTCTTGCTACAATTGGTGCAGGTTGGATTTCTGGCCCACCCCAAATCAATTTTGGAATTGGTGAGTGGTTGACAATTGCTTGTGCTTTTCTTTTTGCCGCACACATCATTGCAACAGATCGATTGACGCAAGGTAAGGATGCAGTAGGCATGACTGCAACCATGTTACTTACTGTAACCATACTTTCAGGTATTACACAATTGGTTTTCGGCTCAAGTGACTACAACCTTCTTGTCAATCTTACACTATCTCCATCATTCCTCATTCCCTTGCTATGTTGTGCGCTTCTTGGAAGTATAGTTGCGTTGTTGTTGCTGATGCTCCATCAGAGAAATCTTGACCCAGTCCATGCAGCGGTACTCTATGCAGCAGAACCAGTCTGGGCCATGCTTGCATCATTGGCCTTAGGCTTAGAGGGAGGCCTTACCATTTGGCTAATTTTCGGAGCGTCCGCTATTCTTATTGGGAATTTAGTAGTCCAATTTGGTGAGAACTCTGATGAAGAGGAATGACTTGAATCAAGCCGAATATAGGGAGTAGTGTTCAAGAATCGGTGAATAGTCGGTGAATCATGGCGACCTTCGATCCTGCTTCAATGGTCTTCGGGGGTTTTACCGATCAACTTGATGCTGCATTTGGCTCATCAATAGGGTGGTTTGTCGGTAATTTGCTTTTACTTGCCGTTGTTTTTGGTTTGATTCAGGCGCTTAGAAACGCTTTCGACATAGTCGAATATTTTGAAATTACAAATGCCAAGATCACATCTTGGATTGGATACACTATCGCCACCATCATTCAACACATGGTTTTCATATCATTCGGTTTTCCCTTCATTGGCGCTTTTGTAACTGCAATATCTTCTACACTTCTTTGGAAGTGGACCTTTGATACATTGACTCCGACGGACGCTTGAGCGCATCTTTGGACGGCGGGTTGAAACACCCTCGTGCTTCACTCCCAGACATGGCGACCTTCGGAGACCGCCCTACTCTTCCAGAGGATTTGTCTGAATTGCTTTCAGACGAGACAGCTAGCACAGTATTTCTCAAGGCCGACTGTCCCCCTCGAGTGAAATCTGGACATATTTCAGAGATTAGATTAGTCGAACTAGAGGAAGAGCCCTGGTCACGTGGCCGAGTCGAAACTCTTGCTGACGCAATCCATCAAGTGGTTGAAGAGAATCAAGACAGATCCGATTGTTTTGTGGAAATTGAACGTCTTGGATGTACGATTTTGCAGGTAGGGGATCTTCGAGTAACGTGTGCATCACCCCCATTTTCTGATGCCTGGGAGATTACCGTAGTCCGACCAGTAGCCCGTTTGAGTATTGCAGATTATGACTTACAGCAAGATCTCATAGATCGTCTTTCAGATCATCATCGTGGCATATTTGTCGTAGGTAAACCAGGTTCTGGAAAGAGTACTTTTGCTACAGCAATTGCCGATCATCTCGACCAAGAGATTGGCGCGATGGTCAAGACGATGGAGGCTCCACGTGATCTTCAGGTAGCTCAACGAATTACTCAGTATGCACCATTAGAAGGCGATTTAGAGAAGACTGCGGAAGTAATCTTCCTTGTTCGTCCTGATTTTGTAATCTACGATGAGGTAAGAAGAGCCAACGATTTCCGAATCTTTTCTGATGTTCGCCTTGCAGGTGTAGGACTTCTCGGAGTGACTCATGCGAATAGTGGTCTTGAAGCAATTCAGCGACTTGTGGGCAAGGTTGAACTTGGTTTGATTTCACAGGTACTCGATACTGTTGTACATATTGAGCGAGGTAAAGTACACGAAGTTCTCGAACTGAAGATGGTAGTTCGAGCACCTTCAGGCATGGATGCAGAATTATCTCGACCAGTCATTGAGATTCGGCGATTCCCAGAGGGGATTCTAACTCACGAGATGTTCGCTTTCGGTTCTGAAATCGCAGTAGTTCCTGTGACGACAGATGGAGAATCCAATCAATCCAGTCCAATTCGACGTCTTGCTTCTGAAGAGCTGCGTCGTTTGATTAGAGGTTTTACAGGTGTTCGAGTACACCATGTTCAATTCACAGGAGAATCAAATGCAGAAGTGTATGTTGACGAGGCTGCAATCGGTTCAGTAGTTGGTCCTGGCGGAGATTCTGTTCGTGCTTTAGAGGAAGAAGTTGGAGGAGTTCGCTTGAAAATCAAGGGCTACAAAGAACTCTCTCATGCGCTTCGACGTGAAATCGATCAACGTGCCCATCTACAAGATCACGGATTTGACCCATCGACCGCTTTCCGCTCTTGGGAGTCATCAAAAGGTGGACGTAAAGGAAAGAGAAAGAAAAATCGTCGTCGTTGACCCCCCAATCATGATATTCGCGGTGACTTCTTGAGAAGGGCCCGGTTCAGACACCCTGCATGTCCGGAGGAGAAGGCACCCCACCGGTCGTGATTGTACGTCCTGAGACGAACGTCACAAGTGGAACCGCAGTTCAAGAGAAACTAATCTCGGCAGCGCGTGCTTTCGCTGATATCTTGAAGCCCACACTCGGTCCGAGAGGCCTTGATAAGATGCTTTACAAGACGGATGGAACAACAGCCGTAACCAATGATGGTGCGAAAATTGTAGCCGAATTGATGGTGCGCCATCCGGCTGCAAAGGCTTTCGTTAGTCTTGCTGAATCTCAAGAGAATGCTTGTGGAGATGGTGTGACTCGGTCACTACTTGTTGCGGGGGAACTTTTGGTTGAAGCAGATCGCTTGATTCGCATGGGACTTCATCCTCTGACAATTGTGGATGGCTATCTTGCAGCCTTGAAAGTGGTCGAGGAATCAATCCATGACTTTTCCAAATCTCTTGATGATGTTGGAAATGACGCACTTCTTTCGGTTGCGAAGACAGCGTTACGTGGAAAATCCGCCGATCAAGATATCGATAATTTTGCTAAGATAGTATCAGAGTCGACGCACCAGATAACTCGAGAGACATCCGAAGGACTACGTTCAGAGGCCGAAGATGTTAGCATGTATTTGCTGGGTCGAAAAGGAATCAAAGACAGCTACCTTCTTCGTGGTATTCAGGTCCGTCGCCGTGTATTACTCGATCGACTTGAGGGAGAACGTCAGAACCTTCGAGTTGCTGTTATTCATGGCGATCTTAAGGCCCGAGAACTACATCGTGATGCGGAGATAGAGGTTGAGAGCCCTGAACAATTGAGCGGATTCATTACTGAGGAAAATGAGCGTAAGGTAACCTTGGTTGAGAATCTCCTTCGATTGGATATTGGTGCTATTTTTGTCTCAGGTGAGGTCGATCGTGATATTCTCCATCACCTTGTTGATGAAGGCGTTTTTGTCGCTGATGGATTCGATGATTCAGAACTCAGGAACCTTTGTGGCGTTACACAAGCCAAACTCAGTTCTTCAGTTCACCACCTTACATCAGATGACATTGGTCAAGCAGAATCGGTGAATTGTGAGCGAAGGACAGCAACAGATCGTGTTGAGGATGAGATAGTTGTAATCGGTGGAGAGCATGCTGAGGTAGTAACCATAGCAGTTGGAGGCACAGAAGGTGCCGCTGCTGAGGAGGTTGTGCGTGGACTCCACGATGCTCTTCGAAGCACAACTCTAGCAATGAGGACCGATTCTCTTCTTCCAGGAGCAGGTGCCACACACATCCGTCTTGCAATGCTGGTTCGTACGGCAGCGGAACAGCGCTCTGATAGAGCAAAGCTTGCTATGAACGCCTTTTCTCGGGCCCTAGATATCGTTCCTGCGACACTTGTTGAAAATGCAGGGGGTGATTCATTGGATTCGATTCTTGCTCTTCGTGCTTCTTCATTGGAAGAACAGATTTTCGGTATTGGTATAGACGGTAATGTTACTACAGTCCCCGGCGATGTTTTGCATCCTACTGAAACGATTCTCAATGGAATCATAGGTGCAACTGAGACCGCCTGCTCTCTACTTCGTATTGATCAGGTAATTTCTGCCAGAGGAGATTGAATTACCAATCTTCAAGTGGCCTATCCTCCCGTTAGGATGTTGGTTACGATGGGAGTTAACGACGACTCTAATCCACCCCGAGCATTGATTAGTGTTTATGACAAGTCAGGAGTGGTTGAATTCGCTAGAAAGATTAGTGATATGGGTTGGGAAATTTTGTCAACAGGAGGCACTGCCCGTTTATTGAAAGAGAACAACATCGATGTTGTTGATGTCACTGATGTTACTGGACATCCAGAGGTATTCGATGGACGTGTGAAAACACTTCATCCTGCAATCCATGCAGGTATTCTAGCCAGAGGATCAAATTTGGAGGATCTGAAGACACTTTCTTCGTTAGGCTATTCTCGAATTGATCTTGTTTGTGTAAATCTCTACCCATTTGAAAGTGTGGCCAATGAATCTCCACCAGTTAAGGAAGACGATCTTCTTGAGATGATTGATATTGGTGGGCCTACACTATTGCGTGCAGCAGCAAAAAGCCATCAAGATGTGCTTGTTGTCCCACGGAAAAAGTACTACCAAGAAGTGATAGATGCGCTTGATGAAACGAATGGCAATCCAAACGCAGTATCTAACGATCTACGTCAGAGAATGGCAATTTCTGCATTTCAGAGGACCGCAGGATATGATGTAATGGTAGCATCTACACTTGCTGAACGTCTTTCGGTTACGATGGAATCACCGGAAGGTATTCCCGCACGTCTACTTGTTTCAGGAAGTCAGGCTCATCCACTTCGATATGGAGAGAATCCCCATCAAATGGCAGGCTGGTTCGATTCATCTCCGACCAGTCTTCCATCTACAGGTCTTGCAGCAGCAGTTCAACATGGAGGAAAAGAACTCTCTTTCAATAACTATCTAGACCTTGATGCAGCACTTCGTTTTGCACGCTCTCTTATTGGTCCAGAATGGTCAAACCATCCACATGTTTGTGTAATTATCAAGCATACGAATGCATGCGGCGTTGCTGTATCGACAGATCAAGCTTCAGCGTGGAACGACGCTCTTGCTTCAGATTCAGAATCTGCTTTTGGTTGTGTAATTGCCTTCACTACGGTGGTTACTCAAAAGACGGCAGAGGCAATAGGCGATCATTTTGTTGAATGTATTATTGCACCTGGATTTGAGCCAAGTGCTATGGATTATCTTTCACAGAAGAAGAATCGTCGTTTGTTGACGTTAGATACATTTCTCCCACTTAATGATGAAGTCCGATACCGCCAACTCGATGGTGTATGGTTAGCCCAAATCGAAGGAATACCAAGAGTTGATTGGGAAGCAGTACAATGTGTCACTTCCATTGAAATGGAATCTAACGACAGAAATCTTGCTCGGTTTGGTGTTGCTGTATGTGCTCAAGTGAAATCGAATAGTGTAGTACTTGTAGATCGAACTCCTACAGGATTTGCTACTGTTGGTATCGGACCTGGTCAGACTAGCCGTGTTGAAGCAGTCCGCATCGCAGCTCGACGTGCAGGAAATCGAGCACAAGGCTCCATGATGGTATCAGATGCCTTTTTCCCATTCCGTGATGGTATTGATGCCGCCCATGAGATTGGAGTAACATCCATTGTTCAGCCCGGTGGCTCAATTCGTGATCAGGAATCAATTGACGCAGCGAATGAGCACGCCATGTCCATGATATTTACAGGAACACGCCTGTTCCGCCACTAATCAGAACTGCGTGTATTCACTTTGAGAATAATATACAGGATTCCAAGAAGCCCAACTCCAATAATAGTGAGCGCACCAAGAGCGAACTCATCAGCCCCCGTCCATGTGCTAGGTTGTAGCAATTTACCCTCATCACCACGTGTAGATACAGACCATACGAAGTAAGCAGATAGGCTAGACATAACGGCAACCATCATCGAAATGATATACTTCACATGGGATGGCAATGTTTTCCCTGTTGCATAATATTCGAACATAGATGCTCCAAAGAAACGATTCGTCAAGGTGTATCGAAAGAGCCGTTCGTTTGAGAGTGAGAATAAGAATGCTGCAGGAACAGCCCATGAGACGGTCGGCCAACCAGGTAAAAGAACACCAATACCGGCAAACACAAGGCACATGCAACCAATCGTGACATAGATAATACGACGTACAGGATTACTTGCTACAGCATACTTCTCAACGATAGCATCTACACTACCAAGTCGCCCTTCTTGTCCCATCTAATTCACATCCGGTCATCGGCGAGGTAAAATGATGTGTATTTCATTCACATTGGTCCATACGCTCAAGGTGAGAATCTCCATGCTTATTCCATGGTGGCTCCACGGGTAGGAACCCCATCCTCTCCATTACGCCTTGCAGTTCTGATTTCAGGAAGTGGTTCTGGAATGCACGCCTTAATTACTCAAGAATCGCAGATGGCCTCTCCTTGCTTCGTCACATCCGTTGTAATCAGTGATCGCAAAGGTGTCGGTGGCCTTTCGATTGCTGAAGAACACGGCGTCGCTGCAGAGATAGTGCCATTGGTTGATATTGCTGAAGATGCACAACCTTCTCGTCGTCGAGCCCATGAATTAGCTCTAGAATCAGTTCTTGAGAAATATGAGGTAGAAGCCATAATTCTCTCGGGATATATGCGGATTTTGACTCCTGATTTTCTCCGAGATTGGTCGGGTAAAGTCCTCAATATACATCCATCACTTCTCCCACGACATCCTGGCGCTCATGCACACCGTGATGTTCTCGCATCTGGTGATACAGTGACGGGATGCACAGTGCATTTTGTTGATGGTGGTGTGGATACGGGGGCAATCATAGCTCAGTCTGAAGTTCCAGTCCACAAAGGCGATACTATTGAGATGTTACAAGAACGAGTTAAGGTGGTAGAACACCATCTATATCCTCAGTTGATTTCTGATTTTGCGGCTGGAAGATTCCGGCTTGAAGGAGAGACAGTTATTTGGCAAGATCTTCGGGATAATTGAGATTCCACAAACAATTTGGATGACATCCAGCCTGATGAAAATCTTCTGCAACTACGGCTTGTAGATTGATTTGTTCGAACAATGAACGAAGTGATTGTGGAGGCTGCGATAACAAGCATTCCAATATTTTTCCAGAACGGAATTGGGCCAATAAGGGATGACTTCCATGTTCATTCACTGGCAATACTCCATCTAATTCTGGTAAAAGTTCCATTTGTTGTTGAAGCAGGCCGATTGCAATATTATCGAACCAAGGGGTATCCACTGGGAGAAGTTGAACGATTTCTTCCCCATCTAATTGTTGAAGCATGGCAACTAAGGCTTCCCACGGACCTTTGGTATCTAGGGGGTCTAGGTGAAATGACACACTTCTATCCAATATGGTTCGGTAGGTATCGGCTTGTTTCCGATTTTTTACTAGGACATGGATCGACTCAATTCCAGATTTATTCAGATTTAGAACTGCAATTTCGAGCAGGGTCAACCCATTAATTTCCAATAACGCCTTGTCCACACCCATTCGAGATGAACGCCCGCCTGCAAGGATTAATCCTCGAATGCCCTCACCTACCTGAGTTCATCTAATCGTTGGGCTGCATGCTCAATTTCAGCAAGAAGTTCTCTTGTACGGACAATCAAAGCTTCCCGTTCCCGTCGTTTAGTAGAGGCTGTAATCCAGCCCATTAGAGTTCGAATATCCTCTGCATCACGCCGAATCGTCCACTCCAATACTGGTTCAACCACAGGTTCCTCGGCAGGGACGAGAGGTGTGCCCATGGTTGAGTATTTCACCTTGGAACCTTTCATGCTTCCGCGTTGGAGAGGAGAGTATCACGAATCCTTCGTAATAGACCATCACCTTCTGGAAGTTTTGAATTCTTTAGAGCAAGAAGGACACCTTCAGAGACTCCATCCTTTCGAAATCGTTGATGGGCAGCGAGAATTCCCAATGCTTGCATCGAATCGCTTTCATTAAGGATACTTTCCAACAAAACCAGTGGAATTTCAGTTCGACCCGCTCTTGCCATTTCTTCGATATGGAGAAGCATCACTTCTAAGGGAATACTTCCAAATTTTGTTCGTCGATGTTTAACAAGATCGATGAGGGTCAACCAACGCCATTCTGGATTGTGTAACCTATCTGGCAGATTGGCGAGTAAGAGGGATGAAAGGACGAGATCTTCTCGTCCAAATCGGAGCCAAAGCCGACCGATTAATGTCTCAATACGTTCTTCATCTCCTTCCATTTTAGTAAGTATCCAAGAAGCAATTCTCTGGAGTTCAGGTTCAGGAGTTCCTAGATGGAATGAATATCCAGCATGCGCGCCAATTCGATCGGTAGTTGATTTCATTGCTAAGGCGGGCACACCTATTGGATAGGCATCTCTGATATGCTTCATCAGCCGTTTTGGACGTTTCAGCATCTTCGGAGTGACTTGCTCGAGATGGTCATCAAGAGGATCTATCACGATGTCACCTTCCGAACATCCTTCGGAATCGGGATGAAATGGAACTCGCATCTTCAACAGGAACTTCAGAAGTTGAACGAAGCGGTTTGATGAGCTCTTCCGCCTCCTCCTTTGAAAAGTCAAGAACTTCTCTCAATCGCTTCATAACTGCTGCTTCATCAATTGATTCGTCATCGTTGAAATTGACAGTTCTCCATGATTTTCGATATACTTGTACTCGCTCGTTTCGAGTAAGCTTTCTTCCGCCTGTAACGATTTCACCTTCAAGCACCGCATTGTATACTCGAACTGGATCACCATCGTCCAACTCAAGTTCACGCCCGATCGTGATTATCAATCGTTTTTCTTCTTGGGTTAGCACGCCGTCGTTCAACACCGTTTGAACAACAGCACTGAACACCGAGAGTGTCTCAGGAGCGCTGCCCATGCAAGGTGTAACCCTCTATCTGCCTTGAAGGCTGTCCATAGTAGAAACATATCACTTGGTAGCATCCAATGACGGAGGTTTAATCCCACATGGACCGACCAGATGCAATTATTCGAGTCACGTTCCTGGCCGCTTTGCGGTCTTCGTGCCCGCCGGATGGCGGGATACTTCCCGCTTCCGCGGCACAGCCTGATTCGAACCACTAAAGAGGAATCAAAATGGCAGAACCGAAGTATGTAATCGAGGCAACCATCCGCACGGATGGAACCGTACAGAGAAAGGATGTGGTCGGAGCAATCTTCGGTCAAACGGAGGGACTACTCGGTGAGAGTTTGCAACTTCGAGCAATGCAGCGTAAAGGACGCATTGGACACGTAGATGTTGAACTACAAAATCAACGAGGCAAAGTGCAAGGCATAATCCGTCTTCCGACAATGATTGATCAGGTTACTACTGCAGTTATTGCAGCAGCTCTAGAGACCATTGATCGTATTGGACCATGTCAGGCGAATATCAAAGTTCAGAAGATCGAAAATGTTCGATCTGCTAAGCGTACTCAAGTCGTCGATCGCGCCAAGAATCTCTTGCTCAATCTTGTGAATTCAGGTGCG